>NZ_MSHA01000103.1:86691-288799 GCF_001940965.1 Bacteroides sp. Phil13 | reverse complement strand
AGGTACTTATTCTTTCCACCATGGTGGAAAGAAAGAAACTCCACGGTGGAAAGAATAAGCGTTCGGATGGAAAAGGCTAACCGTTGGAAGGGAAAAAGCATAGGAATGCCTAAGAAAGGAGTTAGCTATTGCATTTAGTTCATTTCTGACGGGTTATGAATCAATTTCAACTCTTGATTCGCATTAATATGAGATTATGCTGATGCACGTTTAGTATGTTGTTGTTTTAAGATGATAGCGATAGGATTTGGACGATAATGTAGCTTCTTAGCTAAAGCCTGTACAGCCTTTCTGGTGTTCAGGCTAATATCTTTTTTATTGGCTAATGCGCGTGATATGGTAGATGGTGCCAGATTGAGTTGGCGTGCCATTTCTTTGATGGTAATTTTAGGTTGTTTACTGACTTCCGTATTATTCTTATGGCATTGTTTAAGTTTCACTGCCATGATATTGGGCTTGTAGTTTAATTTGGTGGCCAATTCCATTACGATTTCTTTTGTCTGCGAATTTACATCCCACTGGTCTGCCAAAGCTCTGGATACAGTGGAAGTAGAAAGATTTAGTGCTTTAGCGATTGTTTTAAGTGTTACTTGAGATTTCATGGTATTTACTTTATTAGGGTTAATATTATTTTCTTTATTGTTGCTGCAAAGTTAGAATGCAATGAATTTTAGGACTTTACGACATGTCTCAGAAACTCCCGGATTTGTGTCATTAAGGAATAAAAGGTATATTTGCAGCATGTTTAGCCGATATATATTATTGATATTATTCTTTTTTTGTTGGTCGAGTGGAAGTGCCCAGCTTTTGACTGACAAATTGTTCTTCGAACATTTGACTACCGAAGACGGACTTTCTCATAATTATGTGCAATCCATATATCAGGATAAGGATGGTTTTATCTGGCTGGGAAGTGATAATGGTTTAAACCGTTATGACGGACAGCGTATCGAGATTTTCAGTACCAATACTCAACCCACTCTTGGAGGTAATAAAATACGCCGTATCATTCAGGACAGGGATAAGAATTTATGGATATTGCATGAAAACGGTTTGGACAGGATGAAATATTCTACTCAGCAAGTAAAAAGTTTCCTGTATGACAAGAACCAAAGTAGTCGTTGGGTTGGGATTGGAGTTGATAAGCGAGGGAGCTTTGTAGCCTATACGGAAAAGAAAATATTCAGATATGATATGGAGAAAGATACTCTTGTGGTTCTGCAAGACGCTCCGGAGGAATATCGATATTCTGCATTTGTGCAGGCTGGTGGGAAATATTACGTAGGCACTCGCCAACATGGCATTATTGTATATGATGAAAACTGGCAATTGCTTGAGCATATTTATCCCAGGTCTATAGAGAAAGGTCCCTTGACTGACGGATTGATAAATGTGTTGCGGGTGGATTCAGAAGGTTGTCTTTGGAGCGTGATTGTAGGTATATGTATCAACAAATATAATCCTCAGACCAAGGAAGTGAAAACTTATAAGCTTTCTTCTACATCTCTCCTTAATAAAGAGATCAGGGATATCATAGAGTTGAATAAGGACTATATGTTGATTGGTACTTTCAATGGCCTGTTTAGGCTGCATAAGGATAATATGGAGGAGGTGATAGTAGAAAAAGGGGAAATCGGAGAAGAAGGAGGTCTGAGTTATTATTCCATATATTCTTTGTTTAAGGATAGGCAAGGAATAGTGTGGGTCGGTACATATGCCGGTGGTGTGAACTACAGTCACAGCTATAATCAGCGTTTCAGATTCTTTGCTCCTTCCCATTTGGCAGGACGCTTCAGGATGGCAAAAGAAGATGCTGATAATAATATCTGGTTCGCGACAGAAGGTAACGGCTTGCTGCGTCATCGTCCGGAAACAGGTCAGGTAGAATCCTTCTGGCTGAATGAAAACAAGCACCACAATGATAATATCATTAAATCAATCTGTATATCGGGTGATACAATCATGTGCGGTAATCAACGGGGAGAAGTTTATAATTATTCTATAAAGAGGAATAAGTTTTCATTATTGCGAAAGTACGATAATACAAATATATTGTATATCTTCAAAGACTCCAGAGAGCATTGGTGGATATCTGTACAGGATCAGGGCGTTTTCTGTCTAGATATGGACTCCGTGCAATTTCCATGCTCGAATTATATTGATGAAATAGATCCCGGAATACTTGTGTTTGCCACCCAGAAGGAAGGATTGTATGTCTATGATCTGAATATAGGACAAAAGAAACAGATAAGCGCGGCAGATTTGGGAGTTCCTGCAGATAAATCGCTTAGTATAACTTCTTTTTGCCGGGATTCGGAGCATAACCTATGGATGACGACTGAGAGACAGGGGCTCTTATCTGTAGATAAACATTGGAAATTGCGAAAGCAACATTTGTCGCATACCAAGGTTCATTCGGATAAACTTTATTTTGTTGCAAAACAGAATGAAGAGAGGTTATGGGTAATTGGTGCACACAAGTTGTATTTGTTCAACTTCAAAGAAGACCAATTACATACTTTTGATAATAACAACGGTTTGCGTCTGACCGATATGGATGCTTCCAGTCTGATAGATTCAGCCAATTGTTTTTGGATATTGGGTAATACCGGATATGTAATGGTAGATAACCGGAATTTTATGTTGAATGATACGCCGGCTTCTGTGATTCTTACTACGTTGCGTATTAATAATAAATTGCAAAGACCTTGTGACGGTTCTGTGTTAGATAAATGCTTGGCTGAGACATCTGTGTTATGCTTAAAACACAATCAGACAAACATTGCGATAGCCTATGCGAGTGATAACCATATATATGGTAATAGCGACCGGTTCTTTTATAAGATGGATGGAGTAGATCCAGATTGGGTGGATGCGGGTAATCGTCGTGAAGTATTCTATAGTAATCTTGCTCCCGGTAACTACCTTTTAAGGATCAAAGCACTTAATAATGATGGAACGATAGGACCGGAAACTCATTTGAAAATTGAAGTGCTTCCCCCTTTATGGGCGCGTTGGTGGGCATTTGTTATTTATGCTGCTATTATTTTCTACATATTGCAACGCTATATTGCCTATAAGCAAAGAAAACAACGGTTAGAGCACGAACTGTACCTCAAACAAATGGAAAAGGATAAATCTGAGGAGTTCAACCGGGAATTGCAGACCTTTTTTACGCAAGTGGCGCATGAATTCAGGACTCCGTTAACTTTGATTCTGAATCCTTTGGACGAGATACAGAAGAAGATAATACATGTTTCCGGAGTAAAAGAAGACTTGCTGTTAATCCGTCGTAATGCCAAACGATTACTTACGTTGGTAAATGACCTGATGGATTTGAGGAAGATAGAGAATGGGAATGGGGAACTGGAACTATCTTCTTTTAATTTTAATGATTTTATTCAGGAGATTTACTACTCTTTTCAGGTTACTGCCCGGCAAAGAGATATAGCATTGCAGCTTTCTCTGCCAGAGACGCCTATATTAGCTACATTTGATAAGGACGCATTAGAGAAAGTGTTCTTTAATTTATTGTCCAATGCTCTGAAGTTTACTCCGGAGGGAGGAACTGTTATTTTGGCTGTTTCCTTGATTGAAGGAGAGAAGCCGAAAATACACATTGAAGTGAAAGACACTGGAGTTGGAATATCCAATGAGGATATAAACAAGATATTCAAACCTTTTGCACTGTCTCATCAGGATTTGCATGGACAGATGGGAGGTAGTGGAGTCGGTCTGACTATAGCAAGAGCTATTGTAGAAAAACATCAGGGAACTATATCGGTCAGACGCAGGGAACCGCATGGTACTTGTTTTTCTATTGATTTGCCGTGGAGATATGATAAATGTTATGAAATGGCGGTTCAAGGCACATTGGATGAGAGTGAAGATGCAGTAGACGATGCTTCTTCTTTTAAAGTTACTTCGATTTCTGAGACGATTTTGTTGGTAGATGATAATATTGAAATTCTGACTTATCTTCAGAAAGAATTGTCGAGAAACTTTAAAGTTGTTACAGCTCAGAATGGACGTGAAGCACTGGAGGTATTAGGCAAAAAAAATGTGTCATTAGTAGTGAGTGATGTCATGATGCCTGAAATGGATGGCATGGAATTATGTACGTATATTAAAGAGAACCCTTCTCTTTGCCATCTTCCTGTCATATTGCTGACTGCAAAATCCATGACGATATATGTTGAAGAAGGCTTCCAGGCCGGTGCAGATGACTATCTTGTGAAACCTTTCAAAGTCTCTACCCTGATAGTCCGTATTAATAATATTCTGAGCGGTCGGAAGAAATTGAAAGAGATTTATGGAAAACAACTCTCTTTAAAGAGTGTAGGCATTGAGTTGGAACCTGCAGATAAATCTTTTGCTGAACAATATGAAGCAGTAGTGAAAACACACCTTTCTAATCCTGAGTTGGATGTGGAAATGTTATGTAGGGAAATGGGAGTGAGCAGGGCTAAGTTATATCGTAAGGTAAAGGCTATTACTAATCTTTCTCCGGCAGAGTTGATTCGTAATATCCGTTTGGAGTGTGCTGCTGAAATGCTTCGTACTTCTCAACAGACAGCAACGGAAATTGCTTATCAAACAGGATTTGGCAGTTATAATCATTTTGGTGATTATTTTAAGAGTGTTTATGGTGTTTCTCCTAAAGTATATAAGGAGAAGTATAAGAACACTTAATTTATTCGTTTACAGAGTCGATTGCAAAGATTTGGAAATGTATATTCAGGGATAACAAGATCGTCTAAATAAACTGCACCTCACAATTTTAAACTGCCCCAAAAAGTCAGATACGAAACCTTAGGAGCAGTTCTGTTAAAAAGATAATATCATTTGATTCTTTAGCGATGTGAAATAGATAATGCTTACCAATTATCTGTACGGAACAGGCAAGCCGGTAAGCCGTCCTTATTATAAAGATTTCCGTCCGGATTATTTTCCCAGTTATAGCGTACGGCAACAGGATTAGGGACTTTCGGACTCCAAATAACAATTCGGTTATCTTTGAGTTCTCCCAGCGCCCAGTGGAATTTTTTGTCTTCTCCTGCGATGGCAAAACCTTGCAGACATCCATATCGGCTACGTATTTCTAAACCGGAACCTGTATTTTTGAATGTAATTATGACTTTGTCACCATTGATTTCCATGCGTTCAAACATGGGGCTTTCACTGACAATATCTGAATACCCGTACTCGTAATGTAACGCTTGTAATGCTGCTCTCATACCTACCTCTTGTTTGTTGCGGGGATGAAGGTCATAGGGGTCTCCCAAGTCACTGGTTACGATGAGATGGGTTCCAGGAACTGCCAGAACTTTACTTTGAGCATCTCGCATTTCCGCCCAAAGTGGTTTCTTGTTGATAGAATCGAAGTTGGGAAGCTGGATGATATAAAACGGTAATTCTGAATTCCAGCGGTTACGCCAATCTCCAATCATACATGTGAGCCAATCGGTATAAGGTTCTGCATTTCCTACATTATTTTCTCCCTGATACCAGAGAACTCCCTTAATGGAGAAGGATAGCAGCGGATGGATCATTGCATTGTATACCAATGATGGATAATCATTACGCTTTGCTTCCTTATTTTTTCGTGTAAGGTATTCTGTAGGGGGGAATAGTTTCTCATTTTTGTTATATCGATCGAGTCGTTTTTGTGGCAGTGTATTGGCAGCTTCCAGACTTGTCCAGGTTTCCACGATTGTACCGCCCCATGATGAATTTATGATACCAATAGGTATGTTTGTTTCCTCATAAACCTTTTTAGCAAAGAAATAAGCAACTCCGGAGAAACGGCCTACGTTTTCAGGTGAACATACGAGCCATGTTGCGCTGATTGTATCTTTAGGGGATAATTCCATACGGCGAGGTATGTTTAAAGTTCGGATTTGCGGATAATTGGCATTCTTTTTCTCCACTTCCGCATTAGTGACGTTATTTACTACCCATTGCATGTTAGATTGTCCGCTACATAACCATACATCTCCGATAAGAATATCCTTGATACTTATTTGGTTTTCTTTTCCGATGATTTGCAGTTGGTAGGGGCCGCCAGCTTCCAGAGCTTTCAGATTCACTTCCCAGTATCCCTTGCCATCGGCTTTTGCTGTTTGTTTTTGCTCTGCGAATAAGATTTGTATTTTTTCCTTTGGATCAGCCTGCCCCCATATACGAATAGGTTGGTTCCTTTGTAGTACCATTCCATCAGAATAGATGGCTGGTAATGTTACTTTAGCTTGTACGCTTAAAGAAACAAATAGAAAAATAAATAATAAATGTTTCATAGTGAATTGTTTTTGTGCGAAAATAAGTGAATACTATAACATATACAATAGGTATACAGATGAAATTATTGGAAACGATTTCGTATTTCATATTTTAGATAAATATCTTATATATAGCTTTTTAATGTAATATTGAATTTGCAAACGTTCCCGATGATTTCATACATAAACACAAACCTGATTTCAGTAAATGTCTATATTTGTGACGTATTATTTAATTTAATATTAATCAAAATATCACTTAAAACCAATAAATAGATTTATGAGAAGATTTTGTCTGACACTTACATTTCTGAGTGCATTCCTGAGTTTTAGTATAGCTCAGAAACAATATCAGTTAAAGTCACCGAATGGTAAGCTTGAATTAAGTATCGAAGCCGGTGATAAAATTTGTTATTCCTTAAAACATGAAAATACTGCGATTATTGTCTCTTCGCCTATTTCTATGTCATTAAGCAATAATAAAATATTAGGCGTGAAGTCTAAAGTCAAGAATGTACGTAGGCGTGTGGTTGATGAGAATATCACTACTGCCATCTACAAACGGAGTGAGATAAGAAATCGTTGTAATGAGCTGTCTCTTACTTTCAGGGACGGATTCCAATTAGAATTCAGAGCCTATGATGAAGGAGTTGCATATCGCTTCATCGTTACGGAGAATAAACCTTTTAATGTAATAGCTGAAGAAGCTACATTTAATTTTGACGATGATTATATGACGTATATTCCTTATGTGAGAGGAGGAAAGAATAAAAAGGTGGAAGCCCAGTTCTTCAATTCTTTTGAGAATGTCTATACACATGTCAATCTAAGTGAAATGGGTACTAATCAATTGGCTTTTACTCCGGTTGTTGTGGAATTGAAAGATGGAAAGAAGCTTTGTATTGCAGAATCAGACGTGGAGAGTTATCCCGGCATGTTTGTTCGCAATGCGAATCAGTCTAATTCTTTGAAAGGTGTTTTTGCTCCGTATCCGAAAGAAACGATACAAGGTGGACATAATAAATTGCAAAAGCTGGTTACTGCAAGAGAAGATTATATTGCGAAGTGCTCCGGCAGACGAAGTTTTCCCTGGCGCATTGCTATTGTATCTTCTGATGATAAAGAACTCCTTGATAATGATATGGTTTATAAACTGGCTGCTCCCTCCCGATTGGAAGATACTTCATGGATTAAACCTGGAAAGGTGGCTTGGGAATGGTGGAACAGTTGCGGGTTGTCCGGTGTAGATTTCAAGGCTGGTGTGAACAATGTTACCTATAAAGCATATATTGATTTTGCTTCTAAGCATGGTATTGAGTACGTGATTTTGGATGAGGGCTGGGCCGTAAATCTAAAAGCTGATTTATTTCAGGTTGTGCCGGAAATAGATTTGAAAGAGTTGGTTGCTTATGCTGATTCTAAACATGTAGGGCTGATCTTGTGGGCCGGTTACTATGCTTTTGAACGTGATTTGGAAAGAATCTGCAAGCATTATTCAGAATTGGGCATTAAGGGCTTCAAGGTAGACTTCATGGACCGTGACGACCAGGCAATGGTTGATTTTCACTATCGTGGGGCTGAGATAGCTGCAAAATACCATTTAATGTTAGATTATCATGGCACTTATAAACCGACAGGAATGAATCGTACTTATCCGAATGTGATTAATTTTGAAGGCGTACATGGCTTGGAGCAGTTGAAGTTCTCTGGCAGTGAGAAGGTGGATCAGGTTACCTATGATGTGACTATGCCTTTTATTCGTATGATAGCGGGACCTGTAGATTATACCCAGGGTGCAATGAAAAATGGCAATAAACGTAATTTTCGCGCTGTTAATGAAGAACCTATGAGTATGGGAACTCGTTGCCGCCAGCTGGCTGAATATGTAATATTTGAGGCTCCGCTATCCATGTTGTGTGATAGTCCTGTTCTCTATGAACGTGAATCTGAGTGTACCTCTTATATTTCAGATATTCCGACAGTATGGGATGAAACAAAAGCCTTGAATGGAAAAATAGGAGAATATATCTCAATGGCTCGTCGTAAAGGAGATGTTTGGTATGTGGGAGCGCTGACTAATTGGAAAAAGCGTACAATGAAATTTGATTTGTCATTTCTGGGTGAAGGGGAATGGACAATTGAACTTTATAAAGATGGTATAAATGCAGATAAGATAGCTTCTGATTATCGGAAGTC
Source organism: Bacteroides sp. Phil13 (assembly GCF_001940965.1). NCBI lineage: Bacteria > Pseudomonadati > Bacteroidota > Bacteroidia > Bacteroidales > Bacteroidaceae > Bacteroides > Bacteroides sp. Phil13. The sequence continues at coordinate 280,325 of NZ_MSHA01000103.1, read as the reverse complement.
TGTTATCTTTGTTCCCCAAAATCGTAAGCTAACGGTGAATTTGGCAGAAGGGGGCGGATGTGCAATGAAAATTTATAAAAAGTAATAGAGAAATACTTATGAAGGAGAAATTTTTAGGTTGGATTTTATTTCTGATAACGATCTGTAATGGCCAGTACGTTGGTGCTCAGGAGTTACTGACGAATGTATATGGTAGACAATACACTTTTTTGAATGGGAAGTGGAATGCTATTATTGATCCTTATCAGCAAGGTCGGCGAACCTCTATCTATAAGAACAGACCTTTAAGAAATAAGGCTGATTTTAAAGAGTATGAGTTCGAAGGAGGGCTACGTTTGAATGTGCCTTCCGACTGGAATTCGCAGCTTCCAGAACTTAAATATTATGAAGGTACGGTGTGGTATGCCCGTAAATTTGAGGTGAGTAAAAATCAGGATGAGAACCTGTTTCTCTACTTTGGAGCTGTGAGTTACCGTTGCCGGGTCTATCTGAATGGAAAAGAGATAGGTAGTCATGAAGGTGGATTTACGCCGTTTCAGTTCAATATCACTGATTTGGTAAAAGCAGGAGAAAACTTTCTGGCTGTGGAAGTGAATAATACTCGGACGGTAGATGCAATTCCTGCGCTGTCATTTGACTGGTGGAATTATGGCGGCATAACGCGTGATGTGATGTTAGTACGTACTCCTAAAGTATATATCAGCAATTACTTTATACAACTGGATAAATACAAGCCAGATTATATTCATGCAACCTTACAACTGTCAGAGCAGAAAGCGGGCCAGAAAGTGAGAATTGAAATTCCTGAACTGAAAATCGCATCTGAAGTGCAGACTGACGGACAAGGAATGGCGAAAATATCTTTCCGTGCTAAGAAACTGGAACGTTGGTCGCCCCAAAAACCTAAACTTTACCAAGTCACTGTTTCCACTGCAACGGACCATGTGAAAGAGAATATAGGTTTTCGTAATCTTAGTGTGAAAGGGACGAAGATTTATTTGAATGACACTCCGGTCTTTATGAAAGGAATCAGTTTTCATGAAGAGATAGCGCAACGCCAGGGAAGAGCATTTTCAGAGCAGGATGCTGTAGCATTACTTTCTGAAGCAAAGGAGTTGGGTGCTAATTTAGTGCGTCTAGCGCATTATCCACAAAATGAATATATCGTTCGTCTAGCTGAAAAGATGGGTATTATGTTGTGGGAAGAAATTCCTATTTGGCAAGGAATTGATTTTAAAAATGCCGAGACGCGTATGAAGGCGCAAAAAATGTATACGGAAATGGTTATGCGTGACAGGAACAGGTGTGCCTTGACCTTCTGGGGAGTTGCCAATGAAACAGCTCCTTCCGAAGCCCGCAATGCTTTTCTGAAGAGTCTTGTCGAACACTGTCACGAGATGGATACTACTCGTCTGATAACAGCAGCTTTCGATCTGCCGAAGCTGAATCCTGAAACGAAGGCTTTTGAAATGAATGATTCTTTTATCGAAGAGTTGGATGTGGTGTCGATTAATAAATATATGGGGTGGTACCATGCCTGGCCGTCAGATCCTTCGGAAGTACGTTGGAATGTGGCTCTCGGTAAACCGTTGATTTTCTCTGAATTTGGTGGTGAAGCCCTTTACGGGCAATCGGGAGATTCTACTTTAACAAGTTCATGGAGCGAAGAATATCAGGAAAAGCTGTTCAGAGATAATTTGGAGATGTTCAGCCGTGTGGAAAATCTGGCTGGTATTTCTCCTTGGATACTATTTGATTTCCGTTCTCCGTATCGTTTTCATCCTACGAATCAGGAAGGTTGGAACCGGAAAGGGCTTATTTCTGATCAGGGGTTCAGGAAAAAGGCCTGGTATGTGATGAAAGAATTCTATAATAATAAGTGATAATATGAAAAAGAATAGTCTTTTGTGTGCAATAATTCTAGGGATTATGGCAACTTCCTTGTCTGCTCAGACAAGGAAGAAGGATTATACCCATCAAGTAGATTCTGTACTGAATCTTATGACTTTGGAAGAAAAAGTCGGGCAAATGATTCAGTATTCCAATAATAAGCTTCTGACCGGACCTTCTCTTGACAGTCGTAATCATACGGAAGAAATCAAACGTGGTGAGGTAGGTTCTATTTTTAATATATTGACTGTAGAGCGTGCAAGGCAATATCAGGATTTGGCTATGCAGTCCCGTTTGAGGATTCCGTTGATTTTTGGTTTGGATGTTGTACATGGGATGAGGACTATTTTCCCGATACCGATGGCTGAAGCTGCCAGTTTTAATCTGGAATTGATAAAAAAAACAGCCAGTGTGGCGGCGGCGGAGACTTCTGCCCATGGGATTCACTGGACGTTTGCTCCCATGGTTGATATCTCCAGGGATGCCCGTTGGGGGCGTTCGATGGAAGGAGCCGGTGAAGACCCTTGGTATGGTAGTCAGGTGGCAAAGGCTCGTGTAGAAGGTTTTCAGGGTACCAATTATAATGATAGAAACACTGTGCTTGCTTGTGCGAAGCATTTTGCTGCTTATGGAGCGGCGGTAGCAGGTAAAGATTATGCCGAAGCTGATATCTCGGAACATACACTTCAACAAGTATATTTACCACCATTCCGGGCTGCAGTAGAAGCCGGAGTGGGCACTTTTATGAATGCTTTTAATGAGATAAACGGTATTCCTGCAACGGCCCATAAGCCTCTTTTAAGGGATGTTTTGAAGGGAGAATGGGGATTCACAGGCTTTGTAGTCAGTGACTGGGGTTCTGTTAGTGAGATTGCCAAACACCGGATGGCAAAAGACAATAAAGATGCAGGACGTCTGGCTGCTATTGCAGGTTGTGACATGGATATGCATTCTATGACTTATGCCAGGCATCTGGTAGATTTAGTGAAAGAGGGCGCTGTAGACATTACTTTGATTGATGATGCTGTAAAACGTATCTTAACGGTAAAATTTGAATTGGGCTTGTTTGATGACCCTTATCGTTATAATTATTGTGAGAAGGAAATCGGAGACAAGAAAGTGAATGCGGTTCACAGGAAAGTAGCCCGTGAAGCTGGAGCCGGTTCAATCGTCCTGCTGAAAAATCAGAATGTTCTGCCTATTGCGTCAACCGTACGTAATATAGCTTTAATCGGTCCCTTGAATAAGGCTAATAAGGATATGCTGGGGAATTGGTCTGCCATTGGCAAGGCAGAAGAGGTGATTTCTGTTTTTGATGGTTTGAAAGCTGCTTTTTCCAAGGCTAAGGTTACCTATATAGAAGGTTATGATTTGGAAACGAATGAATTGAAACCATTACCGGATCTTTCTGGTTATGATGTGCTTATTGTATCGGTAGGAGAGCGTGCCATGGATTCCGGAGAAGCGAAATCGAAAGTTGATATTAGTGTCAATGCCAATCAGCAGTTGATGGTGAAACAAATAAAGGAAAAGGCCGGGAAACCTGTTGTAACTTTGGTTATGGGTGGTCGTCCGTTGATTTTCTCCGATATGGAACCTTATACCGATGCCATTCTTGTGACTTGGTGGTTAGGTACGGAAGCTGGTAATTCTATAGCAGATGTGCTTACTGGTAGCTATAATCCGTCTGGTAAATTGCCAATGACATTTCCCCGTCATGTAGGTCAGTGTCCGATATATTACAATCATAAAAGTACAGGTCGTGCTTGGACACCAAACAATCCGTGGGTAAGCGGTTATATGGATGAGAGTGTGAAACCTGCCTATGCATTCGGATATGGTTTGAGCTATACAACTTTTGAAATTGCTGCTCCTGTGATATCAAAAAAAGAATATAGGTCAGGAGAGTCAGTGGTCGTGACTACTTTTGTTAAGAATACGGGAAAGTATACGGGCAAAGAAACCGTCCAGCTTTATTTGCAGGACGTTGCCAGTTCCGTGACCCGTCCGGTTCTTGAATTGTGTGGAATCCGGCAAATAGAATTGTTACCCGGAGAAACCCGGAAGATTGAATTTACTCTGTCAGAACAGGAATTGGGGTTCTTTAATGCAGATAGACAGTTCGTAACAGAGCCGGGTAGCTTTAAACTTTTTGTCGGGAACAGTTCGGATAATTTGAAAGTTACAGAATTTGAACTTATAGAGAAATAAATGGCATCACATATGATACGCTATGTTTTTGTACTTTTACTTTTCATTTTCATTTTTACTTTGGGATTGAAAGCCGATGATTTATCCATCATCAGGCAGAAGTATATAGAAAGTATATTGTATAAAAACAAATCAGAACAGCAGCTAATACGGCTGATGTGTCAGACTTCGCATGAAAAGATCGTCGGTGATCAGATGGTTGTAGAATTGATGGAACGTTGCCCGATAGAAGTCGGGTACGTTCGTCAATTATTATCAGACTTGAGTGAGGAGGGTAGTTGGAGTGACCTTGATTTTACTAATAGCAAGGCTGCCAGCTGGCTTCCGCGGATCCATGCAGCCCGTGTGCTTGAGCTGACTAAAGTTTATAGTAATCCGGAGCATGATTTTTATAAATCGGCTGAGGTTGCAGAGGCTATCCATAAAGCCATAGGCTATTGGTTTCGAATGAAGCCGATAGCTGCCAATTGGTGGTATAATGAAATTGGTATACCTAAAGTACTGGGAGCTGTGTTTATCTTATTTGAAGATCAATTGTCGACGGAAGAAAAGAAACACGCTATAGAAGTGATGAGTCAGGCAAAGATAGGGATGACAGCTCAAAATAAGGTTTGGTTAGCCGGCAATGTGTTGGTGAAAGGTTTGTTGCTGAATGACCTTCAACTAGTGTGGAAAGCAAGGAATGCTATAAACGATGAGATCAAGATGGCTTATGGTAAATCAGAAGGAATTAAGGTTGATTATAGTTTTCATCAACATGGACCTCAACAGCAGGTCGGGAATTATGGTGCAGCTTATTTGGCTACTATGAGTTTCTGGGCATATATTCTTGATGACACTTCGTTGGCATTGGATGAGGAGCGTTTTCAGATTATAACTAACTATACTAATGAAGGTGTACGGAGAATTCTGTGGAAAAACAAGATGGATGTAAATAATCTCGGAAGACAGCTTTACAAGCAGGCACAGCGAAACAAAGCTTTTTCGAGTTTGTTCTCTGCCAATATGTTGGCGCAGGTGAATAGTAAAGACAGTAATACCTATCAGCTCTTGATTGATGAAAACCTTGGTAATACTCCAACTTCGTTGTTAGGGCAGTATCATTTCTGGAAATCAGATATGACAATCCATCGTTGTCCCACTTGGATGGCATCTGTGAGGATGGCATCGGACAGGGTGATTGGTACAGAGTCGGGCACTGATAATGTAAAGGGGTATTATCTGGCAGACGGTGCTCTCTATACTTATGTGGATGGTGATGAGTATACGGATGTATTTCCTTGTTGGGATTGGCGTAAAGTGCCTGGTGTAACTTGCTATCAAGAAGATAAGGCTGTCCATGTGATGGGATGGCTTGAAAAGCAAAATAAAGGTTCGTTCGTAGGAAATGTGAATGATGGCGTTATTGGTCTTACCTCGATGGATTTAGTAAGGGATGGGCTTTATGCTAGAAAAACATGGATTTTTACACCGGATTATATCTTGTGTTTAGGAGCGGGCATTTGTTCGGATAGCAGTTATCAGGTGAATACTTCTGTAGAGCAGGCTGTGCTGAGAGATGATTTACTACATCTGCATAAAGGGAAGTGGGAGGTTGTGAAGGATTTGAATTTTTCTTGTGAGAATCCCCAGCGCTTCTTTCATCGTCAGACCGGATATATTTTACTGGAAGGTAAAGGGCGTATGTTTTCTGAACAGCGTACGAATTTCTGGAATGATATCATGAAGATATATCCTAAAAGTGAATTGCAGACAAAAGATGTATTTACTATCTATATAGATCATGGGATTCTTCCACAAAATGATTCATATCAGTACATAATATTGCCGGCTACCACTCCTAAGCAAGTACAACGCTTTGATTTATCTTCATTCAAAATAATCAGTAATACTAGTCAATGTCAGGCTGTCCAACTGGATCAAGATACATATTTACTTGCATTGTATGAAGCCGGAAGTATTTCCTTGTCCGGTAAACTAAAGTTTGAAAGTGATAAAAAAGGGCTTTTCATTCTGCATACTTATAAGAAGGGGTGGAAAGTATATGCTTCGGACCCAACTCAGACAGAAGCATTTATGGAGGTGACATTTAATGGGGACAAGAGAAAAATCAAATTGCCCGAAGGCGAATATAAGGGAACTGTTGCCATATCCTCCAAATAACCTGTTGAATGAGTCATGGTAGTGAAGAAAATCTTGGTGAGATAGAAATCACACGAAAATGAGGCTGATGAGAATGTTAAATGGAAAAAGGTTGCAGTGTTTTATCACTGCAACCTTTTTCTCTTTATTTCTTTGTTATTGATTTACAACGGAATATATTCCACGAATGCCTCCATTGCTTCGTAAGATGCCAGACCAAGACTGTCATACAATGCAGCAGTACCACGGTTGCGATCTTCGCTGCGTTGCCAGAACAGACGTTCATCGTTGCCCAGGAACGGTGCACTTTCCATCTGAGACTGGTGTTTCAGGATAGAGTTACGTTTGGCACGGAGTTCTTCAGGACTGATAGGCACTGCCATTTCAATGTTCTCAATTTCCCATTCAGCCCATGCACCGCGATACATCCAGATGCGGCAGTCTTTCAGCCATTTTGCACCTTCTTCTTTTTCCAGGTCGATAGCTGCAAATACGGCATCGGTGCAGACACGGTGTGTGCCGTGCGGGTCGGCAAGGTCGCCGGCAACGAATATTTGGTGAGGTTTCACTTCACGCAACAGGTTACGTACGATTTCCACATCAGCTTCAGTCAGCGGACCTTTCTGAATACGACCGGTTTCATAGAACGGCAGATCAAGGAAATGACAATGATCCAGTGGGATGTTATTGTATGTACAGGCGGTGCGTGCTTCACCACGACGTATCAAACCTTTAATGGTAAGAATATCGCGTGTGTCGATGTCACCGTCTTTTTTCTCTTTCAGGAACTTACGGATCTCTGCATACTTGTCGGTAATCACTTTGTCTTCGCTGTTATTGAAGATTTGATTGAAACCGTTGATAAAGTGCAGGAAACGGATTACTTCTTCGTCACCTACGGCAATGTTACCGGAGGTTTCGTAAGCCACGTGTACATCATGCTTTTGCTCTACCAGACGACGGATGGTACCTCCCATAGAGATAACGTCGTCATCGGGATGCGGAGAGAATACAACGACCCGTTTCGGATACGGTTTTGCGCGTTCGGGACGATAAGTATCGTCTGCATTCGGTTTGCCACCCGGCCAGCCGGTAATGGTATGTTGCAGATCGTTGAATATTTTGATATTTACATTATATGCAGAACCGAACAGAGCCAACAATTCACTTAAACCGTTTTCATTGTAATCCTTATTGGTAAGTTTCAGGATAGGCTTTCCTGTCAGTTGGCACAACCATACGATGGCACTGCGGATCAGTTTGTCGTTCCATTCACATGAAGTCACTAACCACGGACGGTGAATGCGTGTCAGGTTGCCGGCAGCAGAAAGGTCGATAATTACATGGGCATTATTGTGCGTTTGCAGGTAAGATGCCGGAATAGTATCTGTTACTGCACCTTCTACACACTCTTTTACCATTTTGGCCTTATCATCACCCCATGCCATCAAGAAGATTTTCTTGGCAGCCAGAATGGTGGATACACCCATTGTGATAGAGCTGATCGGTGTGCTTTCAATGCTTCCGAACATTTTGGATGCCTCGTTGCGTGAGTCATTGTCCAGTAAAATGAGGCGGGTAGTGGAGTTTAGACGGGAACCCGGTTCATTGAAACCGATGTTACCTACACGACCAATGCCGAGTAATACGGCATCCAGTCCGCCAAAGCTTTCGATGCGCTGCTCGTACAAACGACAATATTCGAAGATAGTATCTTTGGGGATAGTACCGTCCGGACTGAAAATATTCTGCTTGTCGATGTCTACATGATCGAGAAACATCTCTTTCAGGGCATTCAGATTGCTGTTGATGGCATCTGCTGTGAGCGGATAATATTCGTAAAGGTTGAATATGATAACATTGCGGAAACTCAGGCCTTCTTCTTTATGCATTCGGATGAGGGCTGAATATACATTGCGGGGAGAATTACCGCCCGGCAATGCCAATACGCAAAAACGTCCGGCTTTTTGTTTGTCGCGAATCAGTTGAGCTATTTCGCAGGCAATGTGGTTTGCACCTTCCTCTGCTGATTCGTAGATGTCAGCGGGGATTTTTTCCAGTCGGGTCAATACCGACCTTTCAAATGCATTCTCAGGCCTGTAATACCTGGGGGAGACTCTGTTGAGAGTGATTTGAGAACTAAGATTGGTTTTCATAACTAAATTGGTATTAATAAATTGATTAAAGCTTGTCGCTTCTATGATTTAACAAATATACGAAAAACAAAGTTCACTCATTTAATGGTGTCGGGGCTGTTTTTCGGAACAAGGTGTTTTTTTCTGACACTGTTTCGGGATACAAATGTAGGCACTTTTTGGTAACTATGTACTCACTTCTTTTAGGTATTTTCATTAAAAAGACTAAAATGGAATCTTTTTGTACAAATACATAACCTGTTCGGAGAGGCAGAGATGGGTACGCGTGCCTATTTTTAAAGAGGGTTAATATAAAATGTAGTAGTTACTGTATTTCCTGCACTATCTACCGCTGTCAGCGAGTGTTTTCCGGGTGTGGGTTGCAAAGAAATCTTATGGAAATCCTGCGTCTGCGTCAGATAAGTATTATCAAGATGCCAAAAGATGGTGGTAACGGGATTACCATGGGCCAGTTCGGCAGTCATATATCCTGGGCTTCCATCCATCTGTTTGGGTAATACAATCCGTGCATTCATGGGCGGGTAGATGAACTGCATCGGTTGGAGGGCGTCTTCTCCGCAACCAGGCTTAAAGGGAGGAAGCGGACTGTATTCCGGATGATGCTGTTTGTAATACCATTCCCAGACGGGCGGCAAAGTGAACCAGGATTTCTGGATGGTAGGTTCCAGATTAGCACAATTCTCATAGATACGGTGAGTCTCATCGGCTGAGAGAGTGATGAGGTGATGATAAGGGCAAGCTTCCGTCTTTAATCCGGCGGGAAGAATCAATAAGGTGTCTGTTTCTTCGCAAAATCGGCCTTTCAGATGTCCGGATTTCCGGCATACTTCAGCCTTAACAAAGACATTCTCCGGACGTTTGAACCATTGTGTAGGAGGAAGCAGGCTGAATATGTCAAACAGAACCGGGCCGGCTGTCCGTGCTCCTACAAGACCGGGTTTACCTTCTCCGGTAGCATTACCCACCCATACACCTATGGCATAGTGAGGAGTGACGCCTACAGCCCAGGCATCGCGGAATCCATGACTCGTTCCGGTCTTCCATGCGATGGGATGCATGGAAGGGATGGATTTCCAGTCTATTTCTTCGGGACGGTTCACCTCGGTTAGAGCATTGAATGTTTGCCATACGGCTCCCGGTTGAAAAACGTCCGTTGTCTTTGCAGAAGTGACTGCCTCGGAATTTTCCGAATCTTCAGTATCTGAAAGTAGTAAACTACATTCCGTTTGTGGAAGTTGCAATAAACTCCGTCCCATGTGTGCGTATGTATTGGTTACATCCCATAGGGTGGCTTCCGCTCCGCCTAAGATAAGTGATAAACCATAATGGGAGGCGGGGCGGTTGATTGTCTTCAAACCTATTTGCCTCAGGAAAGTGTGAAACTTGGGAACACCATATTTTTGCAGCATCGTTACTGCCGGAATGTTTAGTGAACGAGCAAGTGCTTCTGAAGCAGGAACAGCACCTTCGAACTGCAAACTGAAGTTTTGAGGTGTAAAGCCATTAATATTAATGGGTATATCAGGCAGTAGTGTATGAGGTAGCAGGCTGCCTTCCTGCAACATGGCATAATATAGAAATGGTTTCAGAATACTTCCCGTACTTCTGGGTGCCTGAATTACATCTACCTGGTTACCGCTTTGTTTCCGTTCGAAGTTTACATTGCCGCAATAAGCTACCACCTGATTGGTCCGGATATCAATCACCAGAATAGCCAGGTTGCGTATATCGCTCCGGTTAAATTCATTACTCCAACGTTCGGCTACGTTCTCTATCTGGCTTTGAATACCTCTGTCGATGGTTGATACGGAATATTTCCCATTCCGTTCCTGATAGAAGCGACTGACCAGGTGAGGAGCTATTTGAGGGAGAGGATGAGGCTCATCGGGTAGTGGTTCGCTGATGGCCAGTTCGTAAGTGGAACTATCTATAATCTTTCGCTCACGCAGTTGTTTCAGTAGACGGTTTCTTTTATTGAGCAATGATTGTCGTGATTTGGAAAGGTGAATCATGGCGGGTGCGTTTGGAAGTACCGCCAGCATAGCTGCTTCCGCCCAGGAAAGTTCTTCGGCCGAATGTCCGAAATATCGCCAGGCAGCGGCATCGAGTCCTACTACATTTCCTCCGAAAGGAGCGTGTGAAACGTACATGGACAAGATTTTCTCTTTTGAAGCACGAAATTCAAGTCGGGTGGCCAAGATCATTTCTATGAACTTCTCTCCAAAAGTACGCGATTCGTTTCTTGCCAGACGGATCGTTTGCATGGTGAGGGTACTTCCTCCACTTACAATGCGCTTATTCTTTAGGTTTTGGTAGGCGGCTCTGCCCGTGGAGACAGGATTGACTCCCCAATGGTGATAGAAATGCCTGTCTTCGAAAGTGATGAGACATTGCTTTACTTTCTCCGGAGTAGTGGTTCGGGGCGGAAAACGCCATTGACCGTCAGATGCAATGCGTGCGCCCAGTAATTCACCGTTCCGGTCAGTGACAACGGTGGAGTAGGGCACATGGAAAAGTTGCCGGGGAAGACAAAAGATATAGGCTATCACCAGAATTGTAATAAGTATGAATATTACTTTTCTGGTGATAGACAGTTGTTTGAAGTACTTTATAATCTTAGCTCCCATGAAACGAACTTAACGGCTGACAGTCGTTCTTCCCGCCTTGGTTCGTGCCTGTGCCGAACCGTCATACATGGCTTCGCACTGGATAGCCGGCAAAATGAAATTACCTGCATACGTAGCTTGCAGTCTTATGGTGAACTTTTTCAGCTCGCTGCGACGCAAGTCGAAGTAAGTCAATACGCGGTCGTCACGAATATCCTGGTAGGTATACTCACGGGTAGGTGTCGCTTCCGGAGTCATCAATCGGTCGTTGTAAATCTCCCAACCTGACGGCAGGATATGTGTTAATGCCAAATTGCTGTAAGCAGTGGTTCCACTGATATTACCTACAGTAATGACTGCCATAAAGTCTGTTCCTTGCTTGATATCATCTATGGATATCGTCGCTCCGTTCATATCCGTATATTTTACGTCCAGGCGGAGGTTATTGGATATTGCGGGCAACGTATCATTGAGTAACTGTGTACGTGTAATGAGATCCACACTTAATGCGCCTTTGCCTTCATTCTTTACTATAATATTCCCCGAAGCCGGTGAAGTGGACAGTTCCTTTGCAAATACAGCCTTGGCTGATTTCACTACGGGTTGCTGCTTTCCATTCCATGTCCAGGTGAAGTCCAGAGTACCTGAAAGTTTCTCAGCCAGACGTCCCATCGCCATCAATGAGAAAGCAGTGGACTGTGTACTGAACCAATTCTCTTCGGCCAGATTCTTGGATACCTTTTTCGCCTGTTGCAATGCCGCCTGGTCGCGGTTCATCAGGAGTAAAGTTTCCAATATCATAGCTTCGTCACGATCATACGAACCATAGATGTAGTTCTGTGAAGAATAGGGGGCAATGGTGGTTTCCGCCTTAAATACCAATTCTTCAGCCGGTTTCATCTTACCCGTCAGGGCATAAGCGGCTGCCAGTCTCCATTTGGCTTGCAGAGGCAGGTTAGCTTGTTCTTTCATACGGTTCATGGCACCCTGCTCAGGTGCACCGGCTAATGCCAGTGTGTACAATCTGTATGCTTGTTGCACTCCCGTCTGCCAGTGACCCCAACTGTCATCCTGATCCGGCATCCGCCAGTTCTGGGCAGCAGCACGTTGGAAACGTTTCCACTTATTCAGCACATTCGAGTTGACAGCGTAGCCTTTCTCCTGTGCCAATACAAGGAACATACCCGCATAAGAAGTAATCCACTCATCAGCATTGGCATTCCCCGGCCAGTAAACAAAACCGCCATTCGGAAGCTGGCGTGCATAGAGTTGCCGTATCGCTTCCTGTACGTTGGCCTTAATTTTTTGAGCTTCTTCCTCATCCACAGCTTTAAACTGGCTGACGAACAATAGCGGCAGAGCCTTGGAAGTCAGCTGTTCCGTGCAATGATGCTGATAATTATACAGGTAGTCGAACCTGCGGCTGATATCTACCGAAGGAATACGTGAAACTTCCAGCAGCATACGGCTGCTTGCCGGAGAAGCACCATTCAATGAATAAGGAAGTGTTACACTTTCTCCTTTTTCCACCCATTGGCTGTTGCGGAAGGTCACTGCCGGATTCGGGTTCCGGACTTCGATTTCAATGGTCTCTTTCGCCTGCTGGCTGCCACCGCTGGCAGTGATATGTATCGTTGCTTTTCCTGTTTTATTTCCGGTCTTTATCTTAAAGTAAACGAGTTGGTCACCCGGTTGACTGAAAGTAATGGATTGTTTATTGGGATCGATTACCTGCACACCTCCACCTGAAGCCTGGATGGATACCGATACATTCTTCACTTCCTTCTCCATGGCGAAAACATTCACCGGAACGGTAATCTCTTCTTGTGTGCTCAGTACACGGGGTAGTGTGGACAACAACATCAATGGTGTACGCACGAAAGAAGTCTTTTCCGCTTTTCCATAAGCTCCGTCTTGCCCCGCTACCACCATCGTACGTACAGAACCTACGTACATCGGTAGTTTCAGCGTGTGCGTCTTCTGTTTTCCTTTATCCAGATAGAACGGACCGATAAATTTCACTACCGGCTTGAAGCGGTTCGCTTTTGCATCGGCCGGTTTCAGTGTTTCGTCACCGCCCGTACTGAACAATGAACTGTAGCGTCCGGCAGATGCTCCGAGTACATCGTCATACATATCCCAGGTGCGGATGCCTAATGCTTCGCGGGCATAGAATTCATTCCACGGATCGGGAGTCTTGAAATTAGTCAGGTCGAGTAATCCGTCGTCTACTATGGCCAGTGTGTATGTCATCTGCTTGCCGTTCTTTTCGCTGACGGTAACGGTGAAGTCCGTTTCCGGCCGCAACACTTCCGGCATTTTAATTTGCGGTTGCAATATTGTTTGTTTATTAGTCACCAATACCGGAACCACACCGTACATACGTATCGGCAAATCGTTCACTGTCTGTGCATGAGGTTGCAACAGGCTGATGTGCAGGTAAACGTTCGGCGCCATTTCCGGAGTCACTTTGAAAGAATACTTTGTGTCTCCGTTGTTGGAAACTTCAATCCATTCACGTTGCAGAACGGTTGAACCGTTTTCCAGGGCTACCAATGCACGTCCTCCCGCAGCGGCAGGAATGATGGCTGTTGCCGTTTCACCTATTTCATACGAGTCTTTATCCAGAGAGAAAGCAAGCATTTTAATGCCGCTGGGGTCTGTCTTGCTTGAACGTCCGCGCCAATCCGGCCAGTCTATATAAACAGTTCCACCGGTGGCATGCCCACTTTCCTTATCTTTCACATAAATCAGGTAACGTCCCCAGACCGGATAATTTACCCGGAATTTGAAGGTTGCCTTTCCGCCTGTAGTCTGTATATTGCCACTGGCTACGGGAGTGATGGAGCTACTGTTGACGTATGTTCCGAATGATTCGTCCCGGTTTTCCCACCACCAGCTCCAGGAGATGCGGTAAATCTTATATTCCAGATTGGAGCGGTTCACTACTTGTCCTTCTGCATTTACAGTGACAATGTCGAATACATGATCTTGGTCTGTCTCGATGTATTTTCCTTTCGGCTGGTTCAGATTAATACCCACATAAGATGAGAATGGAGAGAACGGAATGCTTTGCGTGTAAATACTGGCATCTCCTCCCGGTTCGAATACACGGCTGGTTAAGGTTGCATTCAGCATTCCCGGGGCATTGGTGGCAGCCGGAAGTTTCAACATAAAGTTGGCTTTTCCTTCCGCATCCAGTGTTCCGTCGAATACATCGTTTTTTACAGTTGTAAATTCGGTAGCCGGATTATTGAATATGTATTGCCCGTAGTTCTTAAATTGCGTATTTACTTTTGACAGGGACATTTCCACTTTGGTTTTCAACCGTGAAGCTGTGGCGCCTGTCAGCCATGTGGAAGTAAGCATTACGGGCATCTCTTTGGCGGAGGCTTGTATCACTTTCTCCGGCAGTTTCAGATTAATTTTCAGGCGGTTTGGCTTCACTGTTTCTATGCGGAGGCTTTTGTGGAAAGCGGTTCCACCTACTTTGACGTAAGCATTCCATAATCCCGTCGGGTCTTCGGGGCGTGTCGGCAGGTCAAATGTGTAGAAACCGTTTACACCTTGCGTAGAGATCATTTTGGTATAGAATTGTCCTCTCGGATTATACAATTCCAATGCTACGGGGTGTTTATCCGGAATCCTTTTTTCACGGTCTTCCATAATAAAGCTTACATGCAGCGTATCTCCCGGTCGCCATACCCCTCTTTCGCCATAGACGAATCCCTTCAATCCTTTCTGAATGTCTTTTCCGCCTACATCGAACCGGCTGACAGATTGTTCTTCGCCATCTGCCACACGAACGTAAGCTTTCTGCTTCTCTACTTCGGTTACCACAATGAAAGGAACACCTTGCGGAGTGATTTCTGTAAATCCTTCACTATTCGTTTCACCGGTTCCGATGACTTGCAACTGGAAGTTGTAAACAGTTACTTTAGCTTTCTCCATCGGTTTGGTATCCAGGATATTGCTTACGGCAATCCATAGCTTGTTCAGTGAATTCCGTTTTACAATCATTCCTATATTGGAGGCAAATACGTTGCACGATGCTGCCCGGTCAGAGTCCATATAGTAGGAGGGATGGCAAGGATTGTTACGTTCCCGCCAGTTATACTGACTCCAGTCCATCTTTATGTTACCATTATAGTAGAAATAAGTTTCCGGTGTATCCCATTCTGCTTCATTTTCTTCGAAAGTACTATTTCCGCTGACTTTTGTCAATCCCTCTGAAGCAGTATTGTCTGCAAAGCTCATCACTTGTTTTTCTGTGCCGCTGCAAGGATAAGCAGAGTATTCTTGTCGGAAAGAAAGTATGACACGGTAGATAGCACCCGGTTCCTGCCGAATCAGTCCGGCAAGGTCTATTGAATAGTCTTCCCATCGGTGTACGTCTTTTGTGCTGTCCTTACTCAGCCACAATGTGTTTTGGTAAACCAATCGTCCGGAACGGCGCAGTTCACTGGCAGATGAGAGCGTATTGGTCTGCATGAACATCAGTACATTGTTTTCAAAAATACGGATCACGCTTAAATCTACCGCATAGAGATTGACTGCCCGGAAAGGGATGATCAAACTTTTGGAGTCGGGCAGGATAGCGGCTGATGTAGACATACTCACTTGTGGTTTCAGATTCAGTTCGCTGAATGCGATGGAGTGTGACTTTCCGAGCGATTTATCTCGGCTGTTTTTTACTCCTTCATGTATCTTCAAAGTCAGTTTGCTCAGTTGATTGGCTTCAAAGTAGATGTATACTTTATTATTCTCCACTTGAAATATAGAAGATGATACTTCGGGGATTTCAATCAATCCGTTCAGGTCTTGTGTGGTAGAAATAGGATCGGAGAATACTATTTCAATTCCATTTTCCGGTTCGTCAATGCGTTTGGCAGATAGGAAACGGAAATCATTCTTGGCAGGGATCAGTACGTTTTCTGCCAGTTTGCGGTCGATTCCTGCAGGACTGCCATTGGCGGTGATTTCCAACTGATAGTCTTCCGCTTCGCGGATGACACCGGCTATTTCAAACTGATAGCGTGTCGAATGATCTGTCGGAGTGATACTGACCGGATAGCTTTGGCCGTTTCCGCCTTTGGCAGAGAGTATTTCCTCAACTGCTTCTTTGGGAGTGGCATCACTGAAACGTACTTCGCCTTTCAGCGTCACCAGGTCGCCATGGCTATCTATGTCGATGGTTGTCAGCGGTTCAACATATAGTGTGAAATTGGGCTCCTGTACTCTGAAAGAGAATTTGAATTCTTTCAGGCCACTGTCCACTTCTACAAACCGACCTAATTGGAATGTACCTTCATAGAATTCTCCTGGCTTTAAAGTTCCTGGTTCAGGAACGAATTCAATCGTATTGTTGCTGACCCAATAGGCTTTACCCTTCAGAGATGGGGAGAAACTGAATGGATTTTCTTTCAGTTCATTGTTCAAATCTACCATAGGCTGATCTTGTGTCAGTTCTATGCGTATATTCGAAGTCTGCGAGATAACTCCTCCCGTATATGCATTCACAAAAGGTGCATACTCGGCAGAAGGAACAATATCCTTTTTGCTGTTTGCGCAAGAGGAAAAAACTGCGATAGTCAGTAACAGAAAGAATAGCTTGTCAGCTATACGGTGTTTAGTTCTCATTCGTTCCATAATCTAATTGAAAAAGCGTCCGCATCTTTCCATGCGGGAAATTTTTGTCTAAATTCTCTCAGTACAGAGAGGTCGAGAGTTGCGGTGGTGGTTCCTTCTTCATAGTCGGGCACGCTGGCAAGCAAATCGCCCTTTGGCGAATAAATGACACTGCCGCCACTATATGGCATTTGATTTCCATCCGTACCAATGCGATTGACACCGCAAACATAACTGATATTTTCGAGTGCACGGGCTTGCAACAGAATGTCCCACACCCGGCGGCGGGAAACGGGCCAGTTGGCAACGTATATCAGAAGGTCGTATTCATTATTTACATTGCGGCTCCATACCGGGAAGCGAAGGTCGTAGCAGACCAACAGCAGTATATTCCACCCCCGATAGGAGATAACAGGGCGTTGGCTACCTGCTGTAAAATGCTCCGTTTCCTGGCCCATGCGAAAAAGGTGTCGTTTATCGTAGTAATAAGCTTCTCCCTCAGGAGTCAGGAAAAAAGCACGGTTGTAGCAGGGGAGGGCTTGGAGAGAGGTGCTGCTTTCATCACAGGCTATGTAACTGCCCGTAATAGCCAATTGGAATTCTGCTGCCCACTGACGCAGGGTGGAAATTGTTTCACCTGATACCGGCTCAGCCAGTCTCCGGCTATCCATACTGAAACCGGTAGAGAAAGTTTCGGGCAAGACAACAATCTCCGCTTCTCCACGGAGCTTTATCAGCTTTTCCCGGAGCAAGCGGAGATTTTCTTGTTTATCTTCCCAAACAATATCTGTTTGTAATAGAGTTACACGCATACTATAAAAATCTGTTTTAGTCCTATCCATTGAAGGAAGAGAATTCTTCCTCCTACCAAGTCCGTGTCAAGGCCGTACCAAGTCCATACCAAGTCCGTAGTTATAGATACGGAGCAAACACGGACTTGATATGGTTCGGGTCATATCCGTATAATTTGCGTAATCCTGCAGTTGAAACTTAAATGTTTCCTAAAGCAAAGTTTTCCGGGTTCTTTCCTTTGAAATCTTTATAATAGAGCTTTACCTCGCGCATATCCTTTTCGATATCTCCCGATGGCATGATCGCCTTTGTCGCAGAAATCGTTTTGGTGGTATAATCAATACCTATCATTACAATAGGCACTTGCGCTTTCAATGCAATAAAATAAAATCCTTTTTTCCAATTCGGATTTGCTTTACGGGTTCCTTCCGGAGTAATAGCAAGCTGGAATTTCTTGCTTCTGGCGAATCTTTCCGCCATCTGGTCTACCAATGATGTTTTGCGTCCCCGATCCACCGGTATGCCACCCACGGCTTTGAATATTAGTCCCAGCGGAAAGAAGAACCATTCTTTTTTCATCATGAAGCAGGTTTTCCGCCCGATAGCTCCATAAAATAGTTTGCCGATAAATAAATCCCAATTAGATGTATGAGGTGCTGCAGTGATCACACATTTATCATAATCCGGCACCGTCACGTTTGTCTTCCATCCCAAAATGCGATAGTAGATAAAGCTGTATATTGCTTTTTTCATTCCCGGTGCTTACTTCAGGTTGCCGATAGCGTCAATAATTGCGTCTACTTCTTTATTAAAGTCTTCGCGGAATTTCTTGTAGAAACCTTTTACATTTCCCGGCTCGGTATGGCTGATGCGGCTGATAAATTCATCTTGCATACTCAGGATTTTACCCATCAGTTCGTCAGCTTTTGCTTTATCGGTTCCGGGTACGTATAAGCTGTTTACCAAACACTCCATGAACAGTTCACCTGCGATATAATTGACGTTTTTCTTAAGTTCTCTTCTACTTGCCATAATCTTTACGTTTTAAGTGAATAAATTGAAATATTTCCGGTAAAGATAAGTACTTTCCATGGTATAAACCAACATTTCATATTTTTTTTGATGTGCGCTTCCTTTCATAATTCAGAAAAAAACACGAAATTTGCGACGCTTTTGAACGAAACTTTACTAACACCTTTAAATAATTAGATAAAATGACAAAAAGTGCATTGCAAATTGCAAGGGCTGCTTATCAGCCCAAACTTCCGAAAGCGCTGAAGGGTGCCGTTAAGGCGGTAGCTGGAGCAGCTACTCAATCTGTAGCCGATCAGGAAGCTATCCAAAAGTTGTTCCCTAATACGTACGGAATGCCTTTGATCAAGTTTGAGGCTACTGACGAAGTGGTTAACTTCCCTGCTATGAATGTGGGCGTTATCCTTTCCGGTGGTCAGGCTCCCGGCGGTCACAATGTGATTTCCGGTATTTTCGACGGTATCAAGAATTTGAATAAAGACAGTAAGTTATATGGTTTCATCCTTGGCCCCGGTGGTTTGGTAGATCATAACTATATGGAGTTGACTTCAGACATCATTGACGAATACCGTAACACGGGTGGTTTCGATATCATCGGTTCCGGTCGTACCAAATTGGAGAAAGAAGACCAGTTTGAAAAAGGTCTGGAAATCCTGAAGCAACTTGATATCAAAGCATTGGTTATCATCGGTGGTGACGACTCAAACACGAATGCCTGCGTACTGGCTGAATATTATGCAGCTAAGAAGTGTGGAGTACAGGTAATCGGTTGTCCGAAGACTATCGACGGTGACTTGAAGAACGAAATGATTGAAACTTCTTTCGGTTTCGACACTGCTTGTAAGGTTTACTCTGAAGTTATCGGTAACATTCAACGCGACTGTAACTCTGCTCGTAAATACTGGCATTTCATCAAGTTGATGGGACGTTCTGCTTCTCACATCGCACTGGAATGTGCTTTGCAGGTGCAACCTAACGTTTGTATCGTATCAGAAGAAGTTGAGGCAAAAGATATGTCTTTGGACGATGTCGTAACTTACATTGCACAGGTAGTAGCCAACCGTGCTGCTCAAGGCAACAACTTCGGTACGGTTTTGATTCCTGAAGGTCTGATTGAGTTCATCCCGGCTATGAAACGTCTGATCGCTGAGTTGAACGACTTCCTTGCTGCCAATGCTGAAGAATTCTCTCAGATTAAGAAATCTCACCAACGTGATTATATCATCCGCAAACTGTCTCCGGAAAATGCCGCTATCTATGCCAGCCTGCCCGAAGGCGTTGCACGTCAGCTGACGCTGGATCGCGACCCGCACGGAAACGTACAGGTATCTCTGATTGAAACAGAAAAACTGTTGTCGGAAATGGTAGCTACTAAGCTCGCTGCATGGAAAGAAGAAGGTAAATTTGTTGGTAAGTTCGCTTCTCAACATCACTTCTTCGGTTATGAAGGCCGTTGCGCTGCTCCGTCTAACTACGATGCTGACTATTGCTACTCACTGGGTTATACAGCTGCTTCTCTGATTGCTAACGGCAAGACTGGTTATATGTCTTCTGTACGCAATACTACAGCTCCTGCTGACCAATGGATTGCAGGTGGTGTGCCCATTACGATGATGATGAACATGGAACGCCGTCACGGTGAAATGAAACCGGTGATCCAGAAAGCTCTGGTAAAACTGGATGGTGCTCCGTTCAAGGCATTTGCTGCTCAGCGCGATCAGTGGGCTATCACTACAGACTATGTATATCCGGGACCGATTCAGTACTTCGGACCTACAGAAGTTTGTGACCAGCCGACAAAGACTTTGCAGTTAGAGCAAGCTAAATAAATCAGCAAGCTAACGAAAAGTGAATAAGAAGAACGCAAATTACATGAATTACACAAATTTGAATAATCTATTTGCGTAATTTGTGTGATTTGCGTTCTATTTTAACTAATGCATGGCAACTAAAACTAATTCTACACCTCGTCGAAAACCAACTTCCCGTTCTGCTGTACCTGCTGCACGCCGCGGTAAGAAAAAGAGCAAAGAACGTATCATGCCCACATGGTTGCGTACTATACTTGCTGTTGGGATTATTGCTGTGTTTTCTGCCGGGTTTTATTGGTTTTTCATTCGCCCGTATGCTTATCGCTGGAAGCCTTGTTATGGTCAGAAAGGATATGGTGTCTGTATGCCCTGTGACTATGAAGTGCATGGCATTGATATCTCCCATTATCAAGGTAGTATAGATTGGGTACAACTGACATCTAATAAAACAACCAAATTTCCTATCCATTTTGTCTTTATGAAAGCCACTGAGGGTGGTGACCATGCTGACGATACTTTCCCGTTCAATTTTGATCAGGCACATCGTTATGGTTTTATCCGTGGGGCTTACCATTTCTTTTCTCCCAAAACAGATCCGCATAAGCAAGCTGATTTCTTTATCCGTACGGTTCAGCTTATTCCCGGTGATCTCCCCCCTGTACTTGATGTCGAAACTATTGGTAAAAGTACGCCCCATGATCTGAAGATTGCCGTTAAAACCTGGCTCGACCGTGTAGAGTCGCATTATGGTGTGAAACCTATTCTTTATACTTCCTATAAATTTAAAAGCCGCTATCTTAATGATTCGGTATTCAATACGTATCCCTACTGGATTGCTCATTATTACGTAGATTCCGTCAAGTACGAAGGTCCCTGGCACTTCTGGCAACATACTGATGTAGGCAATGTTCCGGGCATTAAGGAAGAAGTTGACTTGAATGTATTTAATGGCTCATTGGAAGAGCTTGTTGATATGACGATACGCTGATTATACTCTTTTAAATAATTAAATTACTGGTATAAGATTAGGAAAAAAGAGAAGAAATGTGTTCTTTTGTATTTACTAAAAGAGGTGGAAATGTAACTTAATCATTTGCTTATGAACCGGACGGAATTAGTACATCATTTAAAAAAACTAATAAAGGGTATTGCTCCTGATGCCCAAGCTATTCTTTATGGCTCGGAGGCACGTGGAGATGCAAAACTTGGCAGTGATATTGATCTTTTGATTTTGATAGATAAGGAGAAGGTATCTCCTCAGGAAGAAGACACTATAACTACTCCTATCTATGATTTGGAAATCGAATCCGGAATCATTATTAGTCCTATTGTAATGACTCGTAAAGCTTGGGAGGCTGCAAAGAGACAGACTATGTTTTATTATAATGTGATGAAAGACGGGGTGTTATTATGATGGATGGTACTATAAAACGTGATATAGTTAACTATAGGCGTCAAAAAGCTCATGACTTGATGCATGATGTTGATATTCTAATAGAAAATGAATTATGGAACTCTACAGTCAACAGAATGTATTACGCATGTTTTCATATTATCTCGGCATTATTGATTATGCATGAAATAGAGGTAAAAACTCATATGGGTGTTAGGCAAGCTTTTGGACTTCATTTTGTGAGATCGGGTATATTGCAGCCGGAATGTGGGCGAATCTTTTCAAAGATATATGATAAGAGACAATCAAGTGACTATGATGATTTTAGAGAATTTACAAGAGAAGAAGTTGAAAATCTATATCCCCAAGTTCTGTTTCTGATTACAGCAGTTGATAGCCTGTTTGATGAAACTATGTAAGTGCTAATTTTTGTTTTCTTGATATATTCTTTTCAGTAACTTTGTTCCGGGAGAGAAGAAAGATGAGAACTTTTTCATCAACTTCTCTTTTTTATTTTATACCCAACACCACTATCTGACCGAACTGTCGCATTTATAACTTGAACTCAGGGCTTACTCTCACCCGAAAATCTTAATTTATATATCGTAACTTATTCTGTTATACTGTAGTATCCTACGTATGGTGCATATATCGGATGAACCCGTAATCTGATGTTTTTTAGCCTTTTTTCCCCGTGTAAACGATAAGATTGCCATAGTTGATTGTTTTAATCATTAGGTATTAACGGGTTTTACATAAGGTATGATTCTGTTTTCTCTTAAGGAACATCCTGTTCACTCTTAGGAATAATTGGATGTCAACCTTGCTTGAACGGCCTGTTAACCTCGGTTGACAGCCCGATCAAGCAAGGTTGACAGGCCTGTTGACCAAGGTTAACACCCAATAGGACTTACTATGAAGTTGTAAAAAGAGTAGGGCAAAGTCAAATGCTTCCTTGTCTGTTATTTGATTGTGTAGATATGAATCAGACGGTGCTTCATAGTAGAACACAAATTACGCAAATTACACAAATAAAGGGCTGCGCTACTGGATGAGTAAGTGCTAAAGTTTGAACTTTACTGCTGCCCAACGATTTTTCTCCTGATGGTGTACAAATTGCAATCCATTACGTTCAGCTTCTGCCTGAATCAATGGAATGTCATCTACATAAAAGCCGCTCATATACAGTTCTGAGCCCGGATGCATGCAGCGCACATATTGTTTCATGTCATTTAGCAGAATATTACGGTTGATGTTGGCAATAATCACATCAAACGGACCTAAATCTTTCAAGGAAGATGCATCCCCTTGTGACACGGCGATATTGTCTACATGGTTCAGTTCAATATTTTCAAGGGAATTGCGTACACACCATTCATCAATATCGATAGCGGTGCAAGGTGCAGCACCACGCATGCGGGCAAGAATGGCAAGGATAGAAGTACCGCACCCCATATCGAGTAAAGACTTTCCTTGCAGGTCACTGTCCAGCAGTTCACCGATGATGAGACTGGTAGTTTCGTGGTGACCCGTACCGAAAGCCATTTGCGGATTGATTACGATGTCATATTCAGTTTGGGGAACATCGTGATGGAAAGTGCTGTGAATGACGCAACGGTCACCAATAACAATCGGTTGAAAGAAATTCTTTTCCCATTCCTCGTTCCAATCTTTGTCTTCAGCTTCTGTAAAAGTATATTCAATTTTTGTATCCGGTAGGGGGAATTCAGCAATAGCTGTTTTTACAGTTGTCTCATCATACAAATCCTTTTGTATGTAGGCAGCAATACCGTCTTCTTGTTCTACAAAACTCTCAAAACCTGCATCACCCAGAATGGCGGCAAGCACATCGTTCACTGTTTCAGTGCAAGGGGAAGTGCGGAAAGTAAATTCTAAATATTTCATTGGAATACAATATATTGTTAAATACAAAGAGGGTTCCGATGAGGTGAACCGGTTTCTTTGTATATTTGTTTATTAGTTGCAAAGATAATGCAAATCGAATGCAGAACTTTCATGCTTGCATGAAAAAGTTATGTTGAGGTGCAGCTTATCTTCTTTAAAGATAGGGTATTTAGGGAAATCCCTATAATCATTTGGGGAAATTCTCCTGCAGACGGTAATTCCCATCGCTATCTTTGTGACGTGATAAAATAGATAAATGTAAACCAATAAACCACACCCATATGAAAAAGATTGTTTTTTTATCGCTTTTTGCCTTGTGCCTCCCTTGGATGGTTTCGGCGCAGAGCATAGATGACGACCTTTACTACACTCCTTCTAAGAGTAAGAAGGAAAAGAAACAGGAGAAGAAAAGAACATCTGCTCCGGCTGAAGAGATTGTAGTAAAGTCGAATGCACCGACTACGGTTTATACGTCGCCGGGGAATACTACGGTTGTAGTTCAGGATCGTAAAGGAAATACACGTGATGTAGATGAGTATAATCGCCGCTATGATTCACGTGAGAATGACTTCGTAATGGAGGACGATACCTTATATATCAAAGAAAAAGCTGTGCCCGATCCGGAAGGGGAATGGGTAAACGGCTTCGATGGTTCGGAAGATGATTATGAATATGCTATGCGTATCGTACGTTTCCGTAATCCTCGTTATGCAATAAGTATCAGTAGTCCATACTATTGGGATGTCGTTTACGGTCTGGATACATGGAACTGGAACGTATATACCGATGGAATGTATGCTTATGCTTTCCCAACTTTCTCTAACCGTTTGTGGTGGGATTGGCGTTATAACTCCTATGGATGGGGAGGCTATCCTTATTATGGTTGGGGAGGTTACTCACCTTATTATAGTTACGGCGGCTGGTCCTATGGTTGGGGCGGCTTCTACGGCGGCTGGAGTTGGGGATGGGGACACCATCACCATCATTACTATCCTGGAGGCGGCTGGTATCCCGGTGGTGGTGGACACTGGGGAGGTGGCCATTGGAATAGCGGTAGCATATATACGAACAGACGCCATGATGGAACACGTTATTCCAACGGAAATCGTGTTTCTACTGCACAAGGAACTACACGCCGGAGTTCTGTAACGAATGGTGGACAAACCGTACGTCGCTCTTCAGATGCTACTTCCGTAAGACGCAGTACTGGTACTTCAGGCAGTACAACTCGCAGGGTGGTAGGTACCCGCTCAGGAAGTGAACGTCCGGGAATGAATACCCGAAGAGATGCTGCTTCTTCACGGAGATCGACTTATACTCGTCCCAGCAGTACGCGCAATAATTCATATAATAGTAGTAATGTGGAAAGTGTTCGTAATAGTGGAGGAACTTCTACCCGTTCTTCTTCTGTAGGAACTACACGTCGTAGCAGCACTTCTACATCGACTTATAATAGAGGTAGTTCGACTAATCCTACCAGAAGCTACTCTAATGATTATAGCAGACGTTCTAATAACAATAGTAGTACTACTCGTTCTTATAACAGTAGTCGTTCTTCTTCAAACAGTAGTTACTCTTCCGGTAGTAGCTCACGTTCGAGCAGCTATTCATCCGGTAGTAGTGGTGGAGGTTCTTCCAGTCGCTCCAGTGGTGGCGGTGGTGGTTCCACTAGAAGAAGATAACCGTATGGAGTGTTTACCATAAAAGAGAAATGAGTATGAAAAAGAAATCAACGATAATAGCTTTGGCTGTGCTCGTAGCGACAAGTGTGAGCGCACAGACTGTATATGATGCAGCAAATATAATAAGTAAAGATTTGAACGGAACCGCCCGCTTTGTGGGTATGGGTGGTGCGATGGGAGCTTTGGGTGGTGATATTTCTACTATTGGAACAAATCCTGCCGGTATTGGTATCTATCGCAGTAATGATGCAATGGTTTCATTCGGCTTTTCCAGTATGGGAGTCGAGAGTAAACTCGGAAGTAATACATTCAATAGTGATAAAAACCGTTGGAATTTTGACAATGCAGGTTTTGTGTTCTCTACGAAGCTCGGGAATGTAACGACCTTGCGTTATGTCAACTTTGGATTTAACTATCATAAAGCAAAATCATTCAATCGGACAATGACGATGGGAGGGCAATATAGTTTGTCGCAGACAGACTTGATGGCAAGCCAGGCAAATCAGATGTATGGTGCAGGAATGGATCTTCAACAGTTGACAGAAAAAAACATTCTTCCGTATGATCAAGATAGAGTTGGCTGGTTAGGTGCTTTAGGATGGGATGCCCGTTTATTTGAAACAGATGACGATCCTAATAATCCTTATTATAGCTTAGGTATTAGCCCTTATGCTACTTATAAGTCTGTAGAAAGAGGTGGAGTGGATCAATATGATTTTAATATTGCTTTTAACTTTAATGATCGCTTTTATTTTGGCGTTACCATCGGAGCATACGATGTAAATTATCGTAAGTCTTATTTCTATGGCGAAGATATGGGAGGAGGTAATGACTATAGTATTAGCAGTGAAAACCGTATCAATGGTGCAGGTTGGGATGCTAAGTTCGGTTTTATTCTTCGTCCTATGGAAGACTCGCCTTTGCGCCTTGGATTAGCCATCCATACGCCAACCTTTTACAAACTGACTTATACTACCAGAGCAGCTATACAATCGAATATTTGGTATGTGAATAATGAAACAGGTGAAGAGTTTCAGGAACATCTCTCTTATGATACTTATTATGAATTGAATAATAAGGATATGAAGAGCGAGTTTGAATTGCGTACTCCGTGGACATATAATTTAAGTATAGGTTATACTGTGGGAAGTAATTTGGCTTTAGGTGCCGAATATGAGTATCAGGATTATTCGAAAATGGCTTTCTATTATCCGGAAGGTGATAAAATGGAGTATGAGAGTGAAGAAGCAAAAATTAATAATAAAGGAGTGAGTACTTTCCGTATTGGTGCTGAATATAAGGTAATCCCGGAATTTGCTCTTCGTTTGGGCTACAACTATAGCTCTGCTGCATTTAAGAATGATGCGGTTAAGACACTTCCTTATAATTCATTGAATGTAGATACTGACTTTGCAAATACGAAATCACTGAGTAATTATACATTAGGTATCGGTTATAGAGGTTCTTCATTCTATGCTGATTTGGCTTATAAGTATTCTACTCAGAAAGCTGATTTTTATCCGTTTGCTTTGCCCGGTAATAATGGTAATTATGATGTACCGGCAGTAACGAAAGTAACAAACTCTCGTAGTCAGGTGCTATTTACTTTAGGTATGCGTTTCTAAACGAACAACAATATAAAGCAAATAACCTTTCATTGCAAATACCTTGTGTATTAAACCCAAGTCCCCGGAAACGATTGCAGCGCTCCGGGGACTTCTTTTAAAAAATGCTTGAATAATAGTGCTTTGCAAGGAATTAATAGGCTATTTTATCTTCCTTATCAGCCCATGCTTCAAAAGCTTTGATGGCTTCGTTGTGTAGCAATACTTCCGAGGGTAGTTTGCGATCGGCAGGTTTTAGAGCGATCTCATCATAAATGAAAGAGTCATCAAAACCTATGTTTTTGGCATCAGTCTTATTGTTTCCGTAATACATTCTCTCCAGTCGTGCCCAGTAAATAGCGCCGAGACACATGGGACAGGGTTCGCAGGAAGTATAAATTTCGCATCCGCTGAGGTTGAAAGTACCCAACTTTGTGGCTGCTGCACGAATAGCACTGACTTCAGCATGTGCCGTAGGGTCACATGAGGCTGTTACGCGGTTCGTTCCGGTAGCTATAATTTCTCCATCTTTGGCAATGACAGCACCAAAAGGGCCGCCACCATTAGCGACATTCTCCGTAGAGAGTTCGATCGCTTTTCTCATTAATTCTTCTTTGGTCATAATGAAATGATTATTTTTAGTGTTACTGACAAAGATAACAATGTTTTTTATATTCTCCAAGATTGTGAACCTGATTACAGGAGACAACTAAAATCATCTCTTGAAATGAAAAAGAACGTCCCCTGAAATGAATTTTTTCATCTCAGGGGACGGATTATTTTATCTCGTGGGACAGATTTTCTTATCTTACGGGACGATTTACCAGTACCAACCTATACCTATAGAAGCCGGGTAGAGTTCCGGGCCTTTGTTCTTTTCAAACAAGGAAGTTAGTGCAAAACGGGCATTGAATCCTAGGCAACCGTAACCGGCTTGCAACAACAGATTCATTCCAAGTGGATGGGTGTTCAGTTTATCGCTCAAAGTGTGTTTTTTATTATCATATTTAGCTCTGGATTTAACCCCCACGCGCCATTCTATTTCCGGACCGGCTGCAATGAAAGCACGGCGGCTGCCAAATTTGGTTTGCCACTCCAGGCTGACAGGTAGGCGGAAAGCCCAATAGCGCAGCCAACTTTTTTGATAATCTACATCGTCGGCTTGTCGGCAAACAGTGATACCATCGATTTTTTCGAAACCATAGTTATCATCTAATTTGTAGACGATGCGTGCAAGTCCGAGAGTCGTAGTTAATCCCCAATGATTGTCTCGTGTAATAGCTACGCCGGTATTGAACAGATTAATTCCCCATTCCCAAGACTTAGAGCCAAGTTGTGGTACTTTGGCAGAATATTGGAACGTGCTGTTTGCCAGTTTGTTGAAACCGAAGTAAATAGCAGGGTAATGCGGATCAAAGCGGTAGTAGCCTTTCTTTTTCTTCACGAAAGGTACGGAAACTGTGGTGGTTCGCTCAATGCTGCGCCCGTCCAGATACACACCTTCAAATACCTGAGTATTTTCTATGGTGTCATTTTCAGCTTTCGATTCATACATTTTTACTTTGATTTTACCGTCACGTTCTTTAATAACCACCTTCCGTCCGTTGAGGTAGAGGGTTGTGTCTTGCGGGATGCTTTCTTGTGCCATGACTGTCATTGAAGTCATGATCAGAAATAAAAAGAGTATTCGTTTCATAAGTTTTATTATTTGTGATTTATAATTTTCAATCTTAGTCTTTGCTGAATATCAGTGTAACAAGGTCATCGCTGTCTATTTCTCCTTCGATATAGATAAGCGTAGCTTCGCCTTTCTTCCCGAGTCGGAACAATATGAATCGATTGGTTTGGTCTTTTACCGGAGGCAGCTGATAGTATCCCGATTGAATGCGTCCATCTGTGACTACCTCTTTGATCTTTTTGGCATATTCCCGATCGGCTTCCAGACAACGGTAAATGTCAGGTAATGCTTTTTCGGCTTTCGACAGCTTTAGGCTTTGGTAATGGGTTATGTCCCATGTTTTGGATAACATCTTCGATAATTCCACATAAGTGGCCCCTTTCTCATTACCGTATTTCTGAAATACGGAAGCTATTTGTAGCCCCTTTTGGGCGTACATACCGGTGCTGAGTAGAAACAGCAGGCAGCATAGCAGGGTACGAATGAGCTTTTTCATAATCATATCTATTGATTTTTATTATTCAAACATCAGGTCAAGTACTTCATCTTCCGTAGTCCGCATATCACGGAAAGCGGCAAGAGCTTGTTCACGTACGAGGTTCTCGTCGGTGTATTGTTTACCGTCGATGATGACATAGTTATCCGGAGTGGCATGAAGATAACGTTGTGTACCTGCAATACCGATAAGTAATAATAGTCCGGCAGCTATTCCCCCGGTCATATAAATGAAGCGTCGACGGAAAGAGAGTTTTTTAGCAGGGATGCTTTCTTTCTGGAATGCTTTTGCTTCTTGATCCAGACAGGCAAACAGGGGACGGTATACTTGTAGGGATTCTGGTATATTCTCTTGTGTGAAGAAACGGCGCAATTCGCGTTCTTCGTCACATGAGGTCTGTCCCTCGAAATAGCGATCTATTAATTCTTCTATCTTCATGCTTGTTTCCTCCTTATTTTTTCTTGTATGGTTTGCATGTAAATTTCCCTCACTTTCTTTCGTGCTCTCGACAGGTTACTTCGGATAGCCTCCGGATTACAACCTGTGATGTCGGCAATTTCTTCTGTTTCGTACTCTTCGATATCCTTCATCCGCATGATGGTGCGCTGCAAGTCGGGCAGTGAATTGATAATCTCATGCATCAGGCGAATTTCGTCTTTTATTTCAAGCAACCGTTCCGGTGTTCCGCTGGGGGTGGCATCTTGCACATATTCCAATGGTACGTTGGTTGTATGTTTAGTACGCCACATATCCATACAGAGATTATGTGTCATGGTCATGGCGAATGCTTCGATACTTCGGTACTGTTCCAGTTCAAGCCTTTTATTCCATAGCTTGAGCAGGACTTCCTGTACGGCATCTTCTGCATCGTCCGGACTTTCGGTCAGCTTCCGCGCATAATTCAATAGTTTATTGCGGAGGGGTAGAACGGATATTTTAAATTGTTTGAGTTCCATTTACATAACTAAGACGAACGGGAAAGGAGAACGTGACATCAAATATAAAAAAAGGGCTGCACTTTCGCACAGCCCTTTAAGGATTGGATTAAATCCACATTATTTCTTGAAGTAACGGTTGTAAAGTCCTTCGAAACCTTTACCGTGGCGAGCTTCATCTTTAGCCATTTCATGAACAGTGTCATGGATAGCATCCAGATTCAAAGCTTTTGCGCGAGTAGCAATACGCTTCTTGTCTTCGCAAGCACCAGATTCGGCATTCATTCTCTTTTCAAGGTTAGTTTTGGTATCCCATACACAGTCGCCCAACAGTTCTGCGAATTTAGAAGCGTGTTCTGCTTCTTCCCAAGCATAACGTTTGAAAGCTTCAGCTACTTCGGGGTAACCTTCGCGGTCAGCCTGACGGCTCATAGCCAAGTACATACCAACTTCTGTACATTCGCCCATGAAGTGATTGTTCAGGTCTTTGATCATTTCGTCATCACAACCTTTAGCTACACCGATTACATGTTCGTCAGCAAAAGAAAGAGGACCATCTTCTGTAGTTTCTACAACTTCTACGAATTTGCTTGCAGGAGCTTTACACAACGGGCATTTCTCAGGAGCGGCATCACCTTCATATACGTAACCGCATACAGTACATCTAAATTTTTTCATTTTCTTTTTGATTTAATTGAATTAGTTATTCGTTTGTTCTTATAATAAAACGTTAGTCTTCTTTACATTGTTTACAGATTCCTTTGTAATAATAGTGGATTTCCTGCACTTCGTGTCCATCCATATTTGTATCTACCACTTGTCTTACAGTGTCATTACACGCCAGATCATAAACTTTACCACAGCGTTTGCACAGGAAATGTGCATGTGGAGTAGTGTCGGCATCATAACATGTGTTACGCTCATCAATGGTCAGCGTCTGTGCAGCTCCTTGCTCGCTCAAAATTTTCAGCGTGTTGTAAACTGTCGTTTTTGAAAGCGTTGGTATAGTAGGAGACAGTGCTGTATAAATCTCGTCTACCGTTGGATGCGTGCGGTGCTCCATAAGATATTTCATGATGGCAATGCGCTGCACCGAAGGTTTGATATTATGCCCTTGCAATCGTTCTACTACTATTTCCATATTTTCTTAATTCAAACTTGTAATAATTACATTTTTATTTCGCTTGCAAAGATAAAGACTTCTTTGAATTTTCCAAAAGATTTCTAATCTTTTTTGTTGTCTTGTTGTTAATAGTAGTTCTATTTTTAATTAATGGGTTGGTAAGGGAGCTCTATCCAGAACTCGGAACCTTTATTCACTTCAGAATGTATTCCGACAGTGGCATTCATCTTTTCTGCTATCATTTGGCAGATAGACAAGCCGAGTCCTGTGCCTTGCTTGAAGTTGTCCAGCTTTACAAAACGCTGAAAAATGGTTTGTTGTTTATCGGGGGAAATACCACAACCTGTATCCCGTACATAGAAACGGATTTTTTCGTTTTTGGGAGGATAATAACCAATGGTAATGCTTCCTTGATTGGTGTATTTGATAGCATTGGAGAAGTAATTTCCAAGTACTTGCATCAGACGGTTCTTTTCAGTATGGATATAGCATTTTTTCATACTGAATTCTGTTACACATTTCACGTTTGCCGGCATCCTGAAACGGAAAGTATCCTCAAGTTTACGGATACAGCTGTTTACGTCTACATCGGTGTAGCAGAAGTCCAGTAAACCGGCTTCTATTCTTGACAAATCGAGGATGTCGTTTATGAGTTGTAATAACAGGTAATTGTTATCTTCTATAATTCTGATGTATTCATGATTTTCCGGTGTGTCTGTTGTCTCAGCAAGAATGCTGGAAAAACCAACAATTGCATTGAGCGGAGTACGTATCTCATGACTCATGTTGGCAAGAAAAGCAGACTTTAACCGGTCGGATTCTTCGGCACGTTCCTTAGCTTGAATGAGTTCCTTTTTATGTCTTTGGGAATGGATATAGTAGAAAATATACAGAGCGATGAGTAGGGCTATGAATAAGCCTGTCATCCAGATATAAGTTTTATATTGTTGGTAGAAAGTAGGAGGCTGAAAGAAATAAACTGCATCTCTCGGATATAAGTTTTCGGGAATTTTACACCACTTCAGATCGGCGAAATTGATATAAGTTTGTGGAATTCCACCATTTTGATAAGGAATGGAAGAGGCGGCTTCGCCTGATAAAATACGCCCGATTAAAGACATTACTGTGTTCGTGAAATCATGGATGGAGATATAATGCCCGCCTACATATAAGTTTTCTTGAAGGTTTAAATCGGCTAATGTGAATACCGGAACTTCCAGGAAGCTGGGAAGTATTTTTTTAAGGTGGTCCGATAGATAATAATTCTTATTGCTTCCATATTGTCGGAGCCAGGAATAATAGATGACCCCGGTCGTTTTTTTGTAGCTGGTAAGTGTGTCCAGTAATTCTTCAGTGCTTATTTGTTCGGAGGATAAAAGCTCCAGTTGCAGATTGGGAAAATCTTTTTGCATCACCTCTTTTATTGCCTGACGAGTAACAACGCTGATATAGCGATCATCGGAAATGAAAGCGATTTGTTTGACTTCCGGTTGAAGTTGCCGGATGAGTTCAAGGGTTTGCTTGATGTAATATGGCTGTTCCAGTACAGTGATATTGTAGTTTTTATTGAATTCCTCAATGGGAATACTGTTTTCTTCTGTGAGAGGAATCTTACTTAATAATGTTTGCAGGTCGGCTGGAACCCTTTTGCGTGAATAACAAAGAATAACAGGAATGTCTTTCCAGGGGCCATCGAAAATAGGTGCGCTGACCAACCATCCCGGGTCGCCAACAATTATGACTGCTTTTGGTGGAGTAGGATATGTCTGTAATATATTAGCTTGAGCTTGTCTGACCTCTTCTTCGCTTTTTAATACCGGGACCGTGAGAAAATAATTGTGTAGTTCTATGTTTTTATTATAGGGAAAACGTTTTTGGATTTCATTCAGAAAACCATGTATCCAAGCTTCTTCGGCATTGACGGAGCTAAGAAATAACACGTATTCTTTTTCTTTAGCAGAAACAGAAAGACATCCGACTAATAATATTAGTGAGAGTAGCCATTTATGGAGTGTACTATGGAGCCTCATGAGTTTTGTATAACGTGCTTTAAAATGTGGCTAAAAGTACAAATAATCCGGGATATACGAAGTGAAAGAAATGATTATTTTGTGTTTGTGGATAAATAACTGTATTTTTGCCGTCAAATTTTATAAATGACATCCTTATGAATTACGGATATGTAAAGGTAGCGGCGGCTGTGCCCCGTGTGAAGGTGGCGGACTGTAAGTTCAATGCCGGAGAAATAGAAAAGGAGATAATCATAGCTGAAGGAAAAGGTGTGCAAATCATAGCCTTTCCGGAACTGTGTGTCACAGGATATACATGCGGCGATTTGTTTGCGCAGCAACTTTTGCTTGAAGAAGCAGAAATGGGGCTGATACATATTATAAGTAATACACGACAACTGGACATAATAGCTATACTGGGTATGCCGATAGCGATGAATGGTGTATTGCTGAATGCAGCAGTCGTAATTCAGAAAGGAAAAGTGCTGGGTGTGGTACCTAAGACTTATCTTCCTAATTACAAGGAATTTTACGAGAAACGCTGGTTTACATCTGCTGTTGATGTAAGTGAGACTAGTGTACGCCTTTGTGGTCAACTGGTTCCCATGGGAGCCAATTTACTGTTTGAGATGGCAGATACGACATTCGGCATTGAAATCTGTGAAGATCTGTGGGCACCTATTCCGCCCAGTTCCTCACTGGCATTGCAAGGTGCGGAGATTCTGTTTAATCTTTCTGCTGATAATGAAGGAATTGGAAAGCATAATTATTTGCGCTCTCTGATTAGTCAGCAATCGGCACGTTGTATTGCCGGTTATGTATTCTGTTCGTGTGGCTTCGGAGAATCCACTACTGACGTAGTGTTTGCCGGAAACGGTTTGATTTATGAAAATGGCAGCTTAATAGAATATAGTAAACGCTTCTCTTTTGAGGGGCAAGTTGTTATCGGTGAGATTGATGTGGAACATTTGCGTATAGAAAGGCGTGTAAACACAACGTTTGCTGCCTGTCGGGCACATTGTGCACCGGAGGAAGCAGTACGTGTTTCTACGGAATATGTGAATAGTAAAGAACTGAACCTGACGCGACGTTTCGATCCGCATCCGTTTGTACCGCAAGGAACTGCATTGAATGAGCGTTGTGAAGAAATATTCTCGATACAGGTTTCCGGCCTGGCACAACGTCTGGTGCATACGCGCGCTAAAAGTGCGGTGGTTGGTATTTCCGGTGGATTGGATTCTACCTTGGCACTGCTGGTATGTGTAAAGACCTTTGATAAATTGGGATGGTCCCGCAAAGACATTATCGGTGTGACGATGCCGGGCTTTGGCACCACTGACCGTACGCATACGAATGCGGTGGATTTAATGAACTCTTTGGGGATTACCGTGCGTGAGGTCAGCATCAAAGAAGCTTGTATTCAGCATTTCAAAGATATAGATCACGACATCAATGTACACGATGTGGTCTATGAAAATGCCCAGGCTCGCGAGCGCACACAGATATTAATGGATATTGCCAACCAGACTTGGGGAATGGTGATAGGTACGGGTGATCTTTCAGAATTAGCGCTGGGATGGGCAACTTATAATGGCGACCATATGTCCATGTATGGTGTGAATGGAAGTGTTCCTAAGACATTGGTCAAGCATTTGGTGAAGTGGGTGGCTGAGAATGATATGGATGCAGCTTCTCGTGCAACGTTACTGGACATTGTCGATACTCCGATAAGTCCGGAACTTATTCCGGCAGATGAAAACGGGAATATCAAACAAATTACGGAAGACTTGGTTGGCCCGTATGAATTGCATGACTTCTTTTTGTACTACTTCCTGCGTTGTGGCTTCCGTCCTTCCAAGATATTTTTCCTTGCAGCGCGTACGTTTAAGGACATGTATGATGAAGAGACCATTAAGAAGTGGTTGCAAGTATTCTTCCGCCGTTTCTTCAATCAGCAATTCAAACGCTCTTGTTTGCCGGATGGACCTAAGGTAGGTAGTATTTCTATCAGTCCACGTGGTGACTGGCGTATGCCGAGTGATGCTTCATCAGAAATGTGGTTGAGGGAAGTGGAGAGTTTGTAACGATGATATAATTTGTTGATTATCAATAAATAGCATTTACATGTAATTTACCCCATAATGTAAAAGCATTTACCGTAGGATGTAACGACCTTTACCGCCTATTGTAACGGCCTTTACATCGGTATGTAACGATCTTTACCTCAGCCTGTAAATGGAGTTACCATGTGGAGTTTTGGTGAACTATAAAGAAGTATACGATAAAGGAGTTATTATCTGCTGGAAGGCTGGTAATATTTACGGTAGATCGATTGAAATTCCTTGCTGTTGCAGAAGGTTTGTAACCATGAATTAAGACTGTCTAATAAAACAGGCGACTGTTTGCTGACTCCCCAAGAATAGAATTGTGTGAAACTGATATCTGTATTGATATCTATTTGCGGAAAACTATCTGAAACGATACGGGCAATACTTTCATCGCATACGGCATAGTCAATGTCACCATGGGCTACAAGAGCTATCAATTGTTCCGAACCGTATTTGTCTATTTCCTTAATATATATGGTATCTCCAATCTCGTTTCCCAGATTATGGATACGCAGGATGGATGGTGATCCTTTCACTACGTGCAAGGTTTTTCCAGCCAAGTCCAATTGACTTTTAACGAATATGGAATCAGTGGGGGAAGTAGCTTTTCTTTGTACGAGAATCTGTTTGTTCAGCACAATCGGAGTCGTGAGTAATAAGGAATCTTTCAATTCACTGGTAGCCAGAATGCCGTAAGCAATGAC
This sequence comes from Bacteroides sp. Phil13, assembly GCF_001940965.1. Classification (NCBI taxonomy): domain Bacteria; kingdom Pseudomonadati; phylum Bacteroidota; class Bacteroidia; order Bacteroidales; family Bacteroidaceae; genus Bacteroides; species Bacteroides sp. Phil13. The sequence continues at coordinate 244,420 of NZ_MSHA01000103.1, read as the reverse complement.
ATCAAACACTCCATCTGCCAGTCCTTCGAGCCGTTTATCGAAACTCATTTCCGGAGTGATAGCAGCTTTCCAGCCATGATCACGTGCAAAAGCTTCTATTAATTCATAGTGAAAACCGGATAAGGTATCTCCATCTACGTAAAAGCTGATGGAATTATACTCCGTAGCAGCGCGGATAGTTTTTTCAGCAGCTATTTCTGCATAATCACGAGGATGTCCATGCTTCTTCTCTTTCTTTAAAAAGAAAGTAGTAATACAAGCAGCTATGATCCCCATTGCTACATATTTCAGAATATTGGCTTTCGATATTTTCATAAGGAAAGAGTTTTAATCGTAGAAGTTCCACGAAACACCAATTCTGAGGAGGCTCGGATTAATGGGGTAATGTGGTACAAGGAAAGAATTACGTGTACCCATACCCTGATTTACGTGAGAATACATAGCGAAGAGGCGTGTACGCTTCAGATGCAGGTTGGCATAGACATTCACTATCGGATAGCCACCGATTTCTACCTGGTCATTTTCCGGTTGCAAATGGAACTGCTGAATGGATGGCGTGTAAGCCGGTGCATTGTATTTGGTAAAGTATCGCACATCAGCACCCAGCTGCACGGTAAGTACCTTTTTAGCTAATTTGGTCAGGAGGTACAAATTAGAATATACTGAAAATTGTGGCAGAGGTAGAACCGTTTCATTACTTGACTTCTGCCAGGTTACTTCATTATCTAAATGGAAAATACCTGCACGGAAATTTTGTTTCAGCGTGGCCGAAAGTATTTGTATGTTGCCGCTATTCTGTTCAGGTACGGCCTTTTGGTTGAGATAGGTGTAATTCTTCACATTTTCTACTCCGGCACGAAGATTAGTTCCCCAACGGTCAATGTTTAGTTCACCCTCTACGCGGGTACGGAATTCTTTCTCCATGTTGTCATTATCCCAAACGTGCAGGTTGGAGTGATAATGGCGCATATAGAAAGAGGGCAATGTGTTTTTTACGAAGCCTCGTACTATCAGGTTTACCGTATCTTTCCAAAGACGGAAATTCAAATCCATATTTCCATTTACGCGGAATTGTCCCATTGCTTTGTCCATAATACCAACTTCGCCGTCTATAGAATAGTGTAGAGTTTTACCTTGTCGTTTAGCCAATTCACCACCCACATAGATTTCTTGTTCGGTGAAACGGTCTACTGTCATAGAGTCTGCATTCATCAGGTCGTAGCGACTGAATTTATGGGATATATAGCCGGTAAGTCCGGCTTTAGCATATCGATTGAAACCTTCCAGCAAGGCTATGCCAAAGACATTCTTTACGCTAAATGCTGTGGTAGAGTCACGACTGACTCCTTGTTTGTTATAATAAGCGTTTTCGTCTGGTGTAGACACAGATTGATATTTGTGACGCGCCCGTTCTATCTTGAAGGTATGAATGAAACTTGTGACCGGAACAAATTCTTCGACAAAGTTAGTATCTTCCGGAAGAGCATGGTTGCTATTGAGACTGTCCAAACTGAGATTATCTCCTATTGCGAGATTATTAGCCGGGAGGCTGTCGGTAGCTAAGCTGTCGGCAGGTGCAATACTGGAAGCAATAGATGTCGTTGGTGCTGCAGGGGAAAAACGCTGTTGGACACTGTTATTCTGGGCTTCTTCTTTCAATACTCTTCGTTTGAAACCTAATCGGTAACGTTGCGTAAGGTAGACATAGAAATCTTTATTACGGTTTGAGGTCTGTTCCATCTTCACAGGAATGGTGGTGGAACTATATTCTTTCTTACCTTCTGCCATTGTATCAGGCCGGGTGATGTAACCGTCATTTGCTATACCACCGTTTTCGTTCATTTTCATGAAGAAGTTGTTATAAACTGCCTGTATTTGATAGCGTTCACCAATGTAACTTCCGAATAAGCCGGCATTGAAATGTGAAGTGGATTGATTGGCATAATAACCACGTCCGTATAAATAATCAAAATTAAAGCCGAATGCTAACCGTTTGTTTACATTGACAGAGAAATAAGACTTAAACCGTTCTTCACCATTAATCTTATTACCGGCTTTATAGTAAGTCAGATTGGTATAGGGTACATTACTATTAGTGAAAAACACTTGATCGGGACGAACAAAGAAACTAGAGTATGGTGCCATGAAGAGGGTCGGTTCATCGTCTTGGCGATTAAAGAAAATACGGGAGAGACGAGGTGAACCCAGATTACCCAGGAAGTTATATTCTCCAGTCATACCGCCTACCAGATTCGTATTTTGGAAATTCAGAGCAAGCGTATCTGCAGGAACAATGGTCCGGTTTCCTAAAGTTTCGCTTAATTGCCACATATAAAGCTTAGGCGGAATGCTTTGAACATCAGTGCCGGTATCCAGACTGTCCGGCTGTGTTGATGGGTCGACCTGGTTTCCATAGCGGTCACGGTTGTCCAGCGTATTGAATGGCTGCTGTGCCTGTACTGCCAGCAATCCCAATACGAATAGAAGTATGTATGTTAGTAGAATTCGTCTCATAATTAGGCGCAAAGATACAATAAAAAATTATTCGCTTGCGGAATTCAGCCTTTTTTGCCTATTTTTACAAACATACCGTCTTATAAGCGAATCTAATTGTGAGGAGTCTTATGTCTTTGATTGTATAAAATAAGCCCTTGCAAAAAATGATTGCAAGGGCTGACTTTTATTATAAGGGTCAATGGAATTATACCTCTTTAATCAATTCCATACCTTTTTTAATCGCTTCTTCGTTCATCGGTATCAAGTGATGATGGCGTTCGGGCAAGGTCTTCTTCAAGCCTCTGAGTACACTATCCAGTGTAACCATCGGTTTCAATTTCAGCAATCCCCCCAGTACGATCATGTTGAATGCTTTGGCATTATTCATTTCATTGGCTGCATCCATTGCGTCGATACGATACACTTTGATATCCTTACGCGTCGGCGGGTTGATGATACCATATCCGTCGTAAATCAGGATACCGCCCGTCTTTACCTTACTTTCGAATTTCTCCAGTGAGGGCTGGTTCAGAATGATGGCAGCATCGTACTTGCTCAGGATAGGAGAGGAGATTTTCTCATCGCTTACGATCACCGTAACGTTAGCTGTACCGCCACGTTGTTCCGGTCCGTAAGCGGGCATCCAGCTCACTTCCTTATTTTCCATCAGTCCCGAGTATGCCAAAATCTTTCCCATGGACAATACACCTTGTCCACCGAAGCCTGCTATAATGATTTCTTCTTTCATTGTTCTTAGTCTTTTAGCATGTGATTATTTATCTTTCAAGTCACCCAGCGGATAGAACGGGAACATGTGCTCTTCCATCCATTTGTTAGATTGCGCAGGTGTCTGTTTCCAGCCGGAGTTACAAGTAGAAACGATTTCTACCAGGTTGGAGCCTTTGCCTGCCAGGGAGTTCTCAAATGCTTTGCGGATGGCTTTCTTTGCTTTGCGGATAGCACCGACTGTTTGTACACTTTGGCGGGTAACGTAAGCGGTTCCTTCCAGTTGTGCGGCGATATCTGCCATTTTCAGCGGATAACCGTGCAAATGAACATCACGTCCGTAAGGGCTGGTAGAAGTCTTCATGCCGACTAGGGTAGTAGGAGCCATCTGTCCCCCTGTCATACCATAAATGGCGTTGTTGATGAAGATTATGGTGATGTTCTCACCGCGGTTCAGTGCATGGATTGTTTCTGCCGTACCGATACATGCCAGGTCACCGTCTCCCTGGTAAGTGAATACCAGTCTGTCCGGCCACAGGCGCTTGATAGCAGTGGCAAGAGCGGGTGCACGTCCGTGTGCAGCTTCCTGCCAGTCAATATCCAGATAGTTATAGATGAACACGGCACATCCCACGGGGGAGATACCTACTGCTTTGTCTTCCATGCCCATTTCTTCGATTACTTCGGCTATCAGCTTGTGTACCACACCGTGGCTGCATCCCGGACAGTAGTGCATGGGATTATCGTTCATCAGAGTCGGTTTTTTATAAACCAGATTCTCAGGCTTGATAATATCTTCTTTTGTCATAATCACTTCTCCTTATCTGTTGGTGAACCGTATAAAAAACTCCATCAGCTTAACGAATATTGCTGCGCCACAAACGTAGATGAACAGTTTGAAGTCATCCTTTGCAACGAAATATACGATGATAGCTGCCAAGGCAAGTATCATAAAGAGTATATTCAATACGCTTCTTATCTTATCAGGGTTCATTTCTCGATTAATTTTTCTTTCAGTGCACTTACAATCTCTTCCGGATCGGGTACGATACCGCCGAGACGTCCGAAGTGTTCTACTTTTACTTTACCATTCACAGCGAGGCGTACATCTTCAACCATCTGTCCCGCATTCAATTCGGTAACCAGCATGCCTTTCACTTTTTCAGCGTATGCTGCAATAGCTTTTGTGGGGAAAGGCCAAAGGGTAATGGGGCGCAGTATACCGACTTTGATACCTTCTTCGCGTGCAAGTTCCATTGCTTTCTGTCCGATACGGGCCATAGAACCGAAGGCGATAATCAGGTAATCGGCATCTTCACAATTGATTTCTTCGAAACGTACTTCGTTTTCTTCAATCAGTTTGTATTTAGCCTGGAAGCGGATGTTATTCTTTTCCATCTCTTCCGGTTTCAATTCCAGAGAAGTAATGATATTGGGCTTGCGTCCGTTTACTCTACCGGTAGTAGCCCACGGGCATTGCTCGATAACTTCTGCATCTGTGCGGCGGGGCTTTTGCGGAGGCAATACAACCTTTTCCATCATCTGACCGATAACACCGTCGGCAAGAATAATAGCCGGGTTGCGATATTTGAAGGCAAGATCAAAGGCCAACCCAACGAAGTCAGCCATTTCCTGTACGGAAGCGGGAGCCAAAGTAATCAGACGGTAGTCACCGTGACCTCCACCCTTAACAGTCTGGAAGTAGTCTGCCTGACTGGGTTGGATGGTTCCCAATCCGGGACCGCCACGCATTACATTTACAATCAAACAGGGTAATTCGGCACCTGCCAAGTAGGATATACCTTCCTGTTTCAGACTGACACCGGGGCTGGAAGATGATGTCAACACCATTTTCCCACTTCCGGCACCGCCGTACACCATATTAATAGCTGCCACTTCACTTTCTGCCTGTAGCACCACCATACCGGTAGTTTCCCAGGGTTTCAGTTCGGCAAGAGTTTCCAATACTTCCGATTGCGGAGTAATAGGATAACCGAAGTATCCGTCCGCTCCGCAACGGATAGCTGCGTGGGCGATGGCTTCGTTTCCTTTCATTAATACAACTTCTTCTGCCATATTCTACTGATTTACAGATTTATTCAACTTTTACTTTATAAACAGAGATACATCCGTCCGGGCAAACCTGGGCGCACGACGCACAGCCGTTGCAGGTATCTTCCAGTATTTGGTGGGCATAGTTATACCCTTTTACGTTCACCTCTTTGGTGAGGGCTATTACATGCAGAGGACAGGCTACCACGCATAGATTGCAGCCTTTGCACCGTTCGGTGTCCACTACGATTGCTCCTTTAATCTTTGCCATAATTTACGTTACTTTTATATGTTATTGATTGTACATATCCTTATTGAAGAAATTCAGGATATCCATTGCCATACGATAGGCTTCGCGGGCAGGGCTGTCGGGATTAAGGTCGATAGCATACTGGTAGTTGTTCAAAGCCAGCTGCCAGTTACCTTGTTTGCGATAGGCATTTCCCAGGAGATAAAAAGCTTCGTCCCGGTCGGTAGAGTCGGTGATCAGATATTCATCGAGCTGCCGGATAGCTTCTGCTACATCTCCTTGATTGATAAGCTCTTTGATAGTTTTCAGTTGCTCCATATCGTATTGAGTTCCGGATTATTGGAATACAAAGATAGTTTTTATTTAGAGACAACGAATAAGTATTCTGTGAAAAATAAGAAAAATGGGGAAATAAAAAGCCCGAAGTTGAATGAAATTCTGTCAGAATGTCACAACTTTGGGCTTGTATGATATAAAATATGGTTTTGCTACTTTACAAGTTTTCCATTTATATAGAGATTTTTGAACGTAACGTCTTTAGCTCCTTTTATGTCATTTCCATCTTTGGCAACATTATTAAAGTGGGAGTCTTCAACACTGATATTGTACACATGATCATTGTCGTCGAGACCGATAATGAGGACACCAAGTTTGCTCTTTTCGCAGGTTACATTCTTTAGGTGAACGTTGCGGACAGTAGGAGTAAAACCGCGGTTGCAGTTCTCACGGTTTTCGTATTGCAGGTTGATGCGCAGCACGGCTTCGCGACACTGTCCTACGGTGACGTTACGCACGAACACATTTTCAATCAGTCCACCACGGCAGGTGCTGGTCTTGATACGGATCACCCGGTCGAGGTCTGGGCTATCCATCTTACAGTTTTCTACATACAGGTTGCGGTATCCGCCGGAGATTTCGCTACCGATGACTACACCCCCATGTCCTTTCTTCATATAGCAACCGCGTACAATGATGTTTTCGCTGGGGATACCCCATTTGCGTCCATCCTGGTTACGTCCGGACTTGATAGCAATACAGTCATCTCCGGTATCGAAAGTACAGTTCTCTATCAATACATTTTTGCAGGATTCAGGGTCGCAGCCATCGCCATTGGGACCGCGATTATAAACGTATACACCGCGTACAGTGAGACTTTCGCAGAATAACGGGTGAATAACCCAGAAAGGAGAATTCAATAAAGTTACATCTTCTATCAGCACTGTATTACATGAGTATAGGTTGATGAGTTGCGGACGTAATCCGTCTTCAGGTGTCATTACGCGTTTATAAATAGGAGTGGAGGTTTCACCGTACATCAACAGGCGTTCCCGTCCTCCGTTGCGTTGTGCCACCATGCCCTCTTTCCAGCCATAGCGGGGAGCGCCACACATAGGCCACCAGGTTTCGTTGGAGCCTTGTCCGTCGATAGTTCCTTTGCCGGTGATGGCGATATTTGTCTCACCGTATGCATAAATCAACGGGCGGGCATTATAGCAGTCTATTCCTTCCCAGCGGGTGATAACTCCGGGGAAGTAGAGGCTTTGATCGGTTGAAAATCTCAATACGGCTCCTTCTTCTACATGAAAGTTGACGTTACTTTTCAGTGTGATGGGACCTGTGTAGAATGTACCTTTGGGAACTACAACCGTGCCACCGCCATTCAGGCAACATGTTACGATAGCCTGGTTGATTGCCTCATGGCAGGGAGCATCCGGGGTGTCGGGTTTGGCACCGAAGTCCGTAATGAGATACGTCTGTTTTGGGAAAGATGTTTTCTTGATTTGTTTTTCAATCTTTGCACTCTCCTTGAAAGCCTTATCGAAATCTATCGAGTTGGCTGTTGCCAATGTGGTCGAGAGAAGCAGGGAAATAATTCCGAGTACTTTTTTCATGCGTTTCCAGTTTTACTTTTAATGGTTATTAGATATGTGGGCAAAAGTACGGAAAGTGACTCTATTAGAGGGAAGAGTTTTTGGCATAAAATGTGTAAAATTTGATGTGTTTATGCTTCTCAGCTCTGAGGAAGGTGTATAAACTAAAAACACTTGCAAGTATCGGTTCCCGCACCTGCAAGTGTAATTTCAAATTGGGATGATTATCTAACCGGTATCTTCTCAATACGTTTCTGATGACGTCCCCCCTCAAACTGTGTGCTGAAGAATTCTCTCATAATCATATCAGCTTCTTCGGTGCTGATGAAGCGTCCCGGCATGACGAGTACGTTGGCATCATTATGCTGGCGAGCCAGATGAGCTATTTCCGCTGTCCAGCAAAGTGCGGCACGGATGCCCTGATGTTTGTTCAGTGTCATGCTGATACCTTCACCACTTCCGCAGATAGCAATACCCGGGTAACACTCTCCGGCTTCAACGGCCAATGCCAGGGGATGAGCAAAATCTGCATAGTCGCAGCTCTCCGTTGTATAGGTTCCGAAGTCTTTGTATTCCCATCCTTTAGTTTCCAACCACCCCTTGACGTATTGTTTCAATTCAAATCCGGCGTGGTCGGAACAAATTCCAATTGTTTTCATTTTCTGTTGTAGTATGATTGATTTAGAGGCTCTATAATGGGATATCAGGTGAAAAATATTTCGCCCCTACAAGCCTGTTACAACCTGTAGGGGCGAATAGTCATTCGCCCGGTATGCACCCAGGGCTTTTTATAACATTGCTTTTACTTGCTTATAAACATTCTCAGCAGTAAAACCTAACTTCTGATCCAGTACTTTGTAAGGAGCTGAGAAACCGAAAGATTCCAATCCCCAAACTTTACCGTGAGCACCTACCAAACCTTGCAGGTTTACAGGCAGACCGGCTGTCAGACCGAAGACTTTTGCGTCAGCAGGGATGACACCTTCCTGATATCCCGGAGCCTGGCTGCGGAACAGACCTTCGGAAGGAGCAGATACGATACGTACTTTTACACCGTCTTTGCGCAATAATTCGGTTCCTGCCACCAGTGTAGATACTTCTGAACCTGAAGCTACCAATACTACATCCGGGTTTTCATCAGAACCTGCTACGATGTAAGCACCCTTAGCAGCCTGAGAATAGTCGTTTCCAGCAGGCAACATAGCGATGTCCTGACGAGAGAAGATCAAGCCGGTCGGAGTAGTAGTATTCTCCATAGCCAGTTTCCATGCAACCGTTGTTTCTTCTGCATCTGCCGGACGGAGAACCAACATAGAATTGTGTCCTTTATGGTTTTTCAGTTTTTCCATCAGGCGGATCTGAGCTTCCTGTTCTACCGGTTCATGAGTAGGACCGTCTTCACCTACACGGAATGCATCGTGTGTCCAGATGAACTTCACGGGAACTTCCATCAGTGCAGCCATACGTACGGCAGGTTTCATGTAGTCAGAGAATACGAAGAACGTTCCACAAGCCGGAATCACACCACCATGCAGTGCCATACCGATACAACAGCAAGCCATTGTCAACTCGGCAACGCCAGCCTGGAAGAATGCACCGCTGAAATCACCTTTCTTGAAAGCATGGGTCTTTTTCAGAAAGCCGTCTGTCTTATCTGAGTTTGAAAGGTCAGCGGAAGCAACGATCATGTTTTCTACTTGAGTAGCAAGAGCACCCAATACGGTAGCTGATGCAGCACGTGTAGCAGCACCTGCTTTTTGCTCGATAGCTGCCCAGTTTACTTCAGGAGCCTTACCAGAGAAGAACAGGTCAAGTTTTGCAGCCTTTTCAGGATTAGCCTTTGCCCATTCTGATTTAGCAGCATATTTCTTAGCCATAATTTCCTTCAGTTCGGCAGCACGCTTTGCGTACAGTTCCTTCACTTCGGGGAAGATTACGAATGGATTCGTCGGATCACCACCCAGGTTCTTGATGGTATTTACATAAGCATCACCACCTAGAGGAGCACCGTGAGTCGCACAGTTAGCTTCGTAACTGCTACCATCTGCCTTGCGTGCACCCTTACCCATTACAGTATGACCGATAATCAGGGTCGGACGTTCGTTTTCTGCTTTCGCTTCGTTCAAAGCGCCACGGATAGCGTCGGGATCATTACCGTTGATCTTGATCACCTTCCAGCCCCAAGCTTCGTATTTCTTGGCAGTATCTTCGATGGTTACGTCTTTGGTTTCAGTAGAAAGCTGGATGTCGTTGGCATCATAGAACATGATGAGGTTATCCAGTCCCAGTGCACCTGCGATACGGCCTGCACCTTGAGAAATTTCTTCCTGTACACCACCGTCCGAAATATAAGCGTAGATGGTTTGCTGCATCACTTCTTCGAAACGGGCTTTCATGAATTTAGCTGCGATAGCTGCACCCACTGCAAAAGTATGACCTTGACCGAGCGGGCCGGAAGTGTTTTCAATACCACGCATGATGTCGCGTTCAGGGTGTCCCGGAGTGGGGCTGTCCCATTGGCGGAATTCCTTCAGTTCATCCAGTGTGAATTTGCCTGCCAATGCCAACTGAGAGTAGAGCATCGGTGACATGTGGCCCGGGTCCAGGAAGAAGCGGTCACGACCTTCCCATGCTGGATTTTCGGGATCATACACCAGAAACTCAGAGAAGAGTACATTCACAAAATCGGCACCACCCATGGCACCGCCTGGGTGACCGGAATTAGCTTTCTCAACCATAGAAGCAGCGAGGATACGGATGTTATCCGCTGCACGGTTCATAAGTTTGTTGTCGTTCATATTGATATTTATTTGATTTGAATACTATAATAAAGCAGGTTGAAGTGTCACTTGTTAATTTTAACAGCGACAAAGATAACTCTTTATGCGTAATTCGCAACATAGAAAGAGCCTCTTTTTTTGCGGTACTTCCACCTGCTTCTTGTTTAAAATACAATAAGTCTTTTCGACTGATTTACTGTAACTCTATAGTAACAATAGACTTGGCTGGTAGTTTTATCTTCAGTACGCCTTTATTGATTTTTACCTCTTTGAACGGAGCTAATTTTATATTATTAGGGTTCTCAAAAGAGTTGTAATCCGTCAGGTTGGCAGAAGTTAAGATTTCACCAACGGCTTTCTTAGCCTTTACATCCGGCAGGTTGATAGTAATTTCCTGTGCATTGTCGGCATCGATATTAGACATTGAGATGTGAATCTTGCCGTCCTTGTCTTTAGAAGCTGTGGCACTTATCATAGGCACTTTGCGATTATCGCGTACATCCATGACTTCGCAGTTCAGGTCGAGTGGGAGGTAAGTGGCATCCTGGTGTACATTGTACATCTTGAATACATAATAAGTGGGAGTCAGCACCATATCTTTACCTTTGGTTAGGATCATGGATTGCAATACATTTACTATCTGGGCAATATTTGCCATTTTCAGACGGTCGGTGTATTTGTGGAAGATGTCGAAACTAAGAGAGGCAACGAAAGCGTCACGCAATGTATTTTGCTGGTAAAGGTGTCCTGGGATAGTGCCGGGTTCTTCATCCCACCAGGTACCCCACTCATCGAGCATGAGGGCTACGTGCTTTTTAGGATCATATTCGTCCATGATGGCGCAGTGCTTTTTGATAACGTCTTCTATCTCACGGCATTTACCCATTGTCCAGTAATAATCGTCTTTGTCGAACTTAGTGGCTGCTCCCTTACTTCCGCTCCAGCCGGTTACGGTGTAATAATGGAGAGAGAGTCCGTTCATACGTCCACCTACGCGGTCCATCAGGACTTTAGTCCAGTTATAATCGTAATCGCTGGCACCACTGGCAATCTTAAATAGATGGTTGCCGTCGTAGTTGCGGCAGTAAGTGGAGTAGCGGCGATATAAATCAGCATAATATTCAGGACGCATGCTTCCGCCGCAGCCCCAGCTTTCGTTACCTACACCGAGGTATTTCACTTTCCATGCTTTGTCACGACCGTTCTGGCGGCGAAGTCTTGCCATCGGAGAGTCTCCTTCGGAAGTCATGTATTCTACCCATTTTGCCAGTTCTTCTACAGTGCCACTACCCACGTTTCCACTGATATAAGGTTCAGTACCCAGCATTTCGCAGAGGTTGAGGAACTCATGTGTACCGAAACTGTTGTCTTCAATTGTGCCTCCCCAGTTATTGTTTACCATTTTGGGTCGGTTCTCTTTCGGACCGATACCGTCCATCCAGTGATATTCATCGGCAAAACAGCCACCCGGCCAACGAAGTACGGGAACCTGAAGTTCTTTCAGTGCATTGAATACATCGGTACGATAACCTTTGATATTGGGGATATCCGAATTTTCTCCTACCCAAAGTCCACCATAGATGCAAGTACCGAGATGTTCGGCAAACTGGCCGTAGATTTCTTTGGGAATAACTTGTGTGCCTTGGTCGGCATGAAGCGTGATCGTTGCACTCTTTTGTGCGGACAGCGATACGGATGCAGCTAAAAGAACGCTGCTGAATAATAATTTGTTTCTCATAATGGTTATTAGTTATATGATGTTTGTAATGTTAGTTAGTATAAATCATGGCTCCACCCATCGGTTGCATTTCGATGGTAAGGATACCTTTTTTGTTGACGGCTCCTTGTGAAAGACCGGCAGTGCGGGCTTCGTTATCATGGATGATGGAAACTTGCTGATTCGTTAGCCACGGTAAAGATAAATTCAGTTTCATGGGTTGCTTAGTGGCATTGGTGGCGGCAATGTACCATTGATTACCGTATCGACGAGCTACAACGCAATATTTGCCGGGATAGCCGTCAATGAAGCGCGTTTCATCCCACACGGTAGGTACTTTCTTCATGAAATCGAGAATAAACTCCGGTTGCTCCGTCAGGTTATTGGGAGTGATGCCGAAGTGCTGGATACCTGACTGGTAGAGAACAGATGTAGCAATCTGGAAGGCATCGGTTGTTTTACGAAGTGTACCGCTGACTCCATCTTTGGAGAAATGTTTGTTGAAAAATACACCGCCGAAGTCCATAGCTGAAACTGCATTGCGGATGAAAGGGTACAATGTGCTTCGTTGAGCTTCTTTGTCGGCATGATATTGCCCGAATACCAGATTCTCAGATACTAATGCCGCTTCACTGCTCATATGATTCGGATACATGCGTTCCCAGCCGCGCGGCAAGGTACAACCGTGGAATACAACAGCGATTCCATATTGGTTGGCATCGGTCAGTATGTCTTCGTAGAGTTTCATGGTGGTTTGTTTATCACCGCCAAAGAAATCTACCTTAATGCCTTTTACACCCAGGGTTTTCATCCAGGCCATTTCTTTCTGGCGGGCTGGTGCACTGTCTAAACGATGTTTTGGACCTTGCGGAGCGTCATTCCAGTTTCCGTTGGAGTTGTACCAGAGAAGAACATCCACTCCCTTTGACTGGGCGTAGGCAATGAGCGAGGGCATATTCTCATAACCGATTTGTTTGTCCCATAACGCATCGATAAGGATATATTCGTATCCCATGGCAGCTGCAAGATCAATAAAAGTCTGCTGATCCTTATAATTACAACTGGCATCTTGCCAGAGTATCCAGCTCCAGGTAGAGCGACCGGGTTGATAAACCTGTGTCGGTTCGTAGAGTGGGCGTACATTGTCGTAGGCAGAGGTCGTCTCAACAATTGGTTTCAGGGTCTCACCTACGGTAATGGTTTTCCAGGATGTCAGGGAGGGGATAGATGCTGCAATGGTTGCATCACCTACACTGCCATTCTCTGCTTTTTCCGGAAAAGCAATGGTGTACAAACCGTCTTGAGTTCCTTCGCTGAGCTTTGTTCCTGCATAATGGCTGCTTACACCAGTCTCGGAAACTAACACCCATCCATCATTACCTACATGAAAGAGAGCCGGGAATGTATAGCCCAGTTTGTAACGTGAAGGCGTACCAATAGCCTCATCCAGTGTATATTCTTCTTCATAGCTTGGTTTAGTACCCATCCATCCGTCTCCCGCAGGAGCTTGGGGAGTAATGAAAGTTGTGGTGTATGAAGGAAAATCGAATCCGGTTGTTTCTTTCTCAATGATGCAGTGTGTATGCTTGGGAGAGGAAATCTGATAGGCTTGTGCAATATCATTGTTGCTTACCCGGAAGATAACTTGTAAAGTATCCCCCTTTTCATTCAGATAGTTGCACACCAACTCATTGGCTTGGTAGTGTACACGGCTTACTTTTGCATGCGGCATTGTGTAAGTCTCATCAATCGTACGTACCTGATGTCCCAACTGTTTCAGTCCTGTGGAGAAATCTCCGATGCTGGTTTTCAATCCCAGCGGAGAAGGCTCCAAGAATATTTTATTGTTATAATGAACGGAATAAACGGGACTTCCGTCCTTTAACTCCACATTTACTTTTAATGCACCGTCCGGTCCTTGCACTTCCTGTGCTGTTAGGGCACTTGAAATTGCCAGGAGGGCGGAGAGTAAAACAATCTTCTTCATGTTCTTTTGCTTTATGATATGTTTCTGACTGAGCTTATTTTATTTGAGTAAGCGGACTTCATAAATGGCAGGTGTCCACTCTGTTCCGTCGGGGCTGAAGCGTATCGGATAGCTGCCTGCACTTAACTTTTGGGGTAAAGAATAACAGATCGTTATAAAACCCTCTTTATCAGGTTTGCTGATCGTAGGACTAACGGTCAGTTTTTCATTGTTAAGAAGGATGGCTACCTTGGTATAATCCTCTTTCCGTACAGTGATCATAAGCTGGGTGGCTTCTTCTTTTACTTTGAGGTTATAGCTGAACCAACCTTTGGCACGCCGGAAGTGACGGTCTTTATTGATTCCTGTTTCTGCCTGTTCATATAGAATGCCATGATCCGATTCAGGCTGTTGTTCACCAGGGAAAATGAGATCTACAGTCTGGTTGGCAAGTTCCATTGCTTTACGCTCGCTCAATGCCACTTCTTTGCGGATACTTTCTACTTCAGCTTCGGTTACCTGATGGAAATAAACAGCATAACGGGAATCGTGAAGGCGGAAGAAGGGAATCAATTTCAACGCTTCTTTCTGTGCCGGATAGACACTACCGGTATAGGTAAATGCAACCAGGTCGTCGTTTATCCTGCGGAGTGATTGAGGCAGAGACGTGGCGGAACCTATCAGCATCGGTATTTCTTGCAAGGAAATCTGTTTGCCATGGGCAATGTGTCCGCCACGGCTGTCATCTGCATAAAGCCCGTCCATATTCTCTGTCCCTGTGGGGCTGGCAAGTACGATAGGGCCATACATGAATGCATAGAAATTTTCCCGATCCGGTATTTGCTCCAAGGCAACCTGCATGGGCATATTCAGGGTGATTTCATCTCCGGCTTTCCATTTGCGGTGGATGGTCAGGTACTCTCCCGGTTGGGCATTCGTTTCCTGTACTTTACCATTGACGGATACGCTGGCTCCTTTAGCCCAGGAGGGGTAACGGAGTTTGAGGCTGAATGCTTTCTTCTTGCTCTTTTCCACGCGGAAGCGGATTTGCTCTTCGTCGGGGAAACGGGTTTCCTGTACCAGGGTTACCTTTTTCTCTTGCCAGGTCAGACGGGAGGGGATGAAGAGGTTTACATACAGCGTATCCTTTGCATGGGCGTAAATAAACTCTCCGTATTTGGTGTGATTCTCCAAACCGGAACCGACGCAACACCACATGGATGTTTCCGGCTGCGAATAAACGCGGTAGTGTCCCGGACGCATAGGGGTGAAGTAAACAAATCCACCCTTTTCGGGCTGTTGCGAGGCAAGAATATGGTTATATAAGGCACGTTCGTAATAATCGGCAAAACGAATGTCGGGAGAAGTCTGGTAAAGCATCTTCGTCAGGCGAAGCATGTTGTAGGTATTGCAGGTCTCCGGACCTTGCACATCATTGAGCATGGATGTGAAGTTGTCTGCCGGATGAAAGTGTTCACGTACACTGTTGCCGCCGATGCAGACGGAACGATGGTTTACCACGGTGTTCCAGAAGAAGCGGGCGGCGTGATCCCATTCGGAAGCATGATTCCAGTCTTTATCATTTTGTGCGAGGTCGGCGATACGCTTGTAGCCGATAACCTTTGGTATCTGTGTATTGGCATGCATGCCTGTCAGGCGATCTTCATCCTTCACAAGAGGGTCCAGAATCACTTTATGGGAGAAGCGGCGTGCCAGTTCCAGGTATTTCTTGTCACCTGTGATTTCGGCAACATCAGCGAAAGTTTCGTTCAGTCCTCCGTGTTCGCTGCGGAGCATGTCTTGCATTTGCTGGTCGGTGAGTCCGGCGGTGATGTCTATCATCCAGTCGGTGAGGGCCACTAACATCTGGCGGGCAAGGTCGCTTCCGGCGTAGAGGTAAGCGTCGCGCAGTCCGGCATAAGTCTTGTGTATATTGTATAGGGGTACCCATTTGCCGTTGAGGTCGAAACCTCCGGCACGGATATTCCCGGCTTTAATTTCTTTCCAAAGTTGCAGGCTTCCGGGAGTTCCTCCGATAAATCCGGTGCCTACGGCTTGCTGTGCACGATGTAGTTCGTTCAGCATATAGTTCAGCCGATTGTATATGGCAGTGTCTCCGGTAGCGGCATACATCATGGAGAGTGCGGAAATGTAATGTCCGCCGATGTGTCCGTCCAGTCCGGTGTTTTCCCAGTTGGTATAACTTGGCGCTTTGGGCGTCAGTCCGGCTTCGCGCAGGAAAGGGGCGATCAGGCGGTCGGGCTCCATGGCCATGATGTAGTGCAGGTCGGTCTGTTGGGCTTGCAGGAAGGGGCTTTCCAACAGCTTGACGTCTTGCAAAGGGAAATAGGAAACTTCTTGTTGGGTTTGAGCTTTCCCGGTCAGGAGAAAACAAAAAAGGAACAGGTAAGTAATAAGGATCGATTTCATATTATATTATATTTGAGGTATAGGGATTATTTGCTTACTGACGAAGGTGTTTCGTCAGAGCTGACGACGATGCTTCGTTAGGACGGGCAACGATGCCTTGCCTGAGCGGGCAACGGTGTTTTGCCTGATTCAATGCATTGTCCGAGCTTGTAGAACGAATGTATGGGGAGTTGCTTCGGTGCCAACAGCACCCACGTGGCAGCCGAAGCTTCTCCCTCTATTATTACATTCGTTTATTCCTTGAAGCAGGAATTACTTTTTGAATCTTACCGCCGCTTCTTCGATGGGCAGTGCTGCCTTGTAGTTTTCGATGTATGCGTTAAAGCCTGCTACATCTTCGGCTGTAGGCGCTATCTCAACACCTGCATCCCCTCCAAACACCTGCTCGTCCAGGAAAGCGTCAAGAGGTTGCTTCTTCTCATTGTTCACAAGGAATGAGCCCAGCAATGCAATACCCCATGCACCACCTTCACCGGCCGTTTCCATTACGGAAATGGGTGAGTTCAGTGCTGCCGCAAGTACTCTCTGGCCCACATTCTTAGTCTTGAACAAGCCTCCGTGTCCTGTGATTCTGTCAACTTTCACCTTTTCTTCTTTGAAAAGAATGTCATTACCAATCTTGAGGACACCGACAGAAGCATACAAGTGCGTCCGCATGAAGTTCGCAAGGCTGAACTTGTCATTGGCCGAACGTACAAACATCGGTCTTCCATCCGCAAATCCTGTTACAGGCTCGCCTGAGATGTAATTGAATGAAATGAGGCCGCCACAATCCGCATTGCCTGTCAGGGCATGGTTGTAGAGTTTTCCATATACTTCGTTCATATCTACAGGTATACCCAGCAGTTCCTGGTATTCTTTGAACAGGTTGATCCATGCGTTGAGGTCAGATGTACAGTTGTTGCAATGTACCATGGCTACGGGACTTCCATCGGGAGTAGTAACCATATCGATCATTTCGTAGGGCTTTGACAGATCTTTCTCCAATACAATCATGGAGAATGAAGATGTACCTGCCGATACGTTTCCTGTACGCTGCTTAACGGCATTGGTTGCAACCATACCAGTACCTGCATCTCCTTCGGGTGGGCAAACCGGTATTCCAGCTTTCAAATGGCCGGATACGTCGAGCATCTTAGCGCCTTCCGGTGTCAGGAAGCCTGCATTTTCACCAGCCGGCAATGCCTTGGGAAGAATATCCAGCAATTTCCAGTTATATCCCTTCGGAGCGATTAACTCGTCGAACTTGGCCACCATTTCAGCGGAGTAGTTTTTGGTAACCGGGTCTATAGGGAGCATACCAGATGCATCGCCTATGCCTAATACCTTTTTACCGGTCATCTGCCAATGGATAAAACCTGCGAGCGTTGTCAGATAATTGATATCTTTCACGTGTTCTTCGTTGTCCAGAATGGCCTGATACAAGTGAGAAATGCTCCAGCGCAGAGGAATATTATAAACGAACAGTTCTGATAAAGCCGCCGCAGCCTCACCCGTATTGGTGTTTCTCCAAGTACGGAAGGGCACAAGAATCTCTTCTTTATCATTGAATGCCATATAGCCATGCATCATGGCGCTGACACCGATTGCCGCCAAAGCTTCTATTTCTATGTCATACAGGCTCTTCACGTTTGAGCGAAGGTCGGCGTAACAATCTTGCAGTCCATACCAGATGGCCTCAACGCTGTATGTCCAAAGTCCGTCAACCAACTGGTTCTCCCAGGTGTGACTTCCTTGAGCGATGGGCTTGTTTTCCTGGTCAATCAAAACAGCCTTGATTCGAGTGGAACCGAATTCTATGCCAAGAATGGCCTTGCCTGCTTCGATGGTTGATTTTGCGTCTGGTTTCATAATCAACAAAGCGCTTTGTTCAACATGTAATATACTTCATTCATGCGCAGTTCTTTCTTGAACTCGCTGATAGTTGTATTTTCATCGATGACTACCATTTCGATACCTGCCATTTCTGCATAATCTTCCCAATATTCTACGGTCAGATCATAAGAGAAACTGGTGTGATGAGTACCGCCTGCCAGAATCCATGCAGCAGCACCTACTTCGAGGTTCGGCATCGGAATCCACAATGCGCTGGCAACAGGAAGTTTGGGCAGCGGTTTGCTCTTGATACATTCTACTTTGTTCACGATGAGGCGGAAACGGTTACCCAGGTCAACGATAGTAGCGGCTACGCCTTCACCTTGTTTGCTGGTGAATACAAGACGTGCAGTTTCGCTATCGATACCAATGGCAAGACGGTGTACTTCCAGTTTCGGTTTTGCTTCAGCAATCAGCGGACAAACTTCCAGCATGTGTGCCTGGAGGATAGCGCTCTTTTCACCGTCGAAGTGCAGTGTGTAATCTTCCAGGAAGGAGCAGCCTTTCGGCATACCTTGGCTCATAAACCAAGTGGTACGATACAAAGCGGCAGTTTTCCAGTCACCTTCCGCACCGAAACCATACCCTTCTTCCATCAGACGTTGAGAAGCCAATCCCGGAATCTGATCAAAGTCACCAAGGTCGTTGAAGTTGGTAGTAAATGCTTTTGCACCTGTGTCTTTCAGGATACGACGGAGAGCGATTTCTGCTTTTGCAGAGTTCCAAACTTTGGTATAAGCTTCAGTTCCGGTCTTTTCCAGTTCAGGAGCATGGTCGTATTCTTTGAAGTAAGTATCTACCATTGCCTGTACATCTTTGTCTTCCACTGCATTGTAGTACTTCATCAGATCGTTTACCGGACAGTAGTCTACGTGGTAACCCAAAACTTGTTCAGCGGATACCTTGTCACCATCAGTAACAGCAACGTTGTTCATCTGGTCACCGAAGCGGATAATCAGCATATCCTGAGCGTCAGCCCATCCGGCGCAAACACGCATCCATGTTGCAATCTGGCCTTGTGCTTTTTCATCTTGCCAATGGCCTACCACTACCTTACGGTTTTTACGCATACGGGTTACAATGTGGCCGAATTCACGGTCACCGTGAGCTGACTGGTTCAAGTTCATGAAGTCCATATCCATGGTATCCCAAGGAATTTCTTTGTTGAACTGAGTATGGAAGTGCAGCAACGGCTTCTTCAGTTCCTGCAAACCGTGAATCCACATCTTGGCAGGAGAGAAAGTGTGCATCCAGGTGATAACACCGATACATTTCTCATCATTGTTAGCAGCTTTGAAAGCTTCAGTTACTTCTTTAGAAGAGTTTACCGTACCTTTATAAACCACCTTTACCGGCAATTTGCCGCTGGCGTTCAATCCGGCTACCATTTCATTACTGTGTGCGTCTACTGCGATAACTGCGTCACCTCCGTACAGGAGCTGTGCTCCGGTTACGAACCATACTTCATATTGATCAAATGCGTTCATAATTCTTTAATTTTTAGTTGTTAATTTTTAATTGTCGATTGTTTACTGTCCATAGTAAGCGTTAGGCCCATGCTTGCGGTTGAAATGCTTTTCTACCAACAGCGGATTCATGGTCAGTTTCGGATTGACGGCATAAGCAATGCTTGCCATCTTAGCCACTTGTTCCATTACCACTGCGTTGTGTACAGCATCGTGCGCATCTTTTCCCCAAGAGAAGGGACCGTGATTCTTTACCAGTACTCCCGGTGTGTGTACAGGGTTTAGCCCTTCAAAGCGCTTCACGATTACATTTCCGGTTTCCATTTCATACGCTCCTTCCACTTCTTCCTTTGTCATATCTGCCGTGCAAGGTATGGCATCGTGGAAGTAATCTGCGTGTGTCGTTCCGATATTCGGAATGTCACATCCGGCTTGCGCCCAGGCAGTAGCGTAAGTAGAGTGGGTGTGTACCACACCGCCGATTTCAGGGAAAGCCTTGTAGAGTACCACGTGGGTCGGAGTGTCTGAAGACGGTTTCAATCGCCCTTCCACTACCTTGCCATCGAGGTCAACCACCACCATGTCTTCCGCCTTCATATCGTCATAACTTACACCACTGGGTTTGATGACTACCAGCCCCGTTTCACGGTCGATGGCCGATACATTTCCCCAGGTGAAGATAACCAGTCCATGCTTCACCAGTTCAAGGTTAGCATGGAATACCTTTTCTTTCAGTTCTTCCAGCATAATTTATAATTTAAAATTCGGTGCCTTGCGGTATGCCTTCTCATTGAATTTATATAAGGCAGCTCCGCGTTTGGAACCTGTTTTATCAATTTTATCTGTTTTTTCAATGTAGTCCATTTCGGCTATCCGTTTACGGAAGTTACGCTTGTCTATCTGTTCGCCGTAAATAGCTTCGTAGAGGCTTTGCAGTTGAGACAGTGTGAATAACTTCGGTAACAGGTTGAAGCCGATAGGCTCTGTGGATGCTTTCTGTTGCATCAATTCCCGTGCCTGTTTCACCATTTGCGGATGGTCGAAGATCAAAGGCGGTAATTCATTGATGTTTACCCAGTAGGCATTATGCTGGTGCACCAGTTCGCGGTCGTACTCGTTGATGTTGATCAGTGCATAATAAGCAATGGAGATAACCCGTTCTCCCGGGTCACGTTCCACTTCACCGAACGACCCAACTTGCTCCATATATACATTTTCCAAGCCGGTGAGTTCCGCTAGTACACGTTTGGCAGCATCATCCACACTTTCACCTTGTTGTACGAATCCACCCATCAGAGACCATTCACCCATTGCCGGCTGAAAGTTTCGTTTCAGTAACAGCAGGTTCAGTTCTCCTTCGTTGAAACCGAAGATGATGCAGTCGATACCAACGTAAAAGGTCGGATTTGAACTATAATAGTTGTTTGTCATATATCTTTGAGCTACGAGCTACAAGCTACAAGTGGGCTGCGCTATCATGCCGGATGGCACTCGTAGCCCGTAGCTTGTAACTATTTTACCAGAAATAGATATAGAAAGCGGCAGTGATACCCAGGATAATAACCGTATGGATAATATCCCAATGGTTCCAGCTGGCGCGTGTCTCTGCCAATTGTGCCGGAGTAGAGGTACCGAATACCAATCCCCGTATTTTTTCTTCAGTCGGTGCTTCTGTTGCCAAGCTTACTACAATCACTACAATGATGCAGAACAGGAACATCCATCCGCAGAAGAACAACCAGTTCATATCATAGAACAGATATTTGAATGTACCGCCAGCTACATCTCCTGCATTACTGTAATATACTTTTGCTCCCAGACGTGTCAAACCGATTACCATACCGGCGATCAATCCCCACATACCACCTTGTGCAGAAGTACGTTTCCAGCAGATACCCAACAGGAAGGCTGCGGCGATACCCGGTGCCAATACAGACTGTACGTCTTGCAAGTAAGTATAAAGCACATCACCTACGCTACGCATGATAGGTATCCACAAAATACCCAGAATCACAATTACAACAGTTGCTGCCTGACCGATACCTACCAGCTTCTTTTCTGATGTATTAGGTTTGAAGCGTTTGTAGAAGTCAATTGTAAACAGCATGGCAGATGAGTTGAACAAAGATGCCAACGAACTCATCAAAGCTGCAAGGATACCGCAAACCACCAAACCTTTCACACCAGCCGGCAACAACTTAGCTACCAGTGTCGGGAAAGCTGCATCGGCATTGGCGCTACCATTGGCCAACATCGGCAAGAAACCTTCACCACCTGCACCGAGGTACTTCTGATGAAGTGCAAAAGCAATCATACCCGGAATCAAAAACAAGAATACAGGTAACAATTTCAGATAAGCTCCGAAGATAGTACCGCGGCGTGCTTCTTTCTGGTTCTTACCTGAAAGCACACGTTGTACGATGAACTGGTCAGTACACCAGTACCAGAAACCGATGATAGCTGATCCGATTAGTGCTCCCAACCAAGGGAAGTTCGGATCACTGTTACTACGGATTAATTCCGTCATGGTGTTGCCCTGATCATTAACTGTTACCGCACCACAAATTCTCATCATTTCGTCCCATCCACCCAGTTCTTTGAAACCGAGTACAAGGATAATCAGTGAACCTAACAACAAAATCGGTGTCTGCAATACAGAAGTATAAAGTACTGACTTCATACCACCGAAAATCGTATATAATGCAGTGATCAAAACCAGACCGATAGCTGCAATCCAGAAGAAATCGATTCCCCAAAGTTCTTCAATGCCGAATACCTGTTGGAATACCAAACCACCGGCATATACTGTAACCGCTACCTTGGTCAATACATAACTGATCAAGGAGATTACGGATAATATAGTACGGGATTGCGGGTTATAACGACGTTCCAAGAATTCCGGCATCGTATATACCATACTTCTTGAATAGAAAGGTACGAATACCCATCCTAAAATAAGAATCATCCATCCTTGAATTTCCCAGTGTGCCATAGCCATACCACTGGATGCCCCGGCACCAGCCAGCCCAATCAAGTGTTCCGAACCGATGTTTGATGCAAAAATAGATGCACCAATCGCAATCCATGTAGCGTCACGTCCACCCAGAAAATAATCCGCTGAGTCATTTTGTTTCTGTTTGACAACCCAAACAATAATACCAATCAGAGCTAAAGCAAAGGCTCCAATTACGATCCAATCTAATGCTTCCACAATTCTAATATTTAAAAGTTAACTATTATTTCTCTACCGAGAATTTGAAAATACATTCGCTGTTGTATGTTTGTCCCGGTTCCAATACCACGCTGGGCCATTCCGGCTTATTAGGACTGTCGGGATAGTGTTGTGTTTCCAAGCATACGGAAGCACGTTGATTGTAAGTGATGCCCTTTTTGCCTGTTACAGTTCCGTCCAGGAAATTGCCGGTATAAACTTGTATACCCGGTTCGTTTGTATATACTTCCAGAGTGATACCGCTTTCAGGTGAGGTCAGTTTTGCTGCTAATTGAGCAATGTCTCCATTTGTGTTCAGCACCCAGTTGTGGTCATAGCCATTTCCGTTTTTCAACTGTACGAAATCGAAGTTTGTGATGTCTTGTCCTATCGTTTTAGGAGTAGTGAAGTCCATCGGAGTATCTTTCACAGTTACAATTTCTCCGGTAGTCATGAAAGTGCTGTCCACTGGAGTGTAGTTGTCTGCATTTACATATAAGATATGATCTGTTGCAGCTTTTGAAGGATTACCGGATAAGTTGAAGTAAGAGTGGTTGGTCATGTTGATGACTGTCTTTTTATCTGTAGTAGCGCTATACTTTATATCTATAGCGTTGTCATCAGTCAGTTTGAAAAGAACTTTAGCTGTTACGTTACCGGGGAAGTTTTCATCTCCGTCCGGTGAAATACGGGTCAGTTCCAGTGTATTTTCGTCAATCGGGTTGGCTTCATATACTTGGTATTGCCAGCCTTTAGGACCGCCATGCAAACAGTGTCCGAAGTTGTTTTGTGGTAATTGGATCGTCTCTCCGTCCAATATGATTCTTCCCTGGTTGATGCGATTTGCATAACGGCCGATGGAAGCGCCGAAGTCGCTCGGGATGTTTACATAATCAGCAATGCTGTCGAAGCCCAGAACAACGTCCTGCATATTCCCGTTTTTATCGGGAACCATAATAGAAACGATACGTCCTCCGAAGTTAGTGATGCATACTTCCATGCCCGACTTGTTCTTTAAGGTGTAAAGATCTGTTTTGGCATTGTTCACTTCTGTTTGAAAATTCACCGGATTGAGACCGGACAAAGTCAACTCCTGAGCTGGCTTGTTATTGCACGCAGATAACATTAATGCGGCAATTCCTGCAAGTAGAAAACTGTTTTTCATGGTTCTATTTTTAATGTAAATGAGATAATTATCCGATTTTGGGTGTAAAAGTAACACTTTATTTGAGTGTGTTAGCTACACTTGTATATGTTATGTAACATAAAAGTAAAAAAACAGCTTTGAAAATTGTATATTTCAAAGCTGTTTCAATATGTCATGAGATACTTATTTTATTTTCTTACCCCAATATGTTTTGTTGTTGGTATATCCAGCATAGACAATAGTGTGGGTACGTGGATTGGCTTCCCAGTCAGTTTCGCGTTGAAGGCACAGTTCCACTCCATTGGCATTCAGTATTTGTTTTTCTGCATCATAGCTCCAGGAACTCCCTTTCCAGATGCCGGATGTAATGGTATGGTCAGCTGCAAGGGTCATATTGCTTGACTCCTTCTGTTTTCCATAAGAATAAGATAGGTCGATGTGTTCCCAGTTGCCTATAAGTTCGTCTTCTGTAATGGCTATTTGCGGAACAGCTCCGTAGCGTTCGGGCATTACAACCGGCCAGCCTTGGGAGTTCCACCGTATGGAGCGTACATGTCCCATCATAAGAGCGTTGCTGTAGGCATTCCCTCCCACATTTTCGGGAAATCTGCCTTGCGAAGCATAATACCAGTTGCCATTGCCGTCATCAAATACAGCGCAATGCGAGATTCCTACCCATCCATGACTATTACTGAATTTGTAGGGATGGGTGACAACGGGTAGCATTTCTCCTCCGTCTTGAGTAAGGTTGACACCATCTATACCGAGGTAGGGACCATTGATATTTCGGGAGCGGCAGACCCGGGTGTTATAAGGAGTTTCTAATGCATCATAAGCTACAAACAGGTAATAGTAACCGGTGGCGGCGTTGTAAATGATTTCCGGTCCTTCCGAGGCTTGCCAGCGGTTCCCCATCTGTCTGGTGGCAATCAACGAACCGTATGCAGCAATGTCTTTGTCGGTTCCCCAAGGAGCCGATAGTGTATTCAGCGGTTTTCCGGTTTCGGCATCTACCTCCAAGGCGGCTATACCACTGTGCCAGGAACCGTAAATTAGGTAATGCTTCCCTTCGTTGTCTATCAGGTAACTTGGGTCAATAGCGTTCCATTTGTAGTAACAGTTGCTCCAGTCGTCGGGTCTGATGTGGAAGTTCAGCTCTTTGTCCGAGGCATTGGTGATGACATAGCCCTTATCTTCCCATCCGTTGTTGTTGGCGGGGTTTGAGTTCTCTAATAGACCGATGAAGGCGCGCTCACTCCAAGAGTTAGTTCCGTCTAAAGTACCGGGGCACACTATGGAGTAATACATACGGTAAAGCCCGTTTTTTACTTTGCGTACACAAGGTGCCCAGTAGCCAAAATCTGCGGTTTTGGGTGAAACTTCGTTCAGCCCCATTTCCTTGCGGATTTCATTTAGTTTGGGAATTACCCATTCGGGCAGTGTTGGCATTACTCCGCCTAAGTATTCCCAGTTGATGAGGTCTTTGGATCGTCTGCCGTGGAAGTGCCCGCCGGCTGTGTGTGCGTTGCCGTAGGAGGCGTCTGTCTGGTACATATAGTAATATCCATCTTCGGCCAATACCACAGTAGGGTCGTGCACGTTTGCCAGATTCCATTGACTGCGTTGATCCCAGCCGGCTATATCCACGTAGTAGTCTGCATAGGCGGGTGCCACGTAATTTTTGAGCTGTTCATCGAGGTTTGAGGCGGCTGAGGTTGCTGTAAATGTTTCCGAGTAAGTATAACGGCTGTTTCCATATACGTATGCACGTATGTAGTAGGGGGTGTTACTTGTCAAACCGGAGATGGTTGCAATGAAGTCCTCGTCTGCTTCCACTACATTGTCTTTGATAGTGGGAGTTGAGGAATTTAGACTGTAGCAGAATCCCTTCTTGACTATGTTACTCAGATTGCCGCTGATTGATGAAGTAACAGTCAGCGAGCTACTTGTCGTTTCTGCTACTTTGGGAGTGGTTATGACTATACCGCTGTTTCCATTGTATTCGATGTTGTCCAGTCCATCGGAACAAGCTGTGAAAACGGGAACCATCAACAGGGATAGTAAGAAAAAAGTTAGTTTTCTCATTGGGTTGGTAAGTTTTTAAGTTCCATACCGTCTTCTGGTAAAGAGAGACGGTATGGTTGATAAAAAAATAATAGTTATTTTTATTCACTGAAGACGAGATGACAATTATCAACGGTCAATGCGAAGTTCAGATCACCGGAATCTACGGTATTGATACCTAAATAGTATTGGGTGGAGATTGTACCAGTAGTACTTTCCATAACTGCTTGAATGTCGGCGGTGCTATTGCCACAGTTCGTTATGTATACTGTGACTTTGGCTCCGTCCATACCGATAAGCCAAGTACCCCATTCGCCTTGTGTTCCGTTGTGAACACAGGCTGCATATCCATTACCCCAACCATAGTTGTCGGCGCGAACTACTGCGTATTCTGCAGTAATATCGGTTTTGCGAAGAACCACAGCGAAGTTGTTCCAATTGTTAGCCAGGCTGCTGTAATTGATGAAAGTGATGTACTTTGTTTCGCCTGCAGGTACGTTGAAATCATCCGAGAAAGCTCCCCAGAAAGCAGTTGAATTATCTTCGGCTCCTATCATACTGGTACTGTTACTCACTGCGGAAGCTGTGGATTCAGCAACAGTAACCTCTACCGTTGTAGAAACTTTTTCTCCGGTAGCGGGCGTAATCGTTACGATTTGCGAACCGGTCTTTACCGGGACAAGAGAGAAGTTGAGTTTTCCGTTGTCAACGACTCTTGAACTTCCGTTGGTGTAAGTTGCCGTTACCACCATATCTGTCGGGTCGAAAACCATAGTCCGCTCTGCCAAACCTTGAGTAGCTTCCGAGAGATGATAATAGTATTGTATGTGCGAAGGCGGAGTGGTCACTTCGAGTGCAACAATCTGCTCTACGACTTCAAACCTGGCATTTGCCACAATTGGTTGGTCGCAATTCTCGCCTTTGAAAGTCTTGTTGTATATAGCCACTAGACTTTTTACGCCGGGCTGCTCCATATCGGGAATGGCAGAGAGGTGAAGCTCAGAAGCCGATACCGTTTTGGTCACTCCCTCTTCAAAGGTAACGATGGCTGAGATGTTGGCCATAGCTGTTTCGAGCGTAGTACCGGCAATGACTTGGTCGGGTACATTCTGTAATTCCATGGATACCGGATTCTTGTCCAAAGCAGAAGTCAGGCCGCCAATCGGCTCAATGTTGGTCTGCTGGAAGTCGATGTAGGAACCTTCGGGTACCAGAAAGCAGCGGATATTGGTGTTGTTGGCATCGGCGTTCAGATTCTCTTCCTTATACGGCTGTGCATAAATCTTGGTAGCTGTGCCGTTAGTTATCTTCACGGAGAAAGCGTCTGCGCTGGTACGGTCTACGGTGAGTGTCACCTTGCCGCCCAATTTCTGTACATTGGGATCGGCATTGCTGCCGTCGGGATTGAGCAGCAGCGTGCTTGATATGTACTGGAAATTGATATGAGTACCCCACTGGGAGTTGTAGGCATCATGGTCGGCTGTATCGTCAAAGCGGATGGCTCCATACTCTACATAGCCTTCACCGCCACGGCCTACATCGTTGGTGAGGATTAGGGCAAAGTTCTTGTAATACGTATTGTCGGCTGGGTTAATGTGGAGATTGAGCACTGCATTCCATTTTTTTCCGTCGGGTATCACGTAGTATTTGGAGAATGCGCTCCAGAAACCGGAAGTGAAATCCGTGTTTCCGAAGGAGTATACATCTTCCAACATGCCTTCTAGCTCTTCGTCTTTCGGTTGTTGCTTGGAATCCTCAATTTCCTGTATCTTGTCGGAAATCCAGTCGGGAGCGTTTACGTCATAAAGGTCTCTATCTGTGCAGCTTGCCAAGGTCAGTAATCCAAAGACTGCGGAACAGCAAGCGTATGTTATTTTTTTCAATAATCTCATTGTTTTAAATTTAAAAGGTTTGATTGATGTTATTTGCTTAAATCTACCACCGGACGCACAGTCCAACCGTTGTCACGAAAATAAGAAGAGTTGTCCGTGCTATAGTTGGCGGAGTTGCCTTTCAGATTGGGGTTGTTGTTCATCAGTTGCTGCACGATGGGCAGGAATTCGTGTCCCGGCAAGTAGGTGTCGAACGAACTTTTCAGTTCTGGATTGCTGGCAATGTCGCTGTAGCTTACAGGCTCCTTTGTACCTTCTGTGGAACGGCGCACTACACTATGTTCTTTGAGTTGTTGCAGGCGGCCGTTGTCATAGAAGAAGCCCCAACGGATGAGGTCAAGACCTCTACCGAATTCACAACCGAACTCTTTGGGACGTTCCACGTTGGCTATCTGTTCAAAGAGCTTGTCGGCAGTGTTGAAATCTTCCAATTTCAAGTTAGCCAACTTGGCGCGGTTGCGTACTTCGTTAATCCAGTCGATGGCTTGTTGAGTAGGACCGTTGACTTCGTTTTCGCATTCAGCGGCACGCAGCAATACATCGGAATAGCGCATCAGACGCAGGTTGATACCATCGTGCAGACCTGTGACGACGGTGCTGTACAGACCGGTACGAAGATTGGTGAATTTGGCAATCGGCAGACCTCCGTAAGTGTTGTTGGTCACGATGTTGTCGGTAGCTGTCAGTTTTTGTGTATAAGCTACATTGCCGTATTCGAAGTCGGCCCAATCGTTTTCGTAGGTTCCGATAGTCCAATAGAGACGGGGATCGAGGGTACCGTTTACAGTATGCTCTGCTTTAAACAGATGGTAGAGCCAGGGGGAAGCGGAAATATCCGCCCAGCCACCATAGTTTCCGGGAGCAAAGTTGCTTTCAATGGCCGATCCTTGTGTGGCATTGGGGCTGGTATTCACCGGAGTCCACTCGTCATCGGTGCCTTGCGAATCGTAATCAAGGAACTGCACTTCAAAGAGACTTTCTGCGTTATTTTCGTAGGCAGGGCCTTCGCGGAAGTTGTCACCGTAGTTGTCCATCAGTCTGTAAGTGCCGTATTTTTGGGCGATGATGTCTTTCAGTATCGTGAGCGCATCGCTGTATTTATGACGTACCATAAGAGTGCGGGCGTAGTAACCGGCCGCGGCACCGCAGGTAGCGCGGCCACCGGCCCATTCACCACCTTTGTCACGCGAGGGCAACAACTCCATAGCCTCGTGGAAATCCTTTTCCACTTGGTCGAGTACTGCATCGTAAGTGCTGTTTCCGCCATACAGCCCTTCTAAGGAAGAGTAGGTCTCATACTCGGTGATGAGGGGCGGGTTCTGGTAATAGCCCACCAGATTGTAGTATGACAAACCGCGCAGGAAGAGCATCTGTCCTTTGATGTATTTCATCTTTTCGGAAAGTTGGTTGTTGTCTTCGTTGCAACGGGAAATGGCAAAGTTGCATACGTTGATGGTATAGTACCATTCGCGCCAAGGCCACCATGTTATGTCTGAGGTGACTTCTGCATTCAGGTCATCGAAAGGCAGGTACCATACTTGTGAAGAGTTCCAAGCTTCATCGCCGCGACACACGTCAATGGTGTAGCCTACGCGGGCGTATGAGCCTTCCATACGGATATGATTATAACCAGCGATGACGGATTCTTCCAAATCGTCGGCATTGAATCCGAAAGTGCTTGAGGTTTGCTGGTTGGGATTCAACAGATCCAATCTGTCTGTGCAGGAGGTCAGCGTGCCAAGTCCCAAAAGGAAAGCAAGTGAATATTTATTGAGTCTCATAAGATATGTTTTTTATTTAGGTATCAGATAATGACAATTAGAATGTAAAGTGAACACCACACATGAAAGTACGTGCAGTAGGATAGGAACAGAAGTTGTATCCCGGTGTGAAAGTTCCTCCGGCATAGTCTACATTATAGCCATGATAGCCGGTAAATGTGTGCAGATTCTGTGCTGACACGTAGAAACGTACATCGGATACATATTTCCCGAACCACTCGTTGGGGAAGTTGTAGCCCAGTTCTATATTGGCAATCTTCCAGTAGGCTGCGTTCTGAATCTTGCGTTGACTGAAGAGATCGTTCCAAGCCAGACTGGCATTGTTGGTCACATAGGTGCGTGGTACGTTGGATAGGTAAGTACTGCCGTCCTCGCTGAAGCGGTTGGCATCGAGCATATCCACCTCTTTGTTGATCCAGCCGTAGCAAGAGTGCAGCGAATTGTAGATGTCATCGCTTACGTGATAGTTCAAGGCACCGAAAGTGGCGATGCTCAGGTCGAAACGCTTGTACTCAAAGCGGGCATTCAGACCGAAATTAATTTTAGGCATACCGCTGCCCAATACTACTTGGTCTTCGGAGTCTATTCGGCCATCGTTGTTCACATCCCTGTAAAGACAGTCACCCACTTGAGCACCTTCCTGCGTAGCGTGGTTGGCAAGGTCTTCCTGCGTGCGGGCAATGCCTTCATAATCCCATCCGTAGAATTGTCCGATTTCCGAGCCTACTTTCGTGATGTATGCACCCGAGATGAAAGAGTTGGTGCCGAAACCTAACGAGGTCACTCGGTTACGAAGCGTACTGAGGTTACCTGAGATTTCATATTTGAAATCGTGATCACGGTTGCGGTAAGTGGCCGAGAATTCAAATCCGGAGTTGTTCATCGAAGCGGCGTTCATCGTTACTGTTGTGTTGGATACACCGGCTTGTTCCGGAACGGGGACGGCATACAGAAGGTCTTCACTGGTATTCTTGTACCATTCGGCTGTAAATTCCAAGCGGTTACGGAAAAAGGCGAGGTCGATACCTACGTTATAGGTCTTCTTTTTCTCCCAAGCCAGATTGTTGTCCACGAAAGTGGAGACGGCCGAACCGGTCACTACATTACCGTTGAAGTTGTAAGTCATATTGTTGCGCGACATGACGGCCTGATACATATATTCACCGATATTCTCGTTACCGAGTTCACCGTAGCTGGCACGCACTTTGAACATATTCACCACATCTGTGTTGAAAGGGAAGAAGTTCTCTTTGTCGAAACGCCATCCTAGAGAGATGGAGGGGAATGTTCCCCAGCGGATGTTTCTGGTCAGACGGGAACTGCCGTCACGGCGTACGGTGGCCGAAAGCAGGTATCTGTCATCGTAGTTGTAATTGATACGGCCGATGTAGGACAGGAGCGAATGTTTGTAGTCGTAGCTGCTGGAGTACGTGTTGGCTGCATTCTGTAGCTGGAGGAAGTAAGGCTCTGTAAAGTTGATACCCCATCCGGTCAGCTCTTCGGTGTCTTCTTCTTCATAGGTCTGACCGGCTACTACGTTGATGTGGTGTTTGCCTATTGTACCATCGTAAGTAAGCACGTTCTCTATCAGGGCATCCGAATAGTTGCGTGAACCCTTGGTCAGTCGTTCGTTGCTTTTGGCCAGATAGACGCGGTTGCTCTGTACCCATGCCGGAATCCAAGTGAAGTCTTTGCAGAAAGTCTTGCTGTAAGAGAGGTTCAGCTTGTAGTTCAGCTTGTGGTTCTTGCTGCTGATGCCCAGCATCTTGAAGAGATCCACATCTGCCGAAGCGGTTCCTACAAAACGGTCTACACGGGTGTTACGTTTCAGCAGGTTGTTGACCAACAAGGGGTTGGAGGCCGAGATGTCACCGTGCACGGTGTCGTAGTAGACACCGTAGCCGTAGGCATCGTAATGGAAGTTATTGGCGATTCCCACCAAGTTGTCGAGTACCCAGGTGGAAGAGTCGTATGCCTTGATGGTGGGCTGCATCAGTAAAGTACCGCGCAACACGTTGGTTACATCGCCATACAAACCTTGTACATATTCGGAAGCATTGGACAATCCCATATTGTCTTGGTCGGAGTGAGAGTAGACAAGACTGGTATTGAACTTGATGAATTTGGTTTCCATCGTATTGTTGACACGTGCGGTGTAGCGTTCATAGTTAGGACCGGCACCTTCGAGCGTTCCTTTTTGGTTGAAATAGTCCAAAGATATATTATAGGTATTGTGCGCACCACCACCGGCAAGGTTTACATTGTGGTTCTGGCGGATGCCTGTTTTGAATACTTCCTTAAACCAGTTGGTGTTGGTGTCGTCCTGGAAATGATATTTTCCGGTTGCGCTGTCCAATATGTATCCCGATGGCAACGGGGTATTGGAGTTGGCGCATGCCTGACTGAGGTAGTGGCTGTACTGGTCGGCATTCATCACATTGTACACACCT
Source organism: Bacteroides sp. Phil13 (assembly GCF_001940965.1). Taxonomy (NCBI): domain Bacteria; kingdom Pseudomonadati; phylum Bacteroidota; class Bacteroidia; order Bacteroidales; family Bacteroidaceae; genus Bacteroides; species Bacteroides sp. Phil13. The sequence goes on along the minus strand of NZ_MSHA01000103.1, from coordinate 212,246 downwards.
TCAGGGATGAAGTCTGTACCGAAATATCCGTTGTAGTCTACCTTCAGCGGTTGGTCTTTTTGTCCGCGTTTGGTGGTGATGATGATTACACCGTTGGCAGCACGCGAACCGTAGATGGCGGCAGCTGAAGCATCTTTCAGCACTTGGATGGTCTCAATATCATTGGAAGAGAAATCGCGGATGGTAGTTCCCATCGGAACACCGTCAATGACATAGAGAGGAGCGGTGCTGCCAAAGGAGCCGACACCACGGATGCGAACGGTCGGGTCGGCACCGGGTTGTCCGTCGGAAGTGATCTGTACACCAGACACCTTACCTTCAAGCATCGTGGAGATGTTGGAGTTGGAGGTCTGTTTCAAGGCTTCCGCATCTACTACGGCTACGGAACCCGTCAAGTCCGATTTCTTTTGTGTACCATAACCCACAACAACTACCTGTTCCAATAGGTGTTCATCGGATTTCAGCTGGACGGGTTCGAGGATGGCACGGTTGCGGACAGCCACTTCACGTTCCTTATAGCCTACATAGCTGATTACAAGGCTAGCGTTTCCGGCCACTTCCAACTGGAAGTTACCGTCTAGGTCGGTAATGGTACCGCCTTGTCCACCTTTAATTTTGACGGTGGCCCCCGCTAAGGGGTCACCTTGCTCGTCGATTACTTGGCCACGAACCTTGATGGTCGGAGATTGTGCCACGGTAGCCATTGCTGGTGTGGAATACACAGCCATGCTGCCGAAGGAACACAAACTAAGCATTACAGAAAAGAATAGATGTTTCCTCATTTTTCTAAGTATTAAGGTTGTTTTATAAAAAAAATTAGATTATTGCATATTGAGGTTGACGCAATGACATGCGTTCTAAGATAGGTTTTTTGGAAATTGTTTTTCATACTATTAGAATTTAAAATTAAAGATTCGATGCAAAGCTTCTTTCCCGAAAGATTTATCACTAATCGCACGACAAAAGTAGGGCTTGTACAGAAAGTAGGGGTGGACAAATGAGTTTTAGAGGTGGATAAACGGCGTTTTAAGTGTAAAATATACGTTTTATTGCGTTTTCTGACAGATGCTTTGTTTTAATATTTTTCTAACTTGATGAGTGAGATTCATGCTATCAGATGATGATAGGATACTCCCCTCTCAGAATGTCTTATGAAGGGGTATCTCAGTCGTATACAAAGATACCCTAAGTATAAAACCTATTCAGCACCGTTCTTAAAAGGGTCTGTAAACAGCATACTTATAGGTTCTTTTTGTTGAAATTTTCTATTCTTCTTGATTGAGCAGTGCGCTGGGGGTCGTATTGAAGTATTTGGTGAAGCAGCGGGTGAAGTATTTAGGATCGTTGAATCCTACTTCATAGGCAATTTCAGCAATGTTCATGCTTTTGCTTTCTCGGTTCTTCAGCAGCAGTTCGCGGGCGATGTTCAGGCGGTAGTTGCGTATGAATTGTCCGGCCGATTGTCCGATGAGGCTTTGCAGTTTTTTGTTCAGCAGGCTCTTGCTGACACCTGCCGCTTCGCAAAAGTCACCGACCTCAAAATAGGAATTCTTGTAGTTCTCTTTGACAACTTCCATGATGTGGTTGAGGAACTTCTTGTCACCCGACTCTTCTTCCATATTCAGGGTTTCCACATCCATCGCTATGGCAAATTTCTTCTGATAGCGCTTGCGGTTCTCCAAAATGTTCTCTATGCGGGTCAGCAGCAGCGTTTCATTAAAAGGCTTCAGCAGGTATTCGTCTACTCCCGTGCGGTAACTTTCCAGCCGTGACTCCGGTGAGGTCTTGGCGGTGAGCATCAGGAAAGGAATGTGGGAGATGGCAAAGTTTTCCTTTACTTGACGAGACAGTTCAATGCCGTCCATGACGGGCATCATCAAGTCGCTGATGATAAAGTCTACCGCATAGGTGTTCAATATACTTAAAGCCTCTTCACCGTGTGCCGCTTCGAGCACATTGTATTTGTCTCGCAGGATGGAACGGATGTATCCGCGCATATCGGCATTGTCTTCTACGACCAGAATCGTCAGCACTTTTCCGGTGCTTGGGGGTATGGGTGCTGTTTTGTTGGCAACGGCCGGTTGCGGAAGGACTTCGGTAGCAGTTCCTGTTGTATTGCTTTCCGGAGTTACCGGCAGGAGGATGCGCAGTGAGCAGCCGGAGGCGTGGTTGTTCTGCGCATGGATTTCACCGCCGTGCATCTGTACGATGCGTTTGCACAAGTAGAGCCCGATGCCGCTTCCCGCCTGCCCGTACATTGGATATTTGGTTTGTCCTTGCGACTGGTAGAAACGGTTGAATATCTTGCTGATGTCCTCTTCGGGAATACCGCTTCCGGTATCGCTGATACAAATGTAGAGCGTGGATTTTTCATTGGTGTCCGTGGGCAGCAAGGCAATGAAGATGGATACGTTTCCGCCATTGGGCGTGAATTTGATGGCATTGCTCAGCAGGTTGGTCAAAACCTTGTGCATCGCTTCTTCGTCATAGGGTATTTCCGGCAAAGGCATCCGGTAATAACGCTTTAAGGTAATGTTTCTTTCTTGGGCAAAGACTTCGAAAGGCACAATCAGCTCGTTGACGAATTTCAGGAAATTGTTTTTCGTTTTCGATATCTCCAGTTTGCCCGATTCCACTTTTCGGAAGTCCATCAGCTGATTGACCAGCGACAGCAGGTATTTGGAGTTTCGTTCCACAAAATGAAGCTGTTCAATGACTTGCGGATTGTAGCTTAGCTTCAATGCACGTTCTATAGGACCGATAATCAGAGTAATCGGAGTGCGGAATTCGTGTGTGATATTGGTGAAGAATGCAATCTTATCCAACGTAAGCTCTTGTATTTTGTGTGTCATTTTGGCGAGTTGTGTCTTTTGCTGCGTAATTTTTTCGTTCTGTTGCTTCAACATCTGATTTTGGCGCGACAGTTCTTCGGTCTTCTCCTCCAGCAGCTGCTTTTGCATTTTCAGTTCATGGGTACGTTGTTCCACCTTTTGGTGCAGCCTTTCTTTTTGCTCTTTCAGGTTTCGTATGCGCCATTGGTAGAATTGCCAGACGAGAAATGTTATAAGAATGATAACCAGGAGCGTGAACCATGCCGTCTTGTAGAAGTAGGGGAGGATGGTAATTTGAAGTTCCGTTATCTCTTCTTCTTGGTTTTCGGCAGGGTTGTAGGGCGTATATTTCACTTGCAGTGTATAGTTGTCCGGAGACAGGTTGGTATAGGTGGCAAAACGCCGGTTGTCGGGCACGTGTATCCAGCGGTTGTCGAAGCCGAGTAGCCGGTAGCTGTAAGTGGCAGTATGATTGGCTTCGTAATTAAGTGCGGAAAATTCCAGAGAGAAAGATTTCTCACGTTCGTGGATGCAGATTTCCTTGCTTACAGCGATGTCCTGTGGCAGGTATTCATTGCCGGGGAAGATCTCTTCATTAGCTATTTTCAAACGGGTGAACCGTACGTGCGAGGCCTGGGAGGGAACAGTGGGTAGCCTGCTGTCTATGGCAACCAAGCCGGCTACCGTGCCAAAGTAGAGCTTGTTGTCGGGAGAACGGTAAGAGGCATTCAGATAGAATTGGGTATCGGCAAGCCCATCCTGCCAGTTGTAGTTGACGAAACGCTCTTCTGCGGGATGAAAGTGAGACAGCCCGTTGTTGGTTGCTATCCAAAGGTACCCTTTCTCATCTTCCAGAATGCCGCGGACGCTGTTGCCGGGTAGTCCGTCCTGGGGGCTATAGCAGATGAATTGCTCTTTTCCATACTCGTTCTGTATACGCTTGTAGAGACCGTAACCGTTGCTTCCCAACCATATTGTGCCGTCTTTGGCTTCGCAGAGGCAAATAATTTTTTCTATCAGTCCGGAAGAAGGGTTGTCCAACTTGTATTTCAGATGGCGGTATTGGAATGAACTACCGGTAGAAGAGGTAGAGCGGGAGTGGAGGTCGATGATATAGACACCGTCCAGACAGCCTATCCATAATTGCCCGTCTTTGTCTATGATAGAACCGATGCAACCGCGTATCTTTTCAGCGGCTTGGTTGGCGAACGGTGACTGTAGTTGCTTATGTTTCAGGTCGTAGAAGTAGATTCCATGATTGGCGCCAATCCACATGACACTGTTTATGGAATCGTAGGTCAATGCTCCGATAAAGTTTATAAGGTAGTTGTCGGGATTTTCGGCTGTGATGACCTCTATTGGGTGTTGTGGGTGTTGTGGGTCGATAAGGTTAATGCCGCCACCCCAGGTTCCGACCCATAGTCTTCTTTGCTCATCGGCAGTGATGGCGCTTACCGAGTTGTGTGTGAGCGAACCACTTTCGTGCGTATAATGTATAAAGTTGTCGCTTCCGGCCACTTTTTTGTTCAATCCTCCTTCCACTGTGCCTACCCATAGGTTGCCATCGTGGTCTTCATAGATGGTGTTCACCGGATTGTGAGAGATAGTTTGAGGGTTTTTGTTGTCGTGCAGGTAGTTCTGTACTGACAGGCGTTTGACACTTATTTTGTTGATGCCGCCACTTTCAGTGCCCACCCAGATATGATTTCCTTCTACTGTGATGCAGTTGATGAAATTACTGTTCAGCAGTCTGCTTCCGGTATTGGATGCCTGGTCGTTGATACGTTCAAAGTTGTCTTTGATGGGGTTGTAGACGTTGATGCCTTTCAGACTGGCAATCAGTAATTGCTTGTCGTTGGTTACGGCAAGGCAAGTCAGGAAGTTTTGTGAGAGAGAGTTCGGGTCATCGGGGATATGCACGTATTGTTTTACCATATTTTTGTTCTTGTTGTATCGGAACAATCCTTTGTCGGTGGTAATCCATATTTCATTTTCTTTGGCAATAAAGTCTGTGAAAGAGATATCCGGAGCAAAACTAAGGCAGTCTGCAATCGGTGTCTTTTCCAGTTCGCCTTTTGGGGTTATTCCCACTTTGTAAAGTTGGCCTTTGGTACCTATCCATATTTTCCCCTCGTTTTCCACATCCTTGAAGTAGATGTCATATCGGTGAGGATTGGGAATTTCTATCGAATGGATACTTTTTATTATTCCGTTGTCGTGGAAAGCAATGTGGTGCAGGTTACTACCACAATACAGCCAGATGCATCCGTTGGCATCTTGTGTGACCATAAAAGCTGGTTGCCGAATGAGTTCTTCCAGTTTCTTATTGGGATCATAGGGTAGTATGGATTGCATGGTTGCTAGGTCAATAATATCCGTACCTCCTTCCGATACAACCCAAAGACGTTGGAAGTTATCTTCGTGGACTTTGCGTATGAAATTGCTTTTAAGTCGGCAATGTGGGGTGGCTAGGGTGAAGTTAATGAATTCGTAGCCGTCATATCTGGATAGTCCGCCACCCGACATTGAAATCCAAAGGAAGCCTTGGCGATCCTTGTATATATCATCGACAAAGTTGTTGGGAAGCCCTTCATTCATTGTTATATAGATTGCATTATATCGATTGGTAAAAGACTCTTGCGCTTGCAAGAAAGCGGGGCTTACTAAAGCGATATATAGATAAATAAGATAGAAAAACTTATGCATTGTTTTATCATTTGGTATTAGCACAAGCAAAGTTAATAGATTACTTGTGATGGTCGTAAAAAGTTTACGATCTTTTTTGTAAGTTGGAGGATTGTCCACCTTAAAAGGTCATATCTCCACCTCTACAGTTTCAGACGTGGCGTACATTTGCATTATAATTTTTAATTAGCTGGTATTATGAAAAAATTGTTATGCGTAGTTGCACTGTCCTTGGGAACTTTGTTTATCGGTTGTGATTCTCCGGTTTTTGCTCCTGTGGTTTCGCCCAATCCTTGGCAGGATGACTATTCGGTTTTGTCTTCTATGGACAATTACCGCTCATGGGGAACTTACAATGTACACGATCCGTCGTGTCGCAAACTGGGCGACTATTATTATATGTATTCCACGGATGCCATCTTCCGGGAAAATCGTAAAGAAGCAAAAGAAAAGGGTGTGCCTTTGGGCTTTATTCAGATGCGCCGTTCCAAAGATCTGGTGAATTGGGAATTTCTGGGTTGGGCATTGCCCGAGATTCCGCAGGAAGCGGTAGAGTGGGTACGCTCTCATGCAGGAGGGCATGGGGCGACAAATATCTGGGCGCCTTATATCATTCCTTATAATAATAAGTATAGATTGTATTACTGTGTTTCAGCGTTTGGACGAAAGACTTCCTATATCGGATTGGCAGAATCAGATTCGCCCGAAGGTCCTTGGACGTTGGCCGGGTGTGCTGCTAAGACAGATGATACGACAGCCATGAATGCTATTGATCCCACTATTACTGTAGATCCTTCAAATGGTAAGTGGTGGATGCATTACGGTTCATTCTTCGGTGGTCTGTATTGTGTGGAACTGAATCCGGAAACCGGTCTTCCTATGCTGGATGGTGACAGAGGACATCTGGTAGCCCGTCGCGCCAATTATAAAAAGGATAATCTGGAAGCTCCGGAAATTATCTATAATCCGGATTTGAAAGAATACTATCTGTTTGTATCCTATGATCCGTTGATGACAACCTACAATGTACGTGTAGGACGTTCAGACAAAGCGGAAGGACCGTTCATTGATTACTTCGGAAAAGAGCTGAAAGATACGACGAATAACTTTCCTATCCTGACAGCTCCTTACCGTTTCAAGAACCATCCGGGTTGGGCGGGCACAGCGCATTGTGCTGTATTCACTTCAGATGACGGACAATATTTCATGGCTCATCAGGGACGCTTGTCACCGCAAAACCAGATGATGGATCTCCATGTGCGACAAGTCTTTTTTACTAAAGACGGATGGCCTGTCGTATCGCCTGAACGTTATGCTGGTAGTAATTCCCGGGAGTTCTCTGCGGTAGATTTAGTGGGCGAGTGGGAAATTATCCGTGTACAGGAACCTCTGTATGAACGCAAACTGGAAGCCGGACAGATATTGTGGGGTGAAGGTGAACTACAAGATGAAGAATGGAACATGTCCCACCTCTTATATCTGGAGAAAGATGGAAAGTTAGGAGAAGATCAAGGAACCTGGGATTTTGCCAAAGAAGACCAATCCTTACAACTGACACTCAATGGAGAAGTGGTGAAGAACCTGATTGTGTTTGCAGGGCACGACTGGGAGAATGAAACGGAAACTGTCCTCTTTACAGGGCTGGATAGCCGTGGGCGCTCCGTATGGGGAAAAAGAACTAAATAACCAATTATAATTTTATTTTAAAATCATGAAAAGATACACTGGATTATTAGCGGCGCTGATACTTACCACAGGTATGGCGCTTCAGGCACAAACCAATGAGTTTGTGATACAAACCAAGAAACTGGGCGCAGAGATTCAGCCTACTATGTATGGGTTGTTCTTTGAGGATATCAACTATGCCGCTGACGGCGGACTTTATGCCGAGTTAGTGAAGAACCGTTCGTTTGAGTTCCCACAACATCTGATGGGATGGAAAACCTTTGGTAATGTAACGCTTCAAGATGACGGTCCTTTTGAAAGGAATCCGCACTATGTCCGTTTGGCTGACCCGGGCCATCCGCATAAGCATACGGGATTGGATAATGAAGGTTTCTTCGGTATCGGTGTAAAAGCAGGAGAGGAGTATCGCTTCTCTGTTTGGGCACGTTTGCCCCAAGGCGGAACATCCGAAAAAATCCGTATTGAACTTGTAGATACTAAATCTATGGGTGAGCACCATGCTTTTGCTACTGAGACATTGACGGTTGATTCGAAAGAATGGAAAAAGTATCAGGTTATCCTAAAACCAGGTATAACTGATCCGAAGGCGACTCTTCGTATTTTCCTTGCATCAAAGGGTACGGTTGATTTGGAGCATGTCTCTCTTTTCCCGGTCGATACCTGGAAGGGACATGAGAATGGTTTGCGTAAAGACCTTGCGCAAGCTTTGGCTGATATCAAGCCGGGTGTGTTCCGCTTTCCCGGTGGATGTATTGTAGAAGGGACAGATTTAGCTACACGCTATGACTGGAAGAAGTCTGTAGGTCCGGTAGAGAACCGCCCGTTGAATGAGAACCGTTGGGAATATACTTTCCCGCATCGTTTCTATCCCGATTATTTCCAAAGCTACGGATTGGGATTCTTTGAATTCTTCCAGCTTTCGGAGGAAATAGGAGCAGAGCCGCTTCCTGTGTTGAGTTGTGGTCTGTCTTGCCAGTTCCAGAATTCTGATGCAGAGGCACATGTGGCTGTTTGCGATTTGGATAGCTATGTGCAGGATGCTCTTGATCTGATTGAATTTGCCAATGGTGATGTGACAACAAAGTGGGGAAAACTTCGTGCAGATATGGGACACCCTGCACCGTTCAACCTGAAGTTCATTGGTATTGGTAACGAACAATGGGGACCGGAATATCCTGAACATCTCGAACCATTTATTAAAGCTATCCGTAAAGTTTATCCCGATATCAAGATTATCGGAAGTTCGGGGCCTGATTCTGAAGGAAAGCAGTTTGAATATTTGTGGCCGGAAATGAAGCGTTTGAAAGTGGATCTGGTGGATGAACATTTCTATCGTCCTGAGAACTGGTTCCTGAATCAGGGAACACGTTATGATAACTATGACCGTAAAGGTCCGAAAGTATTCGCCGGTGAATATGCTTGTCATGGTAAAGGTAAGAAGTGGAACCATTTCAACGCTGCCTTGCTTGAAGCTGCTTTTATGACGGGGTTGGAACGTAATGCCGATATTGTACACATGGCTACTTATGCTCCTCTGTTTGCTCATGTGGAAGGATGGCAGTGGCGTCCAGATATGATCTGGTTTGATAATCTGAACTCGGTACGTACTGTAAGTTACTATGTCCAGCAACTCTACGGGCACCATAAAGGCACCAATGTACTTTCCCTTACTATGGATAAAAAGCCTGTAGCAGGTACTGAGGGACAGAATGGCTTGTTTGCAAGTGCTGTTTATGATAAGGATAAAAAAGAGATTATAGTGAAAGTGGCCAATACTTCCGATAAAGCTCGGCCCTTATCATTGAAGTTTGAAGGATTGAAGAAGCAAGATGTATTGTCTGACGGTCGTTGTATAAAGCTGCGTTCAGCTAATCCCAATAAAGATAATACGATTGAACAGCCATCTGCTATTCAGCCCCAGGAAATTCCGGTTTCTATTGACGGACAGGTACTGGAGGTAGAGCTTGAACCCAATACATTTGCTGTCTACATTTTTAAGAAAGGATGAAATTAATGAATAAAGTTAGGTTAGGCTAGTTAATTAGCTTATTTGAAAAAGGCTGAAAAGAGAAGGGCGTCTCCCCGTGATGGGAAGACGCCCTTTTAAATTGAGTTGGATGTTTTTAAACTAATCTGCGAGCACCATCGCTGATGACTACATCATAAACTTTAGGGCTTCTGCCGAATTTTTCTTTAAACTTATCCTTGGCATTCTGGATGAATGTATCATACAACTCCTCTTTCACCAGGTTGATTGTGCAACCACCGAAGCCACCGCCCATCACACGTGAACCTGTTACTCCGCAGTCAAATGCAAGATCATTCAGGAAGTCGAGCTCTTCGCAGCTTACTTCGTAAAGTTTGCTCATACCATGATGTGTCTCATACATTTTCTGGCCTACAGTTTCGTAATCACCTCTTTCCAATGCATCACAAACATCGAGTACGCGTTGGATTTCTTCGATTACATACTCTGCACGCATGAAGTCTTCTTCGCTGATTTCAGCTTTTGACTCTTGCAACATCTCCATTGTACAGTCGCGCAGGAATTCTACGTGCGGATGTTTCTTCTGGATAGCGGCAACAGCAGCTTCGCAGCTTTGACGACGCTTGTTGTATGCAGAAGAAGCCAATTCGTGTTTAACTACAGAGTCTACCAATACCAGACGATAGCCTTTCGGATCGAATGGGAAGTATTGATACTCCAGTGAACGGCAGTCCAGACGGATAAGGCTGCCTTGCTTGCCAAATACGGAAGCGAACTGGTCCATAATACCACAGTTTACACCGCAATAGTTATGCTCAGTTGCCTGACCTACTTTAGCTAGTTCAAACTTGTCTATCTTGTTGTCACCGAACAGATCATTTAATGCATACGCATATGTACTTTCCAAAGCGGCAGAGGAAGACATACCTGCACCCAAAGGCACATCACCGGAGAAAGCTGTATTGAAGCCCTTTACATCAACGCCACGCTTAATCATCTCACGACATACGCCGAAGATATATCTTGCCCAGCTTGCACGGGGAGCGTCTTCTTCTTTCAAACCGAATTCCACATAATCCTTCAGATCGATGGAATAAGCTTTTACAATGTCTGTGCCATTCGGTTTAATTTCAGCAATCATGCCTTTATCGATTGCTCCGGGGAATACAAAACCACCGTTATAGTCTGTATGCTCACCAATGAGGTTGATGCGTCCCGGAGAAGCATAAACTGCTCCTGTTGTTCCGTCAAAATGCTTGATGAAACGGCTTCTTACGTGTTCTATATCCATAATCTTTTCAAATTTATGAGTGAATAAATTAATTACCTATACCTTTTAATTGCGTTAATCCTCTACTGGGATATCTTTATTTACATTTTTGCAACCTACCAAGCCGTAGAACAGCAGATAAGCAAGAGCTGCGATAATCAACCAGTAGCTGGCCATATAACCTACAGAGTCAGAGATGCTTTGTTGGATCAAAGGCAATACACCACCGCCAACAACCATCATCATAAAGATACCGGATGCTTGTGCTGTATATTTTCCTAATCCTTCTACTGCAAGGTTGAAGATACCACCCCACATTACAGAAGTACAAAGACCACAAAGTACAAGGAACAATGCGCTGACAGGTACTTGTGCCATCATAAATCCTTCACCTACAGTGTAACCGGGCATTGAAACTGTTACATCTTTCGGAGTGAAGATAGCAATCAATACAAAAACAATAGCGGTAGCAGATACAACGATTAACTGTGTACGGCTGGAAACTTTACCACTGATGGCGCTACTTGCAGTACGTCCTACAAGCATTAACAGCCAGTAGATGGCAGCAATAGCACCACCGATAGCGGCACCGTTCGTCAGAATTCCGGCACCCTTATCACTTGCATCGGCAAGATAGAAGTTCAGTGTACCTGGGATACCGATTTCGATACCTACATAAATGAAGATACCGACTACGCCCAGTACAGTGTGGCGGAAACTCCATGGGCTGTGAGAGAATTTCTCTTTCTTAGCTCCACCTTTCTGAAGATGTGGCTCAGGGATAGCTACAAATGAAATGATAATAAATGCGGCTACGAATACACCCATAGCAACAAAAAGAAGAGGGGCAACATCCGACATAGCAGTCTTGGAAGTTACTGTACCGATCAAAGCACCTACGAAAAGCGGAGTCAATGTACCAGACAAAGAATTAAGAGCTCCACCTGTTTGAATCAACTGGTTACCTTTGTTACCGCCACCACCAAGAAGGTTCAGCATCGGGTTCACCACTGTGTTAAGCATACAAACGCAGAAACCGCAGATGAATGCACCCAGCAGATAGATGACGAAGTTTAACTTGATGACATATTCACCGAAGGCGAATACTTCGACATTTGCTCCGAATAAACTGGAAAGGTATTGTGTGAACAAACCGAGGAATCCCACTGCCATTGCAATCAATGCAGTCTTTTTGTAACCGATCTTAACGAGCATGTTACCGGCAGGAATTCCCATAAACAGATATGCCAGGAAGTTCATCATATTTCCCATCATACCTAAAGTGTTAGAACCTGCATACTCATTTCTCCATATTGTACCGAATGGCGCAGCAAGGTTCGTAACAAAGGAAATCATCGCAAAAATAAAGAACATGGTAATGATAGCGACAAGATTACCGTTCTGTTTTTGTTGTGTCATGGTTTTTAATAAATTATTAGTTTATAAAATTAGGTTAGTTATATTCATTCTTGTACACCGAACTTGTAAATAGTTACTTGTTGGTATTCGTCGCCCGGAAGCAATACTGCCGACGGGAAATGTGGTTTGTTAGGAGTATCGGGGAAACATTGTGCTTCAAAGCAAACGGCACTTCGTGCAGGGAAAGTAGCTCCATGTGCGCCGGTAAAGCCGCCCAGCCAATTTCCTGTGTAGAGTTGCACACCGTTTTCTGTGGTGTATACCTCCATGGTACGTCCGCTCTCCGGTTCTGTATAAGTAGCGGCAAGGCTCAATTCGCCACTCTCAGTTTTATTCAGTACATAGCAATGGTCATAACCTGCACCATTCACTAATTGCTGGAATTTGTCATCAATACGCTCACCTATTGTGTGCGGTGTGCGGAAATCCATAGGAGTACCTTCTACCTTCAGGATTTCTCCTGTCGGAATGGACACTTCGTCAATGGGAATATAATGATCAGCGTTGATAGTTATGGTGTGGTTCAGAACCGTAGGGGTGGGATTGGCAATACCTGCCAGATTGAAGAAGCCGTGGTTGGTGAGGTTGACAACAGTTGCCTTGTCTGTGGTAGCTCGGTATTCAATAACCAGTGCATTGGTTTCATCTTCCAGACGATAGGTCATTTCTACTTCCAGATTACCGGGAAAACCCTCTTCGCCATCTGCGGATGTATAGTTGAATACAACAGTTGTCGGATTCGGTTGGACTGCATCCCATACTCTGGCGTGGAAACCTGTGGGTCCGCCGTGCAGAGAATTAGGTCCGTTATTGATCGTCAGATTGTGCTCTTCGCCATACAGAGTGAACTTTCCTTTGGCTATACGGTTACCGTAGCGTCCAATAGTAGTGTTGAGGAAAGGTTCGGGGCTGTTGACTACATGGTCTATACTGTCATGTCCCAGAATTACGTTAGCATACTTCCCGTTTTTGTCGGGGACCATAATGGAAAGGATAGCGCATCCGTAGTTAGTTACTGCAACTTCCATTCCCTGAGCATTTTTAAGAATAAATAAATCAGTCTTCTTGTTATTTATATCTTTTTGAAAGTCTTCCTTGTTCAAACCAGACAAGTTACTTTCCGTTGACACGGTGTTTATCATATCCATGGTATAAAATTAAATTTCTTGCAAATAAAAAGAAATTCTTCCGTACTCCCAAGGGTTTATCTTGAAATGTGAAGAACATTTTAGGAAAGTTTAGCGTTTAACATTTACGAGGCGAATTGATATTTTTTGTAAGTTTGTCGCGTTAATCTAAAAAAATGTAACATTTTTATTTAAAGCTCTAACAAAAACTACGAATGTATCCTTTGAAATTTGAGCCTATTCTGAAGCAGACGCTTTGGGGAGGCGACAAGATTATTGCTTTTAAGCAATTGAATGAAACGCTATCCGGAGTAGGCGAAAGCTGGGAAATCTCAGCTGTAGAAGACAATGAGTCTGTTGTTGCCAATGGCCCTGACAAAGGCCTTACACTCCCGGAGATGGTGGGAAAATACCGTCATGAACTTGTCGGTGAAGTGAATTATTCTCGTTTTGGCACAAAGTTTCCCTTGTTAATAAAGTTCATAGATGCCAGATTGGACTTGTCTATTCAGGTACATCCGGGAGATGAACTGGCTAGAAAACGCCATAATTCTTTTGGTAAGAATGAAATGTGGTATGTGGTGTCTGCAGATAAGGGGGCAAAGTTAATTTCCGGTTTTTCTGAGCAGATAACTCCGAAAGAATACAAGGAAAGAGTTTATAATGGAACTTTTGCTGAAGTGCTGCAAACGTGTGATGTAAAACCAGGGGATGTATTCTATGTGCCTGCCGGTCGTGTACATGGTATTGGTGCCGGTGCTTTCGTGGCTGAAATTCAGCAGACTTCGGATATCACTTATCGTATTTTCGATTATAACCGGAAAGACGCAGAAGGTAAATCTCGTGAGTTACACACTACTCAGGCTATCGAAGCCATTAATTTTTCCGATGTACAAGATGATTTCCGTACTGAATACGATCACTTGAAGAACGAACCGGTAGAATTGGTTGCCAGTCCTTACTTCACTACTTCCATCTATGATATGACGGAGGAAATTACGTGTGACTATTCTGAATTGGATTCATTTGTGATTTTCATTTGTGTAGAAGGTGCATGCCACATCACAGACGACAGCCAGAATGAAATTGCTGTTCGTGCAGGTGAAACGGTGTTACTGCCTGCTGTTGTACAGGAAGTGACAATTGTTCCGGAAGAAGGTGGCGTGAAGTTGCTTGAAACGTATCTGTAATCTTAGAATTGAATTAAAACAAAAAAGCTGCACTTTACAAAGTGCAGCTTTTTTGTTTTAATATCTGTTTATCTTTTGGCAGAGAACATCCTCCTGGCTTTTCTCATTAGTTTTACTCCTAGCATCAATCCGTCGAAAACAGCCATGCCTGTATTAAAGGCACGCATGATAGCATTACCTTTATCAGCGGCGGGTGCAAGCGGAGCAAATAATTCTCTTGCCGTATCCGTCATGATTTCTTTCTGTGCATGTATTTTCTTCCGTAATTCTTTTTTCTGTAATGCAATACTTTCCAGAGTCATGGAAGAAGTATCAGGCATATTATTCATGATGGTATCATTTTTCATTATCATTATCAAAAAACAATCCGGCAATAAAATTCACCATCGGGTTGATGATGAGTTTTTTGCGGAAGGTAATTACTAATAAAACCAGTAGAAGATGGAAACAGGCGATGATGCTGAAGCTTACCATGAGTCCGCCTACGAGTGGATCTAAAATATAAGCCAGCGCAAACGACAAATAAAACAGTGCCACCATGCCTAAAATAATAACCACTGATAATAATATCAGGGCAGAAAGCAGGATTGAGAGTTTCTCAGTTATTTCCAGTTTAGTATATTCTTTTTGTAGGTTCAGATATTTCTTGAACTCAATGAATAGCTGCTGGAGGTTGTCAATACTTCTATCGTCTGCAAACATCATAGTGGCTCTGTTTTTTTGTAGATTTTGTTTTATTCGGCTGCTTCGCCTTTAATTTCTGCTGCAATCTCGTCTACCAGATTTTCCATTTCGCTACGGTTCAGGCGAATTCCCTTTTTACGGAGGATTTCTGCAATTTTGTGACGAGTGTCTTCTCCTTTTTCGGGAGCAAATAAAATACCGACGGCTGCGCCTACTGCTGCACCGCCCAGAAAAGCTACAAGTACATTTAATCCTTTCATAATGTTCTCCTTTCTATTTTAAAGAGGTTAATACTACAAAACTAACATTTTTCTTTGAATAGTTGTTCACGTAGCTTCTTTTTTTGAATATATTTTTTTCATTTATTTTTTCTTATCCAGTTTCGAAAGGGACCAACTCCGTGTCAAGTCCGTACCAACTCTGTAGCAAATTCGGTTCTATAGACACGGAGATGGTACGGACTTGGTATGTACTTGGTGCGGGGCTGACACGGTTCGGACTGGTTTCTATCGTAGGAAAAAAAGTGCGATTAGTTTAATTTAACTATAAGAGTAACGTTCAGATTGATTGTTCCGCGTACATTTGTCCTATTATTCGGAATATTAGCTACATGAAGATACGAAAAAGAAAGATATTTCTGATTATCGGGTTGGTAATGCTTGTACTGGCAGCTTGTAGTAATGTTGACGGCGATTTAGATAATAAATGGCAGTTAAGGCAGTATCAATATGCTGATGGTTCCATAAAACGGCAAGATAGTATCTTCTATAATTTTCAGAAAGGCAGTTTTTCTGCCATTTGTTTATTGAAAAATGGTAGTTATCAAACGTTTTTTGGGAATTATTCTTTGAAAGGAGATAAAATTTCTATTATTTTGCTGCCTGAAAGTGTAGAGTACGAAAGTTATGCATTCTATATGGGGTGGGAAAATGGAGAACGGACCTTCACGATAGAGGAACTCAGTTCCTCATCCCTCCGTTTGGAGCATGAAGGAGTACGATCTATATTCCGTAAATATTGAATATAGTTAAGATATTGATATAGAATTTATTAACAAAAATGATATGATTATGAAAAAATTAGCAATTTTAGGAATGGGATTGTGTATTGCATTGGCATTCTCTTCTTGCAAATCAAGTGAAAGCGCTTATAAAAAAGCATATGAAAAGGCAAAACAACAGGAACTGGCAGAACCTCAGACTGCTGAACCAGTGGAAGTAGCTCCGACAGTTACTGCTCCGGTAGAAGCAAGAGTAGTGGAAAGCACTCCGGTTGCAACTGCAGGTGTACGTCAGGAAAAAGTAGAAGTAGTATCTGGCGTAGGTGGTTTGAAAGATTACAGTGTGGTTTGTGGTAGTTTTGGTGTGAAAGCTAATGCTGAAAACCTGAAAAACTTCTTGGATAAGGAAGGTTACAATGCTGTTGTTGCTTTTAATTCAGATGCAGCTATGTATCGTGTAATTGTTAGTACTTTTAATGATAGAGCTTCTGCTGCCGATGCACGTGATGCTTTCAAGGCTAAATACTCAAACCGTAAGGATTTCCAAAGTTCTTGGTTATTGTATCGCCTTAAATAATTTGAATTCTTTTTGGTAATTAATAGAAAGGGAAACTCCTCTTTCAAAAACAGGGCAGTAGCTGTGAAGTTACTGCCTTTTTGTATCCGGTTTACGAAGTGAAATAGAGAAGTATCGACCTGATGAAAGATTCAATCAGGGTCGAGACTTCTTTTTGAGGGATTGTGTCAGTTAACTTTTATAAGGTCTGATTATTTAAGCCGGATATCGAAAGTTTGGGTTCTTCCGGCATATATATCGCTATTGCTGAAGTCGCAATTAATAGTTCCTGATCGTTTGGGAGCATCAATCTTTACAGTTATGTTGGACTGTGTCTGTGCAGGATCAGCAATATGAAGTTTTATTTTATCTTTATCAATCTTTTTGATGATTAGAGCACAGCCTTTGTCTACCTTTACTGTCATGTCTTTGTGGGTAAACTCTCCTGCATTATAAAAAATCATCTGCCAGATGTCTGTTTTCTTATTTCTGACTACCTGCACATTTTCTGTATTAGCCAGAATCTCAATATTATTTTTTTGCAGGTAACTCTTCATGTTTTCAGCTGTCCGGATACCAGGTACAACGATATAAGCATAAGTGGCCTGTTCAGGTGTAATACCATGATTAACTCCAAGTGTGAATATCTTTTTTCGGATGATATCTTTGGAAGTGGTATGGTTAATATCGTACCAGTTCCCTTCTTGTTGTTGATTGGCTACAAAGACTTGTTGCCCCTTTGGCAATATGTATCCTATCTTGTTGTGTAGAATCCATTCGGGAGAGGTGTACTCGGTAGTACCATCTTGGATATCAGAGAGCTTTCCTTTCTGGCAGATTATGGGATTCTCTGTAGAAGACAGGCATTGATTGATTGTTGTAAATACGGGATGTTGTGATGTGGAATGTATCCCCGCACCCAGGCATACGACTTCATTGTCGAAAAAGAACCATGCTTTGTGTGCGCTTGTATTGATTTCAGCATAGGAATCTGTATATGAATAAACAGATGCTCCGTATAAACTGTCTGATACACCTCCGGCAAAAGTCGAAGTTCCGGGAGTTTGCCAGTCACTGGCTGCCATGGGAATTTCATCAAGTTGTGGAGCCGTTGTACCGGGAATGCGTGCCCAGTTCCAGACAGGAAAGATTTCGGCATATTCATCTCCGTCGACTACAATGTTGGTACATCCGTCGGACATAAAGTAAGTCTTCAGGTTTTCTCCGTTTCCATATTCGCAACGTGCAGTGCGGGTAGATGCCATGCGAACGTCGAAAGCGTATGTGGGACGTATATGGAGAGTATAATCTCCCCTGAAGTAGTGAGTATGCTTAGACGTGAGTGCATGGTTGGCCGGTTGCTTTCCATCCAGACGGGCGATAATATCCTTAAATTCATTGGCATGATCCGGATCTAATTCAATCATACGTTTGGCGAATAAAGCTGTATGTATCTTCTTTGTGACGCCGGGGCGGCTTACACCTCTCCCGAGTACATCGAATAGCATATATTGCCCCCGTATGGTAGCATAATAGGTTTCGCGCATGAATTTGCTGAGCAATGCTAACTTGTCTTGTGGAATTGCATACTGGGTACCTTTGGTATACATCGCTATTTGGGTAACCCCTTTCAGGATTTCATCCCCATATCCGCCAATATAAAGTTGTCTGCCATGTTGAAAATAGCTGTTGTCGTGTTGAAATCCTTCTTTTGTAGTATATACAATAGGATTGTAGACATTCTCGAGTGCCACTTTCAGGTCAGTTTCATTTTTGGAAAGGCATGCACGATATATCCAGTGCAGGGCAATGTCCGTACGATTGGCGCCAGTCCACTTGGCAGGATCGCCTCCGTCAGTTTTGATTCTTTCCAATATTTTGTTTTCCAATTCCGTATTCAGGTGCTTTTCACCTATACGCAGTTGTATGAGTAGTACTCCCAAACGTTGAGGTTCTGCTATTTGGTTATACCACCAGTTATGACACCAGGGATTACGTTCATGCCAGTATTCCAAGCCTTTCTCTATTTTAGTGAAGAGGCTTTCATCCTTATAATATTTATTTTTAGAATTTGTATAAGCAAAGGCAAAATCGTACAGACGGTCGACGTGTTCCAGAGGAGGCCATTTTGTACGCTGAATACTACTATAATCTACATCTGTGAATGAACCGTCAGTTTCGTTGTATTTCTTTAAGGCTTCATCAATAGAGGGATTTTTAGCAAAGTCGAGCCTGATTTTCTGCATCAGTACTTCAAATTCATCCTCGTTGTCCGGAAGATTGCTATTTGTGGCTACGCTTGCTTTTACCGATATAATACTGCTTATAAAAAGCAAAATTATAAGGTGGATTTTATTTTTCATATTGTTTTTCAAGTTACTATTTTTATGTTATGATCATTCTCTATTTTACTTGGCCATTTTGTAGATTTGGTTGCCTGCTAACAGGAATGCGCCTACACCATAAACCTCGGTCATTTCGCGGGTCACTTTCTTTGGATCGGCGCCGATGGGCTGTACATAGCCCAGCTTTCCATTCTTTTCTACAGCTTTTACCAAGGCTTTCCATCCTTTTTCTATGGCAGGCATAAAGGTTGCTTTATCTAATAATCCTTCATTTACACCATAAGCTAAGGCATATACGATAAAGCCGGTGGCACTTGTTTCGGGTGAAGGATATGAGTCCGGGTCCAGTAAACTGGCATGCCAATATCCATCTTTTCCTTGTAACTGGATGATACGGTCGGACAAGGTAATAAATAAATCCTGATAGAACTGGCGGTGCATATTATTTCGAGGTAAAGTCTGTAAGATTTCGCAAAGACCTCCCAGTACCCAACCGTTTCCACGACCCCAGAATACTTTTGTGCCGTTAGCTTCTTTTTGATTGAAATAACGGTGGTCTCTGTAGAATAATTTTTCTTCTTTATCAAACAAATAGTCGTAGGTAGCTTTATATTCCCGGTTCATGAATTCGATGTACTTCCAATCATCGGTCAGCATATACATTTTAGCATAGACAGGAGGTGCCATGAATAAAGCATCGCACCATGACCAACGTTCCAGGCTTGCCATATTCCTGTAATCCAGTTCCAGTGTACTGGCTGACGGATGATTGATCACAAATTCTGTACGTGCCAGTGTAGGAAGCCACATATTCCGGTCGTGATATTTCTGGTACATATCCAGGAATACCTGTCCCACAGCTATATGATCTGCATGATACATGTATTTTCCTACCTGCCAGGCGTTACGGCGGCCTATTTTCATCAACCATTCATAGTAGGAACTGTCTTTGTCTTCTTTTTCGGTTAACTCGGCCCAATCTATCATGCCCATGTACAATGCGACATATGTCCAGTTCAAATCCTCATGTTCATTCCCCTTTGCCGGATTGGCTATTTGCCAATCAGCAACACTTTTCATGATAGATTTGATATCAGTTTTGTTGAAACTGTTTTGTCCATATGAGTAAATCGCTACTATAGACAAAATGGAATAAATAATTAAACGCTTCATATTTCTTTTTTTAAGTAAGTGCTTCTTGATATTTATTAGTAGATGTTTTAGAGGATTTTATTTCCAGTTTTATGACGAAAGGCTCCTGGAAATCCTGTTTAGGTACTCCCACGTTATATTCATTGCGGGCAGTCTCTGTAACTTTCATTTTTTCTCCGTTCAGCAATACGGCATTGATAATTTGGGTTTCTTTCGGAACTTTTACTGTGAGTTGCTTGGAATAAGGACGATTGAATACTATCATATAAACGCTATTCTTTTTATGTGTATAATATCCCCAGTCCTGTTTTTCCCAACCTGCATAATCACAGGCGTATATGCATTCCCCATTTTTCTGCATCCATTTACCTATGGCTTTTGCAATCTCTTTTTCTTCGGTACGAAAATCTCCGTCAGCTTGTGGACCGAAATTTACTACCATATTTCCACCCATGGATACAGCATGGACGATTCTTTCCAGCACTTCGACCGGATTCTTTACATAGCTCAAAGACCAGTCCTTGTGATAGCCCCATTGGTTTTCAGGAAGAGTCATACACGCTTCCCAATCCCATTTGGTCACTTGCAGGTCCTTTATAGGATCGGGGAGGCGACGTTCATAAGCTGATTCGTAATCTCCCATAAGATGTCCGTTGCTGTCAAAGTGCCTTTTGCCGTAATCATCGGCACGTAGTCGGCTGTTGACTGTAACGCCAGGGATGAGTTCTTTCAACATACGTTCTGCATGTGCGGTCCACCAACCGTTCTTCTTGATACTTTCATCCCAGGTTCCGTCGAACCAGAAATCTTTGACAGTGGGATAGCGGGTGGCGAGTTCTTTTAGCTGGTTGTCGGTGAATGCCAGGAAGCGCTGAAAGGCGATCTCGTCTTCTTGGTTTTTGATACTGTAGCGCCAGTCCGGGTGACTCCAGTCCATAACGGAAAAGTAGAAATGTACATCGATACCCACTTCGTTGTAGGCTTTTACTAATTCTCCCAGAATATCCTTTTTGTATGGGGTATTAGTTACGGTGTATTCTGTAAACTTACTTGGCCATAGGCAGAAACCTTCGTGGTGTTTAGTCGTAATTTTGACGTATTTCACTCCCATGTCTTTCGCCATTTTAGCCCACTTCTTTGCATCGAAGTTCTGTGGATTCCATTGTTTCATAAGTTGTAGCCATTCTTCAGCGGGGACTTTAGCCCACGACTTGAGCCATTCGGCAGCCCCGTTATATACCTGACCGTTCCATTCTCCTCCGGGAATGGCGTACAATCCCCAATGAATAAATGCTCCCAGTCGGTTTTCACGGAACTTTTGCATAGCTGCGTCATATCGCTTTCCTAAACGGTCTGCACCGTACTGTAGCCCT
The DNA here is from genome assembly GCF_001940965.1 of Bacteroides sp. Phil13. Lineage (NCBI taxonomy): Bacteria > Pseudomonadati > Bacteroidota > Bacteroidia > Bacteroidales > Bacteroidaceae > Bacteroides > Bacteroides sp. Phil13. Next base: position 190,941 of record NZ_MSHA01000103.1, on the reverse strand, counting down.
ATCTCTTGTTCGGCAGGCAAAAGTTTTTGTGCCTGCATCGGGAATGAAAACAGAGACAGGATAGTAAAAGCGATTAAATGTAGTTTTTTCATAATACTGTTAATGATAAATGATTGAAGTGTTAGAAAATGATTTCATATATTTCTCCTTTTCGGGTATTGAATTCAAAGATATCATTACCGGAAAGTTTGATTTTAATTGGTTTGTTATACTTGTCGGTCACTTGTGCACTTGCTGCTTTGCAGTATTTTATCCGGCAAAGCTCTCCTTTATTAGATAAAATCCGGATACTCTGGATTGCACCGTTCTCCCATGTGGCTGAGACTTGAAAGTTTCCACGTGCCATTAGTCCGCTGAAGCTTCCTTTATCCCAATTATCCGGGATGGCAGGTAAGGGTTCAATATATCCCTCATGGCTTTGTAATAGCATTTCTGCTATTCCGGCAGTTGCTCCGAAATTGGCATCTATTTGAAAAGGAGGATGAGAACCCCATAAGTTTTCTAAAGTTCCGTAAGTCAGGATGTCTTGGTATAATTTATAGGCACGATTGCCATTCTTTGCTCGTGCCCATAGGTTTTGCCTGTGAGCCATAGCCCATCCTGTTGATTTGTCGCCTCGCTCTTTCAGAGTTACTTTGGCGGCTTCTAACCATTCCGGGGTGTCGGCATTAATAATAGTTCCGGGGTACATAGCACATAGCTGGGATATATGCCGGTGCTGGTATTGTCCGATTTCTCCATATTTATTTTCCTCACGGAATTCTTTTATTTGGCCGGATTCACCAATCAATATAGCATCTAATTTCCCGATTTGTTCTTTTACCGTTTTCAGGAACGGATCTTTATCTTTCAGAATCTCGGCAGCATGCAATAAGTCACGATATGTCTCCAGAATCATACTTTGGTCGAATATGCATCCTTTAGATCGATAATAAACCTGCTGGTGAACCTGTTCCGGTGAAAAAGACGGATCTACCAGTAATGTTCCGTCAGGTTGGGGTTTCAATGTTTTGGACAGGAATTTGGCCATGCCCATAAGTGCCGGATAGACATGATCTTTCAGTAGTTGTTTATCACGGGTGAAATCATAGTAATCCCAGAACAGTTTGGTTGTGAAACCTCCTGTTCCCGGGCCAGAATGTCCCCCAGGACCTTCTATGGCAAATGCCGTAGCTCCGGTACCGATTGTCCAGCCATTTTCTTCGGCTATCGGGTTTAGTGCCTCCGGATTGTTCTGAGTGATATAATCAACAGCTTTTTGAGTTGCAGCTTTGCGGAATGCTTCATTATAGTCCGCATATGGGATAAAGAGTTCAGTCAGATTTGTATTGAATACCGGCCAATAGTTCATTTGTACATTTACATTGTGCCAGTATCCTCCGGACCAGGGAGCGAACTCATATTGGTTCCAGGCACCTTGCAAGTTGGGGGGAAGAGAGCCTTGGCGTGAAGAAGCTATCAACAAATAGCGTCCATATTGGAAAAAGAGTTCTTCCAAGTATGCATCGCGTTTTCCGTTGCGGTACTGGTATAGTAACTTGTCAGTAGGGATAGAGGGGATATCTTCTGTCAATTGGAAATTAACTCTATTGAAAAGTTGTTGATAGTCAGCAATGTGTTCTTTGCGCAGGACTTCATACCCCTTCTCTACAGCTCTCCCTATACATTCAGAAACTTGTTTATGCGGATGGGTATTGCCTTTGAATTTTTCTGCATTTGGTAAAAGAAAGACACTGTCTTTTAGTTGGTAAGAAGTAGCAGCGGATATGTATAGTATTACGCTGTCGGCTTTGCTTATATCTATAGTGCTGTTGTTCTCACCCTTGTTTGAACAGGAGAGTGTTCCCCCATAATTCACTACTTTTATTTGCCCTTCGTAAGGTAAATGGAAGTATTGGATTTCTCCTTTCAATGTTATGAGATCTTTTTCGGCATGTGCTTGTCCGCTACGTCCGGTTTGTTCATCATTAAACGAATGCAGGTACGGTAAGACCGGGCGAAGTGTAAATGACACCTTACCCGGTTGACTGGCTTTTAATTTTACAGCAATTATATTGGCAGGATAGCTGGCAAAGTATTCTCTGTCATATTCTATTTCCTCATGTTTGTAGTTTACAGTGGAAATTGCATCATTTAAGCGTAGTGCGCGCTTGTAATCTTGTGCATAGTTATGATGAATATCCAGGTAGATTTCTGCGAAGTTAGTGAATCCTCCCATACCATAGGCACCCTTGTTACCCATTGTTTTCTCTGCTAATTGGATACGTTCTACATCAGTTCGTCCGAAGATGCAGACTCCCATAGCACCATTCCCAATGGGAAGTGACCATTTCTCCCAATCTTCATCATAAGGAAATCCTCTTGCTGCGATTTGGCTAAAGTTTCCCCCACGATTGTATGCCGGGCGATTGTACCATAATGTGTATTCTTTATTTGACTCAGCACCTTGTATGCTTAACGTTGATAAAAACAATAGTATTGATAAGAAAATTCCTTTCATGGCTTTCTGTATTTTGATTTTAGGATTAGTGCAAAGGTATAGAAAATTTCAGAGTAGCTCTCTTTGATACATTTCATTTTTAGATGATTACACAATTTGTGCTACAAAAATGGACGTTATTGGCATAGCTTGAAACTATTAAAATCGAGAAAACTATAATTTTAAAAGTTTATTTGCCTTATTTGAATAATTTCTATAGTTTTGCTTTTAAGAAATTAATAATTTATATGAAAAGAACCAAATACTATGTAACACCTGTCTTATTATTATTTTGCATTAACTTGTATGGACAGTATTTCAAGAAACTGGATATGAAAGATGGACTTTCAAATCTTTCGGTTCTGGCCATCTACCAGGATACTTTGGGGCGTATGTGGTTTGGGACAAATGAGGGGGTTAATATCTATGATGGCGAACGGCTCTCTACATATAAATCTTATGAAATCATAGATAATCAACTTCGGAAGAAGAAGTTCATTAATGGAGTAGTCGATCAAATCGTAGGTGACTTTTACGGGGATGTTTTTCTGAAGACGGATGGAGCGCTAATTAAATATGATATTAGAAAAGAACGTTTTAAAGAAATATATCCTACAGGCATAAGTTCCATTGCTGTTTTTGATAATGAAGTCTGGTGTGCTGCCGGTGATTCCTTGTTTAGATATAATGCTGAGGCTGACTCCCTGTCTTTTTATCAGAAGTTGAATACTCCAACAATTTGGTGTATGGCTAAAAGTGGGGATAAAACATGGATTGGAACAGCCAAAGGTTTATATGTATTGGAAGGAGAAACCGTAAAGTGCCTGTTACCGGGAATCGAGATTTTTAAATTATTTGTAAGTAGCAGAAATGAATTGTGGATTGCTTCCCGCATGAGAGGCTTATATAAGATAGGGCGTGATGGAATTCTGAAAAAAGAAATATCTGCTTCCGATCGTGTAGTAAGTGAACAGATACGTAGTTTTGTGGAGGATGACCAAAATAATGTTTGGTTCGGTACTTTTGATGGATTGCAAATGTATAGACCCAGTACGGATACTTATTGTGTATATCGTCCGAATTTTCATCCGGGTTCGTTATCACATGAATCTGTATTTTCTCTTTATAAGGACAGGCAAGGTACTATCTGGGTTGGCACCTATTATGGAGGTGTGAATTATTTCAATCTGAAAAAGGATTTATTTAAGTATTACGTCTATGCCGAGGCAAACAATAATTGTTTGAATTATCCGATTATAGGGCAAATAATAGAAGATAAGAGGCGTGACCTTTGGATATGTACGGATGGAGGAGGTGTAAATCGGTTCAACCGGAAAACGAATACTTTTACCTATTATACTACTGAGAGTGGTAAGAATTCAATTTTGCATGATAATGTGAAGACTATTACTTATGATGAAAGCCGTGACCAAATATATATAGGTACATATACGGGAGGACTTAGCCTCTATGATAGAGCAACTAATCTTTTTCATAATTATTTGGATGACTATAAACGTACCGGAAAAGGTCCTGACCATATTATTTATTATTCTCTATTTAAAGATGGCTGGTTGTATGTGACAGCCCGAAATGGCTTCTGGCGTATGCATCCGGATAAAGGGGAATTCCACTTAATCAGCAATAAAGATATTTTTCAGACATTTGAAATTGATTCCCGGGGATATGTTTGGCTGGCTGCCGATTTGGACCTGTATAAATTATCATTAAGTGATTGGGGTAAGATCGAATCTGTGCACTTTGACACATTAGAAAACCGTAAGGTACGGATTACTAAGATAATGGAAGCTAAGGATGGAACTGTTTACGTTTCGACCATAGGTAATGGAGTGTTTTCATATAACTATGATACAGGGAAGTGGGAACATTACACAGCTGAACAAAATAGTTTGCTAAGTAATTTCTGTTATAATCTGGCCGAATCTCCTCTAAATAATATACTGATAACTAATGATAAAGGAATCTCTATTTATTCACCTTTTAGCCATTCGATGTATTCGGTTGAGTTGGGAGCTATAAAAGGTATGATTTCTGCAGTTGCAGATGGAGGTGGAATTTGTGTAGCGGATGACGACATGGTTTATATCGGTGGGGTAGATGGTGTGATCTCGTTTCGTGAGAAAGATTTATATATAAATGATGAGAGTGACACTTCTGAACTTTATTTTGTGAGTCTTTTTGTCAATAATGTCAAGGTGTGTCCGGGAGATACCCAACATGTATTGGAGGAATCATTGCCATTTATACAGCATATCGATTTATCGTCTTGGCAGAATAATCTGATGGTGGACTTTTCCAGCTCCAACTATATCGAATTAGAAAAAAGTATCTGGTATCAGTATAAATTAGAAGGTTTTGATAAAGATTGGATATCAACAAACCAATTACGACTGATTTATACGAATCTTGCTCCGGGGAATTACGTATTAAAAGTACGTGAGGCAAAAAACAGATTGGGTGAGGATATGGGAGAGGAAATAGCACTTAACATTGTGATACATTATCCCTGGTATCGTAGTTTTTGGGCCTATCTGGTGTATTTTCTGATAGTAGCAGGAATTATATATGTTTTCCTAAGGGTACGAAATGCCCGTAAGGCACTGGCTCTTTCATTAGCCAAAGAAAAGGATGAAAAGGAACGAATAGAAGAAGTGAATAAAATGAAACTTCGTTTCTTTACTAATATATCCCATGAATTCCGTACTCCGTTAACTTTGATCGTTGGGCAGATAGAGATGTTGTTGCAATCAGAAAAGCTTTCACTTTCTGTTTATCGCAGATTACATAGTATTCATAAGAATGCAATGAATTTACGTTTTTTGATTACAGAACTATTGGATTTCAGAAAACAGGAGCAGGGATTCATGAAATTGAAGGTAGAGTGTGTTGATATAGTGCCATTTCTGGAAGATGTTTACCGTTCATTTTGGGAACTTGCCCGGAAAAGAAATATAGTATATACGTTTGAACATCCCAATGAGAAGATGGAAGTTTGGTTTGATCCTGTGCAGATGCAGAAAGCAGTGTTTAATCTGTTATCGAATGCTTTTAAATATACATCTGATGGGAAAAGTGTTAAGGTATCAGTCAGGAAGCAGCAGCAGATAATGGAAATAACTGTATCAGATACCGGATGTGGAATTCCCCAGGATGATTTATCCAGAATTTTTGAACGTTTTTATCAAGGGAATGAAAAGCAACAGAGGGGGATTGCTGGAAGTGGCATCGGGCTGGCTCTTACTAAAGGAATAATTGAGGCTCACAGAGGTGATATTACCGTAGAAAGTGTACTGGAAGAAGGAAGTAGCTTTAAAATACAACTGCTTCTGGGCAACAACCATTTTACTAAGGAAGAGTTGGAACATGAGAAAGTAACGGTACCTGCATTGGATTGGGAAGCTATTGTCTACGATGAGGTGGAACCATTACCGGAAGAAGAGTCTGAAGAGAGTGAGATGGATGCAGGGCAGGAGAAAGAAGAATCCGGAAAACCTCGTGTATTGTTGGTAGAAGATGATGAAGGAGTATTGGATATGTTGGAAGGTATTTTTTCATCAAGCTATATTGTAAATAAAGCGTCAAACGGACAAATGGGTTTTGAACTGGCTCAACAGTTGCAGCCGGATCTGGTAGTGAGTGACGTTATGATGCCGGTGATGTCTGGTAAGGAAATGTGCTATAAAATTAAGAATTCTCTGGAATTGGCCTATATCCCTGTTGTATTGCTTACAGCACAATCTTCAATAGATTATACGATAGAAGGATATATGTTTGGAGCAGATGATTATATCACAAAACCCTTTAATGTGAAATTACTCTTGGCACGTTGCAATAATCTGCTAAGAAACAGACGATTGCTGCTGAAGAAACTGAGTAGGACAGAAGCTATGATCCCCCAGGAGGCAGGTGGCTTTACGGCTGCAGATCAGAAACTGCTGGATACGGCATCAGAAGTAATAAAACGTAATTTTGACAATCCGGACTTTGATATGAATATGTTGGCTTCCGAATTGAATATGGGGCGGAGCAAAATGTTCCTTCGCCTGAAAGAAGTTATGGGGTTAACTCCGAATGAGTTTACAATGAAGCTGAAATTAGAAGAAGCTTTAAGATTGCTGCAGGAAGAACCACAATATAATATTTCAGAAATCTCGTATCGGCTGGGCTTTACTTCTCCACGTTATTTCAGCCGTTGTTTCAAGTCTTTTTATGGAGTTGCTCCTTTGTCTTATAGAAAAGATTCTCCCCGGGAGGATTCTCAGGCAGAAGAGGATATTCGGGAATAAAACTTCTCCGACAAAGAGTGTTGTTAGTTTTGTCCGAAATGGGGCACAAATTGTCTGCAAGACAATTTGTGCCCCTCTATATGACCCAATGGTCAGGTACTTGTCTTGTAGATTTCATTCATTTGCACTGTTTTAGTAAGTGTATATGCGATACTAAAATATTGACCATGGTTATTCCTTATTTAATAATGTTATGTAAAATCACTTTTTTATGAAAAACAAATTGTGGATTTTTATTTTTGCTTTCTTGGTCATATGTCCCGGCAAGAGCTTAGGAGACGAAAAACGTTCCGAAGCTGTGGCTGTAACACAACAAGACAAGGAAAGAGTAGTAACGGGAGAGGTCTTTGATGACCAAGGCCCGATTATTGGTGCTACTGTCAGGGTGAAAGGTACCCAGAATGGTAAGATTACGGATTTAGATGGTAAGTTTACCTTAAGTGTTCCGATTGGTGCTACCATTGTGGTGTCCTTTGTGGGGTACGAAGACAAGGAAATTGTCTATAAAGGTGAGAGCAAGTTGAAGATTTCAATGGCTGAAAGTGCTACGCTGTTAGAGGAAGTACAGGTTATTGCCTATGGTACTACGAAGAAAGTAACTGTTACCGGTGCTTTATCCTCAGTGAAATCAGATGAAATTATGAAATCTCCGGTAGGAAGTATTGCCAATGCATTGAGTGGTAAGGTTCCCGGATTATCCAGTGTACAGAGTAGCGGTCAGCCGGGAGCTGATGATGCAACGCTGTATGTGCGTGGTGTAGGTTCCTTGTCTACCGGTTTGTCTGCTCCATTATGTCTGGTTGATGGAGTGGAACGTTCGTTCACCCAATTAGACCCCAATGAAGTGGAAGATATTACCGTATTGAAAGATGCTTCTGCTACAGCTGTATTTGGTGTGCGTGGTGCCAATGGTGTTATCCTGGTGACAACGAAGCGCGGACAATCCGGTAAAGCTAAAATAACTTTCTCCACCAGTGCTGGTCTTCAGATGCCTACCAATATTCCGGAGTTTGCTAACAGTTACGACTATGCTATGACATATAATGCTGCCCAACTGCGTGATGGTGTTGCTGAAGACAAACTGATGTTTACAGATGCAATGCTGGAAGGTTTCCGTACACATAGTAACCCAATTCTTTATGCCGATACGGACTGGACGGATTTACTGATTAAAAATTCCGCACTGCAGACACAACATAATATGACAATTTCCGGTGGTTCCGACCGGGTACGTTATTTTGCTTCCTTAGGTGTATTTACCCAAAAGGGACTTTTTGAGACTTTCCATGAAAATGATCGTGGCTTTAGCTATAACCGCTATAACTATCGTATCAATATGGATATAGATGTGACGAAAACTACCTCTATGAAGATCAATCTGGGAGGGCGTCTTACTGACAAGACGGAGCCTAACTATAACAACGGTACTTATACTGATATCTCTTATTTGTATGACAACATTTACAGTGCTGTACCTTTTTCAGGAGCTGGAATTGTGGATGGTAAATGGATTTCCGTCAATAAATCGGTATTTGGCAATTTCGGTGTTATTAATGATGGACTGAATACATATTACGGTAAAGGGTACACCACTACAGGCGGAAATGTGATTAACTTCGACTTTTCTCTGGAACAGAAACTTGATGTTCTCACAAAAGGCTTAAAAGCACATATTAAAGGAGCTTATAATAGTGGTGTGACTGATAAACGACGCCGTGAAGGAAAAGCCGACCAATATGAGGCCTACCTTACAGAAAGTGGCGAGACTTTGATAAGAAAGATACAGGAAGCACAGACTATGGGTTGGACACAGGAGGCTGGACAGTCCCGTGACTGGTATCTTGAAGCAGCTTTGAATTTCCAAAGAGATTTTGGATTACATCATGTCTCTGCTCTGGCTATGTACAATCAAACAATGAAATATTATCCCAGCAAAAATACAGGTATTCCCCGTAGTTATGTAGGCTTTGTGGGACGTGCCACTTATGATTACAAAACTCGTTATCTATTAGACCTTAGTATTGGTTATAATGGTTCGGAGAACTTTGCAGAAGGGAAGCGTTTCGGTACATTCCCTGCCGGTTCAGTCGGTTGGATTATCTCTGAAGAGAAGTTTATGGAGCCACTGAAACCTTATGTCAGTTACTTGAAACTACGTGCATCTTATGGCATTGTAGGTAATGATATCGTTTCTGATGGATCACGTTTCCTTTATTTGCCCGATAGTTATATCATCAGTACAGCGGGAGGTAATAATACTACAGGTATTTATAGTTTCGGTTCTACTACCAATAATTTCCTTCCGGGTGCCAAAGAGTCAAAGGTTGGAAACCCTGATGTAACTTGGGAGACTGCTGCAAAACAGAATTATGGTGTTGATTTGCATTTCTTCGATAGCCATCTGAAAACTTCTTTCGATTACTTCATCGAGCATCGTAAAGACATTTTGATTTCCCGCCAGGTAAACCCTGGTTATCTGGCAATTTCTCTACCTATTGTAAATATGGGTAAAGTGGATAATAAAGGTTTTGAGGTAACTGCGCGTTGGGAAGATGCAATCAGGGATTTTAGTTATTACATCGGTACCAGTTGGTCCTATGCCAAGAATAAAGTCATTTTCAAAGATGAAATTCCCCAGCCTTATGAATGGATGTGTGAAACCGGACGCCCGGTTGGTCAACAATTCGGCTATGTAAATGACGGCTTTTTTACGGAAGAGGATGCTGCTAATTATGAATCTTTGAAAGGAAAAGAAAATGGCATTCCCGATCATGGTTCCGGTTTCTCACCCATAGCTGGAGATGTGAAGTATAAAGACCTGAACAAGGACGGTAAGATTGATGCAAATGATATATCGGCTATTGGTTATCCTACCTATCCACTTCTAAATGGCAATATGCAGTTGGGCTTTTCCTGGAAAGGCTTTGACCTGAGTATGACGTGGGCAGGTGCATTCCAGACTTCCCGTCTTGTAAGTCGTATCTATCGTACTCCATTTGGAGAAACGGGTACAAATTCACTTCTTCAATATATGATTGATGATGCTTGGACAGCTGAAAAAGGGAATAGTGCAAAAGCTCCTGCCATTTCTTTGAGTGGTAGTAAAACCAATAACTATAAAGACTCGGATTTATGGTTGCGTGATGCTTCATATATTCGTCTGAAGAACATTGAGGTAGGTTATTCTGTCCCCAAAGCTATGTTACAGAAATTCCGTATCAGTTCTTTGCGTCTGTCTCTCTCCGGATATAATCTGTTGACATTTAGTGATCTGGACTTCTGTGACCCTGAATCTAATCCGGATGGACGCGCCTATCCGTTGATTAAAGTCGTGAATTTTGGTTTAAAAATAGGATTTTAATAAACAGTTATTATGAAAAATATAAGAAAGCATTTTCACGTTATATTATTGGCCTTAGGTCTATTTGTGACAATGGCGTGTGAGGATTTGGCTTTCGGGGATAAATTCCTGCAGAAGCCGCCCAGTACGGATGTTACGATTGACACCGTATTTTCTACGGCAGAGTATGCCCGTCGCGTATTGTCGTATAGCTATCAATATTTGCCTTATGGTTTGGAAACCAGTGGCTATTATACTACCATGTGGTTGGGAACTATTGAAGGACTCACCGATTTGAATTGCGATAATGTAGGATACTCCGGTGTTCAACGTGTTTATTATTCAGGTAGTTATAATTCCTCTGTCGAGAATACTCCCAGAGCAACTTACATGACTACTAAGATTCGTTTTAATGAAAGCGAGACTCACATGTGGTCGGCAATTCGCCATGCATGGATACTTTATAATAATGTAGACCGTGTGCCTGATATGACCCAAACTGAGAAAGAGCGTCTGAAAGCAGAAGCCAAAATGCTTGTTGCTATCTATTATGCACACATGTTGCGTCATTATGGTGGACTCCCCATAGTAGATAGGGTGATTGCAGCTGATGACGAAATGCCTAAACGTGCAACCCTGCAGGAAACTGTTGATTTTATCATAGGACTTCTGAATGATGTCATAGCTTGTCAGGACTTTCCATGGAGAATTTCGGATGAAGATATGGCACAGTGGGATGGTCGTTTGACCAAAGCTGGTGCTTACGGATTGAAAGCGAGAGTCTTATTGTTTGTGGCAAGCCCGTTGCTAAACAGCGATCAGCCTTATGCTGCCGGAGAGGCTTCGGAACAGCACATGACCTGGTTTGGTAATTACGACCGCGAACGGTGGAAAAAAGCTGTAGATGCTTGTGAGGCTTTCTTTAATGCCCTCGGCCAGAATGGCTTTTATCGTTTGGTACAAAAAAATGATGTTTCACCTAGTGAATATCGTTATGCTTTCCGCAAAGCTTACTTTGACCGTGGAACTACCGAAACACTGATTTCTGTACATCGGAATATCTATTCGGCAAGTTTAAGTGCCGGACAACTGGTGTTGTGGAATGCCATCCGTTGGGGAGGCTATTGTCCCACTAAAGAATACTTCGATATGTTCCCGATGGCTGATGGCTCAGATTTTGACTGGAACAATCCTGAACATACTGCAAACCCATTCGTGAACCGCGACCCTCGTTTAAACGAAACCTTTATATTGGATGGCGATATTTATCAGGGAAGAACTGTTGAATTGACTCAGGAGTATCCCAGTGATAAAACTAATTATCCGAAAGGGAAAGACTGGGGACAAGGAGCCATGCATAGTTTAAGTCTGAAAACCGGATTGGCTTGTCGTAAATGGGGATTGGATCGTGGTAATGAACTTAGCGGACATGTTATCCAGTGGCCACATCTGCGTATTGCTGAACTTTATCTGAGTTATGCAGAAGCTTTGAATGAATATAATGGCGGCCCTAACAGCCAGGCATATCAATGCGTAAATGAAGTACGTGCACGTGTAGGCTTGGGTGGCTTGAAAACAGGAATGACGCAAGAACAATTCCGTGAAGCAGTTCTTCGTGAGCGTGCTTGTGAGTTTGGTTACGAAGAAGTACGTTTCTTCGACCTCATCCGTTGGAAAATGGAAGATAAGTTCAATACACCTTTACATGGGCTGAATGTATATAAGAATAAAGGGGATGGCACGTATATTTGCGAACCTTTCTCTCTGGCTGAAACAGATAGAAACCGTGCTTGGTGGAATGCCGGTGGATTCTCTTCTATCTGGTACTTTAGTGCCTTCCCGCAGGACGAGGTGAATAAGGGATACGGATTGATACAGAATCCGGGTTGGGAATAATGTTTCTGGAACTTAGAAATGAAAAATATTATGAATAAAAAGATCAATATATTTTTGACTGGCGTACTGTGTTCACTTGGCGTAATGGCTCAGGAAGACACACTGATAGTCCGTCAGAATGATGAGGTGGTAGAAATGGGACGTACTATTACCATGGATGCAAGAGAGATGACCGGTGCAGTTTCTGTTACAACGAATCTCTCACATAAGAACAGCATAAAACCATCTAACCAGTTATTCGGTACGCTTCCCGGACTACAGGTTTTGCAAAAAGCCGGTACGGTTTGGGAGAATGGCGCAACGCTGTATATACGTGGAAATAGCTCTTTGAATTCCAATAGTCCGTTGGTGCTGGTGGATGGTTTTGAACGTTCGATTGATGAATTGAGTTCTGAAGAAATAGAATCAGTCAGCGTTTTAAAGGATGCTGTGGCTACCAGTTTGTATGGCATAAGGGGTGCAAATGGTGTTATTCTTGTGAAAACAAAACGAGGATCGGTAGGTGCACCTAAGATCACTTTCTCTTATGAATTTAATATGGCTTCTCCTAAGCGTTTGCCTAAATTTGCTGACGGGTATACGTATGCCATGGCATTGAATGAGGCGATGGAGAATGATGGCTTGGCTCCCCGCTATTCGGGTACGGAACTGGATGCATTCAAGAATCAGACTTATCCGGGTGTTTATCCGAATGTAGATTGGTTGGATGAATCTTTGAGAGACATGAGTTACGGTGATAATGTGAATTTCACAGCACAAGGAGGAAGTCAGTTTGTACGTTACTATACGATGCTGAACTTCCTGGATAATAGAGGTCTATTGAAACCGACATCAGATAACGATGGTTATTCTACGCAGTTGAAATATTCAAGATTGAACGTCCGCACAAATCTGGATATCACGGTAAGTCCAACGACTACTGTACAGTTAAATTTATTGGGTAATTTCACGGAGCATAATCGTCCGGGCGAGAGCACAGATAAGATTTTCAATGCCTTATTCCAGGTACCTTCAGGTGCATTTCCTGTAAAGACAGACAGGGGTATATGGGGTGGTACAACTAATTATTCCAATAATCCGGTCGCCCTTATTTCCGGTAGAGGATATGCGCGTTCTCAAACGCGTGCCATGTATGCGGATGTGAACATGAAGCAGGATTTGTCTGCTATACTTCCCGGTTGGTCGGCAGGTTTTAAAGTAGGTATAGATAATACCGCTTCATATTGGGACAATAATACTAAAGAATTTGGCTATGAGTCCGCATCTGTTGATTTTGCAACCGGTGAGAATATCTATACAACCCTACGTAATGAAGGAACTTTGGGTTTCTCGAAGAGTGTAGGTTCGGTTGCCACTCATTTTAACCTGGAGTTTTATACCAATTATATCAAACAATGGAATAAACATAGTTTAAATGCAACTTTGCTGTACTCTATGGATAAGGCAAAAACAAAAAGTCAGAACTCCGGACGTGCATTTATGGATATAGTGGGTAGTGCACACTATACTTATAATAACCGTTATCTGGTTGATTTCTCATTATCGGGTTCTGCTTCCAGCATACTTGATCCGGATGATCGTTGGGGAATTTTTCCTGCGATAGGTGCAGGTTGGATTTTGTCTGAGGAGAATTTCATGAAGAGAGATTGGCTGAATCTTTTAAAGGTCAGGGCTTCTTATGGTATTTCCGGTCGTGCTGACTATGGTGTAAATCTGTTCCAGAATATTTATGGCAGTGGAAATTCTTACTATTTCCAGAATGCCACTAATGTGCCTTCTTCTTCATCCGGTATGAAGTTTACTCAGTTGGGAATTGATGGGTTGACTTATGAGAAATCCCATAAACTGAATGTCGGTATTGACTTCAGGGCTTGGAATAAGTTGACGATGACCTTAGATGCATTCTACGATCACCGTACAGATATTCTGGTGAGTAGTGGTGGTTCTGTTTCCCAGATATTCGGTATGTCTGTGCCTCAGATCAATAATGGTGTTGTCGACAATAAAGGTATTGAAGCTTCTTTGGCGTGGGATGATAATATCGGTAACTTTAAATATCATCTGGGTGGGCAGTTCACCTTTACCCGCAATAAAATTAAAAATCAGAATGAAGAATATCGCCCGTATGATTATCTCAAACGCACAGGAAGTTCTATGAACCAAATTTTCGGTTATGAAGTGATAGGGATCTATAAATCTCAGGATGAAATAGATAATCGCGGTGTGGAGCAATTGTTAGGTGATGTACGTCCGGGCGATCTGATGTTTAAGGATCAAAACGGTGACAATAAAATCGATGCCTATGACCAGGTACCTTTAGGTTATAATGCAACTTGTCCTGAAATCTATTATTCATTTGATTTAGGATTGGAGTACAAAGGTTTTGGAGTTTATGCACTGTTTCAGGGTGTAGGTAATTATAGTAAAGTATTGAATACGGCAAGTGTTTACCGTCCGATTGTCAACAACAATACAATCTCTACTTATTATTGGGAAAACCGTTGGAGTGAATCGAATCCTAACAGAACCTTGCCTCGCCTGACTTATTCCGGATCGGATAATAATTACAATACTAACTCTATGTGGGTGTCCGATGCTTCTTTTTTGAAGTTGAGAACTTTGGAGTTGTACTATAACTTCCCAACGAAGTTGTTGAAGAAGACTGGTTTCCTGGCTGGCGTGAAAGTTTTTGCTCGTGGACATGACTTATTCTGTCTGGATGGAATTGATCTTCGTGACCCGGAATCCATCGGTACAGAACATCCTACTATGACTCAATATGCATTCGGATTTAATCTATCTTTCTAAAAAAATGAATGTTATGAAACTAAAGAAATTATTTGCGATATTTATCTCTGTCAGTTTGTTGGCATCCTGTGATTTTATGGATTGCAATGAATCGGATTACTACTCTTTGAAAGAAATTCAGGGAAGCTATAATCGCGTTAAGCAATTTGTAACAGATGTTTATGGCTATCTGCCTTCGAATTTTTGTAATATCGATGGTGCCATGCTGGATGCTGCCACAGATGATGCGGTTCATATTTATGAATCATCTAATATAAAGCGTTTTGTGAATGGTACCTGGTCGCCTAATTATACGGTTGATGATCAATTTGCCAATTATTATAATGGTATCCATGATGCCAACTTCTATTTGGAAAACCTGACGGGGTTGAAATTTGAAACATGGGAAAATACCAACGATTATGATAACTGGATGATCACTTATCCTAACTTTGAATATGAAGTTCGCTTTCTGCGTGCCTATTTCTACTTTGAATTGGTCAGACGTTATCAAAATGTACCTCTGATAACTAAGGTTGTCACTCAGGCTGAAGCCAATGCGGCAGAACCTGCTTCGGCAGAACAGATCTTCGATTTTATTATTTCGGAATGCACGGAACTGTCTACACTTCTACCTGTAGATTATACCAAAATGCCTGGTAGCGAGTATGGACGTGCAACGCGAGGTGCGGCTTTGGCACTAAAGGCACGTGCCGCTTTGTACGCTGCCAGTCCGTTATTTAATTCCGGTAATAATAAAAGTAAGTGGGTGGCTGCTGCAGAAGCTGCTTATGAAATTATTGGTCAGAGTTCTGCATTAGGTTATAAGCTGGATGCCAGTTTTTCAAATCTGTTTGGTGCTACTAATACGGCAAGTAATGAAGTGATCTTGGTACGTCCTACAGGAACAAGTACCAGTTTTGAAGCAGCCAACTTTCCTATGGGTGTAACAGGTGGTAAAACAACTACCTGCCCGACGGAAAACCTGGCAAGTGCATTTGAAATGGCAACAGGTGAGGAGTTTGACTGGAATAATGAAGCTATGAGTCAGAATCCTTATACAGGCAGAGATCCCCGTTTCTATTTGACGATTGTGCATAATGGTATGACATGGCCGGCTAAGAATGCAGTGGAAATTCATGAAGGCGGTGCCAATGGTTTGCCTTTAACGAATGCTACTTCCACCGGTTATTATTTGCGTAAGTATGTAAATAACAGCATCAGTTTTGAAGCTGGTTCTTCCTCTGCTGCAACTCATCACAACTGGGTATTATTTCGCTATGCTGAAGTTCTGTTGAACTATGCAGAGGCCATGGTGAACGCTTATGGTGATATTAACTATACTACGGATAAATGTGGTATGACTGCCTTGGCAGCAGTGAATGCGGTTCGTGGCAGAACGGGTGTGAATATGCCGGCACTATCAGATATTCTATCTTCTGATGAGTTCCTGAAACGCGTGAAACATGAGCGTAGAGTAGAACTCGCCTTTGAAGGACATCGTTTTTGGGATCTCCGTCGTTGGAAAGAATTGGCTGAATCCAAAGATGTTTATGGAGTGAAAATAACAAAGAGCAATGATGAGGTAAGCTATAAGAAGTTTACGTTGGAGTCCAGAAAGATAAGTGATAAATTGTATTTCTATCCGATATCAAATACGGAGCTCTTTAAAAATAGTAATCTGAAACAGAATCCTGGCTGGGAATAATAAAGTTCATATAAGAAAGGTCATGTCGGTTCTGTAATACAGGTATTGGCCTTTCTTATATAAATTTTTATTTGATTGGATTTTATAGATTGATTAATATGCAATCATTAATTGAATATATAAAATATATAGAATGAAAGTATTTTACGTTTTGTGCATATCGGTATTAGTGTTGATAGCATGTAGTGGAGGAGAAGATACGAGCATTGTAGAACAAGGTTTTACCAGGGCGGAACAACAACTGTCCAATCAGTTGAAGGCTGTGCCTGAAGCTACCGAATATCCTCGTACGATAGGTAAAGACGGGAAACTGAAGGTAACTCGTAAAAATGACTGGACGGAAGGTTTTTATCCCGGTTGTCTGTGGTATGTATATGAATATACCAACAAAGAAGATTGGAAAAAGGCTGCAATAAAGTGGACGGAATCACTTGAACCCCTGAAGAAAATGACCAATCATCATGATATTGGTTTCTTGATGTATTGCAGTTTCGGGAATGCATATCGTTTAACCGGAAATGAGGCTTATAAAGATGTATTAGTCGAATCTGCCCGTTCGTTGTGTACTCGTTTCAATGAGAAAACAGGTTGTATTAAATCATGGAATTATCGGAAATCCTGGAATGGCAAGGATGAATGGTTTTATCCGGTCATTATCGACAATATGATGAATCTGGAATTGCTGTACTTTGCTACGAAAGTGACAGGAGATTCTGTTTACGCAAAAGTGGCTAATCGTCATGCTGAGACGACAGCTAAGAACCAGTTTCGTGAAGATTACAGCAATTATCACGTTGTGAATTATGATGCCGAAACCGGTGAAGTTTTAAATCAAGCCACTTGCCAGGGCTTTTCAGATAACTCGGCTTGGGCTCGTGGACAGGCATGGGCTATCTATGGCTATACAATGGCTTATCGTGAAACTCACCGGCAAGATTTTCTCGATATGGCAGTTCATACAGCCGATTTCTGGCTGAATCACCCGAACTTGCCGGAAGATGGCATTCCTTATTGGGATTTTAATGCAGGACAAGAAGACTATGTGCCTGATTGGAATTATGACCCGGAAATCTTTAAGGTAGTACCACGTGATGCTTCGGCTGCTGCTATTGTTGCTTCTGCCTTTTTAGAATTATCAGGTTATGTAACGGACGGTAAGAAGTATAGTGCCGCTGCGGCACATATCTTGAAGTCTCTTTCATCTCCTGCCTATCTGGCCGAACCTGGAACGAACTGCAATTTTATACTGATGCATAGCGTTGGAAGTATTCCACATGGTGAAGAAATAGATGTTCCCCTTATCTATGCAGATTATTACTATTTGGAAGCTTTGATGAGATACAAGAATATGTAAAAAAGATGATAAAAAGTTCTTTGTATTAAGTAAAAGATTTATTTTGTAAATAATTTGTGTAACATAATCTAATGGTATGAATAAAGGTATAGTAATTTTATTGGGAGTATGCATGTTAGGTAGCTCTGTGCTGGCAAATGCAGGTGATAATAAAATGCATACTCTTCCTTATTGGCAGGACATACAGACTGTTTCTGTGAACAGGGAGTCTCCCCGTACGGCTTTTATGACCTATGATAGCCGTCAGAGTGCATTGAGTGGGAAATATGAGAATAGTAACTTCTATAAGTTACTGAATGGGACATGGAAGTTCTATTATTCGGATTCACATCGTAATTTGCCGGTAGATGCTGTGCAGGAAGTAGCAGATATGAAAGGGTGGAATGATATTCAGGTTCCTGGCAACTGGGAAGTGCAAGGATATGGTGTACCTATTTATACCAATCACGGGTATGAATTCAAAGCGCTGAATCCACAGCCTCCGCAATTGCCGGAAGATATACCGGTAGGTATTTACCGACGGGAAATTACTGTACCGCAAGATTGGATGTCACGTGATATTTATTTGCATATTGCGGGTGCTAAGTCCGGTGTTTATGTCTATCTGAATGGACAGGAAGTTGGATATAATGAAGATTCCAAGAATCCTGCAGAGTTCTTGATAAACAAATATATAAAGAATGGTAAAAATACATTGGTTCTGAAAATATTTCGCTGGAGTACGGGGTCATATCTGGAGTGTCAGGATTTCTGGCGTCTGAGTGGTATAGAACGTGATGTATTTCTTTACTCTCAACCTAAAATTGCCGTGAAAGATTTCCGGGTAGTTTCTACATTGGATGATAGTTACACGAACGGTATTTTTAAATTGGCTGTCGATATTCGTAACAACGCCGCTACAGATAAAAACTTGCAAGTGTTGTATGAGTTGATAGATAAAGCTTCCGGAAAAGTGGTTGCTAATGCTACGGAGAGTTGTATCGTGAAAGGCAAAGATATTCAGACAGTGACATTTGGTGCAAATTTACCTGGAGTAAAGACCTGGACGTCCGAGGGCCCTAATCTCTATAAAATGCTGATATCATTGAAAGAAGAAGATAAAGTGACGGAAATCGTTCCTTTCAATGTCAGTTTTCGCCGTATCGAGATCAAACAGATTGACCAGATAGCTAAGAATGGGAAACCGTATGTGGTGTTAATGATTAACGGACAGCCCCTGAAACTGAAAGGTGTCAATATCCATGAGCATAATGAACACACCGGACATTATGTAACGGAAGAACTGATGCGTAAGGACTTTGAGTTGATGAAACAGCATAATTTGAATACGGTTCGTCTTTGCCATTATCCGCAAGACCGCCGCTTCTATGAATTATGTGATGAATATGGATTGTACGTTTACGATGAAGCCAATATAGAATCGCATGGAATGTATTATGACTTGCGTAAAGGCGGAACACTGGGTAATAATCGGGAATGGTTGAAGCCACACATGTATCGTACAATGAACATGTATGAACGCAATAAGAATTATCCTTCTGTAACATTCTGGTCTTTGGGTAATGAAGCCGGCAATGGCTACAACTTCTATCAGACTTATCTTTGGCTGAAGGATCAGGATAAAGAACTAATGGACCGCCCCGTAAATTATGAGCGTGCACAGTGGGAATGGAATTCGGATATGTACGTACCGCAATACCCTAGTGCAGAATGGTTGCGATATATTGGAGAAACAGGTTCTGATCGCCCTGTAGTTCAATCGGAATACTCTCATGCTATGGGTAATTCAAATGGTAATCTGTGGGATCAATGGAAAGAAATCTATAAATACCCAAATCTTCAGGGTGGATATATTTGGGACTGGGTGGATCAGGGAATATCGGAAACTGATGAGAACGGTCGTAAATACTGGACATACGGAGGAGACTATGGAGTAAATATGCCAAGCGATGGTAATTTCTGTTGTAATGGTCTGGTGGGGCCCGACCGTAAGCCGCATCCTGCTATGGCAGAAGTGAAGTATGTACATCAAAATGTAGCATTTGATGCTGTTGATGTAGCTGCCGGTAAGTATCGGGCTATAAACCGTTTCTATTTCACTAATTTGAGAAAATATACCATTCGTTATGAGCTGCGTGCCAATGGCATCCCTGTTAAAAAAGGAAGTTTGACTTTGGATGTAGCACCTCAGGAGGAAAAAGAATTCTCAATTCCGGTGAAGAATGTGAACGGAAAAGCGGGAGTTGAATACTATGTACATTTTAGTGTGGTTACCACTCAGCCTGAGCCATTGATACCGGTAGGATACGAAATTGCTTATGAACAGTTCAGATTGCCGGTAGAAGCAAATAAGATTGCATATAAAGCAGCAGGACCGGACCTGGGTTGTAAAGAAGAGGGGAGTACTTTAGTCGTTTCTTCTCCTAAAGTGTATTTTGCGTTTGACCGTACTTCCGGTATGGTTACTTCCTATAAAGTAAATGGGTTTGAATATTTTGATAAAGAGACAGGTGTGCAACCTAATTTCTGGCGTGCACCCAATGATAATGATTACGGGAACAGTAACCCGAAGCGTCTGCAAATCTGGAAAGCTTCAAGCCATAACTTTAAAGTGAGCAATGCTGCTGTGAGAATGGAGGGAAAGAATGCACTACTGAATGTGGTATATGATTTACCTGCCGGAAATCAGTATTGTGTCGATTATAAAATATATCCGGATGGAGTGGTGAATGTGGCCGTGAAGTTTACTGCTACTGACCAGGAGGCTGTGAAGACTGATGTGCCGGAGGATACTCATCTTGCGACTTATACTCCCGGTAAAAAGAAAGAAAAGAAAGACAATCTTGAAGTACCTCGTATCGGGATACGTTTTCATATACCGCAGGATATGAATATAGTAGAGTATTTTGGTCGTGGTCCGGAAGAAAACTATATAGACCGTAATGCCGGAAGCATGGTAGGGCGCTATAAGACTATTGCCGACTCAATGTATGTGGATTATGTTCGTCCGCAAGAAAACGGACATCGTACAGATGCGCGTTGGGTTGTCTTGTCAGATAAGAGCGGACGTGGTTTGTTGGTACAGGCAGATAAGACTATTGGTTTTAATGCATTGAGAAATACAATTGAAGATTTTGATGCGGAAGATTCATCCCGTCCATATCAATGGCGGAACCGTTCTCCGAAAGAAATCGAAAACCATGATCTGGATGAGGCTAAAAATGCGATGCGGAAGATGACTCATGTGAATGACATTATTCCCCGGGATTTTGTAGAGGTGTCTGTTGACATGAAACAGCAAGGAGTGGCTGGTTATGATAGTTGGGGAGCAAAAGTGCAACCGGGCTATACAATACCTGCCAATCAAAATTATGAATGGGGATTCACGTTTGTGCCGATAAGGGCAAAAGCAGACGTTGATAAATCACTTCGTTATGATTATTGAGTGGATTGGTGATTTATACCTGTAAGTAGTAAATATGAACAAAAGGCAATGCCTGTGAGTTTAGTCGTATATTTAACCTGTTTCAATCGTATACTGAACCCTATTCAGTCGTATACTGAATTACTGTTATTATACTATGTCTGATAATCAATGGTTTGTAAAGCTCCTATTTGGCGTTAATAAATGAAGACAATCGTTACTTTGTAATATATGCAAAATAGGTAAAAGTTTAGTTGTTTTCTGGAAAAATAGCCGGAAAAGAAACTGTTTTTGGGATAAGGTACTTCAATATTAAGTTGAAGTACCTTTTTTGTTTTATCGATTGTGAAAAGTGCTTATAAATATATCATGTAGTTTAAAAGAAGTTATAAAACTGAGGGTGGAAACTTTTGAGGATGAAAAAGTTTTTAATTTTGCACACTATATAAGTATAGATACCATATATGGAACAACGATATATATTAAACGCGATAGATGCAGCTCTGCACGCCGGTGCGGACATTCTCTCTATCTATAATGACCCGGCATCAGATTTTGAAATTGAAAAAAAAGCGGATAACTCTCCTTTGACCATTGCCGACCGTAAAGCTCATGAAACCATTACCGGATATTTGAATGCTACCCCTTTTCCTGTTTTGAGTGAAGAAGGAAAGCATCTGCCTTATACTGAGCGCTGTGGATGGGATTCTTTATGGATTGTAGACCCGTTGGACGGAACAAAAGAGTTCATAAAGCGGAATGGTGAGTTTACTGTAAATATAGCATGGGTGAGCCATTCAGTGCCGGTAATGGGGGTGATTTATCTTCCGGTGAAGCAAGAACTCTATTTTGCAGAAGAACATATCGGTGCGTATAGGTTATCCGGCATTACTTCACGCGGAGATGTTTCATTGGAGGAATTAATGGCATCTGCTACCCGTTTGCCTGCTGAGGCTGCAAGAGATAAATTTGTAATCGTTGCTTCCCGTTCACATCTGACGCCTGAAACAGAATCCTACATTGAAGAGATGAAACGTCAGCATGCTGAGGTCGAATTAATTTCAAGTGGCAGTTCTATAAAAATTTGCCTTGTAGCAGAAGGAAAAGCAGATGTATATCCTCGTTTTGCACCTACTATGGAGTGGGATACTGCTGCCGGACATGCCATTGCACGTGCGGCAGGAATGGAAGTCTATCAGGCGGGAAAAGAAGAACCGCTTTGTTACAATAAAGAGGATTTGCTGAACCCATGGTTTGTGGTTGAGCCTAAGCGAATGAAGTATTAACAAGATACAATGAATCTATGACATTTGAGATAATATTCGTGCTTTTGTCACTTTTGGGCATGGTTGTTGCATTAGTATTGGATAAAATGCGTCCAGGAATGGTATTGTTTTCCGTTGTAGTCTTGTTCTTATGTGCAGGTATTCTGAGCCCTAAAGAAATGTTGGAGGGGTTCAGTAATAAAGGAATGATTACCGTAGCCATGTTGTTTTTGGTTAGCGAAGGTATTCGTCAGTCGGGAGCATTGGGACAAGTAATCAAGAAGCTACTTCCTATGGGAAAAACAACTGTATTTAAGGCCCAGTTGCGCATGCTCCCCACTATCTCTTTTATATCTGCTTTTCTTAATAATACTCCAGTTGTTGTCATATTTGCCCCGATTATAAAACGTTGGGCTGAATCGGTAAAATTACCGGCTACTAAGTTTCTGATACCTCTTTCGTATGTGACAATTTTGGGTGGTATCTGTACTTTAATTGGAACTTCTACCAATCTAGTGGTACATGGCATGATATTAGAGGCTGGCTATGAAGGATTCACCATGTTTGAGTTGGGCAAAGTCGGTATTTTCATTGCTATTGCAGGTATTATTTATTTGTTTCTGTTCTCTTCCAAACTTTTGCCTGATGTTCGTACGGATGCGGTAAAACTGGATGACGACCAGGAGGAGGATAGTAGTTTGCATCGGGTTGAAGCAGTGCTTGGTCCCCGTTTTCCGGGTATCAACAAGAAACTGGGTGAGTTTAATTTTAAACGTCACTATGGTGCTGCTGTTAAGGAAATCAAGCGAAGCGGACAGAGCATTACGGAGAATCTGGATAATGAAGTCCTGCGCGATGGCGATACGCTGGTGGTGATGGCAGATGATTCTTTCGTTCAGACTTGGGGAGAATCCTCAGTGTTCGTTCTGTTGGCTAATGGTAAAGACAACGAGCCGGTTCCCGGAAAAGGAAAACGTTGGTTTGCTCTTATCTTGCTGATATTAATGATTGCCGGAGCTACAGTAGGGGAGTTACCGGTTGTGAAAGAAGCATTCCCGGATATTAAGCTGGATATGTTTTTCTTTGTTTCCGTGACTACTATTATTATGGCATGGACAAAAATCTTCCCGGCGCGTAAATATACCAAATACATTTCTTGGGATATTCTGATAACCATTGCCTGTGCTTTTGCCATTAGTAAAGCGATGGTGAATTCTGGTGTGGCAGATGTGGTGGCAAGTTATATCATCGGTCTGACTGAACATTACGGACCGCAGGTGTTATTGGCTGCCGTGTTTATTATCACGAACTTATTTACTGAGTTAATCACAAATAATGCTGCTGCAGCATTGGCTTTCCCGTTGGCACTTTCCATTTCTTCGCAGATGGGCGTTAGTCCTATGCCTTTCTTTGTGGTAATTTGTATGGCTGCATCTGCCAGTTTCTCCACACCGATCGGATACCAGACAAATCTGATCGTGCAAGGTATAGGAAACTATAAGTTTACTGATTTCGTTCGCATTGGTTTGCCGTTGAATATTATAGCATTCTTGATATCCATATTCCTGATTCCATTAATTTGGCCCTTTTAATTTAGATTATGGCAGATAATAATATATATCCGATTTTTGATCGGATGTTGTCGAGACAAGATAAAGAAGAGCTCCTTGGACAACATAGTATGATGATATGGTTTACCGGATTGAGCGGTTCCGGTAAGAGTACAATAGCTATTGCTTTGGAACGTGAATTGCACAAACGCGGATTGCTGTGCCGTATTCTGGACGGGGACAATATCCGTAGCGGCATTAATAATAATTTGGGCTTTACCGAAGCCGACCGTGTGGAAAATATCCGTCGTATAGCGGAAGTCTCTAAACTTTTTATTGATACAGGTATTATTACTATTGCTGCATTTATAAGTCCTAACAATGACATTCGCGAAATGGCTGCCAATATCATTGGTCAGGAAAATTTTCTTGAAGTCTACGTTAGTACTCCTCTGGCCGAGTGTGAGCGCAGGGACGTGAAAGGCTTGTACGCCAAGGCACGCCGGGGAGAGATTCAGAATTTTACCGGTATTTCTGCTCCGTTTGAGGCTCCTGCCCACCCGGCTTTGACTTTAGACACTTCAGTGCTCAGTCTGGAAGAGTCAGTCAACAAGTTGCTTGACCTTGTTTTATCAAAGATACAGATTAAAAAGTGATTATATAAAAATGGAAGAATATAAATTAAGCCATCTGAAAGAGCTCGAAGCAGAGTCTATTCATATTATCCGTGAAGTGGCTGCGGAATTTGAAAACCCAGTGATGCTTTATAGTATCGGAAAAGACTCTTCGGTGATGGTTCGCCTTGCTGAAAAGGCCTTTTATCCTGGCAAAGTCCCTTTTCCGTTGATGCATATCGATTCAAAATGGAAATTTAAAGAAATGATTCAGTTCCGTGATGAATATGCTAAGAAGTATGGGTGGAATCTGATTGTAGAGAGCAATATGGAAGCTTTCCATGCAGGAGTGGGACCATTTACGCATGGCAGTAAGGTACATACGGACCTGATGAAGACAAAAGCTCTGCTGAGTGCTTTGGATAAGTATAAGTTTGATGCAGCTTTTGGCGGTGCACGCCGTGATGAAGAGAAGTCACGTGCAAAGGAACGTATCTTCTCTTTCCGTGATAAGTTCCACCAGTGGGACCCAAAAAATCAACGTCCTGAATTGTGGGATATTTATAACGCCCGGGTACATAAGGGAGAAAGTATTCGTGTGTTCCCTTTGAGCAATTGGACTGAGCTGGACATCTGGCAATATATCCGTTTGGAAAATATTCCTATTGTTCCGTTGTATTATGCGAAGGAACGTCCTTGTGTTACGATTGATGGTAATCTGATTATGGCGGATGATGATCGTTTGCCTGAAAAGTATCGGGATCAGATAGAAATGAAAATGGTCCGTTTCCGTACGTTAGGCTGTTGGCCGCTGACAGGTGCAGTGGAAAGCAATGCCGATACAATTGAAACGATTGTAGAAGAGATGATGACCACTACCAAGAGCGAACGTACTACCCGTGTAATCGACTTCGATCAGGAGGCCAGCATGGAGCAGAAAAAACGCGAGGGATACTTTTAGGAATTAAAAATTAAGAATTAAAAATTAAAACCTGAGGATTGGAATCTTAAACCTGACCTTTAAAACTTTAATGCTTAGGTTTACGAAGATAAAGGTGATAATTAAAAAAATAGAAGTGATGGAGAATAACTCTAAACTAAATATCAAGGAGTTTCTGGATAAAGATGAACAGAAAGACTTGCTCCGTTTTCTGACTGCCGGTTCGGTAGATGATGGAAAATCAACGCTGATCGGACGTTTGTTGTTTGATAGTAAGAAATTGTACGAGGACCAGTTGGATGCATTGGAACGCGATAGCAAACGAATGGGAAATGCCGGCGATCATATTGACTATGCGCTGTTGCTGGATGGCCTGAAAGCAGAACGCGAACAGGGTATTACGATTGATGTGGCTTATCGTTATTTCTCTACCAACAACCGTAAATTTATCATTGCCGATACTCCGGGACATGAACAATATACACGTAATATGATTACGGGTGGTTCCACGGCTAATCTGGCTATTATTTTGGTAGATGCCCGTACAGGGGTGATAACACAAACACGTCGTCACTCTTTCCTGGTTTCTTTGTTAGGTATCAAGCATGTGGTGCTTGCTGTCAACAAGATGGACCTGGTAGATTTTTCAGAGGACCGCTTCAATGAAATAGTTAAGGAATATAAGGAATTTATTGCTCCGTTGAACATTCCGGATGTAACTTGTATTCCGCTATCAGCCTTGGATGGTGATAATGTAGTCGTTAAGTCTGAGCGTACTCCGTGGTATGCCGGTATATCCTTGCTCGATTTTCTTGAAACAGTCCATATTGATAATGATCATAATCTGGCAGATTTCCGCTTCCCGGTACAATATGTGTTGCGGCCTAACCTCGATTTTCGTGGCTTCTGTGGTAAAGTAGCTTCAGGAATTGTGCGTAAAGGTGATGAAGTAGTTGCATTGCCTTCCGGTAAGAAATCACGTATTAAGAGCATTGTTACTTATGATGGTGAACTGGATTATGCTTTTCCGCCTCAGTCTGTGACTTTGACGCTGGAAGATGAGATAGACGTATCAAGAGGAGAAATGCTGGTACATCCTGATAACTTGCCGGTTGTCGATCGTAATTTCGAGGCTATGTTGGTATGGATGGATGAAGAACCGATGGATCTTAATAAATCATTTTTTATTAAACAAACCACTAATCTGAGCCGTTCACGTATCAGTAATATCAAGTATAAGGTAGATGTCAATACGATGGAACAACTGTCGGTCGAGAATGGACAATTAACTACTGATAGCTTGCCCATGCAGTTGAATCAGATAGCGCGTGTTGTGCTGACTACGGCAAAAGAATTATTCTTTGACCCTTATCAAAAGAATAAAGCAACAGGAGCCTTCATTCTGATTGATCCGATAACTAACAATACCAGTGCTGTCGGTATGATTATCGATAGGGTAGAGGATAAAGACATGCATATTTCGGAAGATCTTCCTGTCTTGAATTTACCGAAGCTTGGCATTGCCCCCGAACACTATGAAATCATAGAGAAAGCAGTGAAAGACTTGGAGCGTCAGGGTATTGAAGTGAAAATCATTAAATAATTTACCATTTGTATCGTAAATTGTAAAATTGTAAATGATATGGGTTTACTCGAATTTAATAAACTTCCTATAAATACATTGGTTGGAGCCGATTGGAAGACATTTAATGCTATTACGAAAGGACGTGAGATAGATGCAGCATACAAAGGCAAGTACCGCTTGACTAAAGCCGTATGCCGCTTGCTTTCTACTCTGGCTCCTTTACAGAATGGACGTTATGAGAAGCGACTGGCATCTCAACCTTTGGAACATGATCCGGTATTCATCCTTGGCCATTGGCGTAGTGGAACAACCTTTGTGCATAATGTCTTTTCATGTGATAAACATTTTGGTTATAATACTACTTATCAGACCGTATTTCCGCATTTGATGATGTGGGGGCAGCCTTTCTTTAAGAAGAATATGAGTTGGTTGATGCCCGATAAGCGTCCTACGGATAATATGGAACTTGCTGTAGACCTGCCGCAGGAGGAAGAGTTTGCACTGGCAAATATGATGCCTTATACTTATTATAATTTCTGGTTCCTTCCTAAATATCAGCAGGAATATGCAGATAAATATCTGTTGTTTAATGATATCACGGAGAAAGAACTGAAAGTGTTTGAAGAGGTATTTGTCAAGTTGATTAAGATATCATTGTGGAATACACATGGAACGCAGTTCTTGAGTAAGAACCCGCCGCATACGGGGCGTGTGAAGGAACTTGTTAAGATGTTCCCCAATGCGAAGTTTGTTTATCTGATGCGTAATCCTTATACGGTATTTGAGAGTACCCGTAGTTTCTTCACGAATACGATTCAGCCGTTAAAGTTGCAAGACATCAGTAACGAGGAACTGGAAAATAATATCCTTTCTATTTATGCTAAGTTATACCATAAATATGAGGCGGATAAATCGTGCATCCCTGCCGGGAATCTGATTGAAGTTAAATTCGAAGATTTTGAGGCTGATGCTATGGGAATGACCGAAAAGATTTATCATGATTTGTCTATTCCCGGATTTGCAGAGGCACGCGGTGACATCGAGAAGTATGTAGGTGGAAAGAAAGGATATAAGAAGAATAAATATAAATATGATGATCGTACTGTGCAATTAGTACAGGATAACTGGAATTTTGCACTGGATCAGTGGAACTATGAACTTTAATTGAAAGGCTAATGAGATGATGCAGAAGAAAATTCGTATGTATGGTATGCTATCCGCTTTTTTATATTGCGGGATGGCATCTGCACAGCAGCAACAACAACAGCATACTGTGGAGATGATTCCATTCGGCAATATGGACCAGTGGGTAGACCGCCAGATTAAAGAGTCGGGTATTATCGGTGGCGCATTGAAGAATGTGTATGCTATCGGGCCGACTGCAACTATTCGTGAGAATAAGGCTTATAAGAATATGGGTGGATCACCGTGGGCGACTTCCAATGTGATGGCACGTGTGGCTGGTATTACTAAAACAAATACCTCTGTGTTTCCCGAAAAACGTGATGAAGGTTACTGCGCACGTATGGATACCCGTATGGAGAGTGTAAAGGTATTAGGAATCGTAGATATTACGGTGCTGGCTGCAGGTTCTATGTTTTTGGGTGAAGTACATGAGCCGATTAAGGGAACGAAGAATCCGCAGAAGATGTTGAATTCCGGTATTCCTTTCACGAAGAAACCGATCGCTGTTCAGTTTGACTATAAAGTTAAGATGTCTGATAGAGAGAAGCGTATCCGCGCTACAGGTTTCAGCCGTATTACGGATGTAGACGGTAAAGACTTTCCGGAAGTGAATTTATTCCTGCAGAAACGTTGGGAAGACAAGGATGGAAATATTTTTGCGAAGCGCATAGGTACAATGGTGGTACGTTATTATAATACAACTGATGACTGGCGTAACAATGTTACTTATTCAATCATGTACGGAGATATAACAGGTGATCCTGCCTATAAACCTCATATGATGCGTTTGCAAGTAGAAGAGCGTTATGCCATCAACAGTAAGGGAGAGAGTGTTCCCGTTAAAGAAGTGGCATGGGGAACGGAAGAAGATGTTCCTACTCATCTATTACTGCAATTTACTTCCAGTCATGGAGGTGCTTATATTGGTTCTCCTGGTAATTCACTTTGGGTTGATAATGTAAAGCTGGTATATTAATACCGTATGATGTAATAAAAGTGAACAATATCTGGCCTTTTGTCAATGCCTTTTATGTATTCTGTATAAACAATCCCGAGCTTCTCTAAGGACTTTTAGAGGAAAAGCTGTATTATTTTATATTTTCTAAAAAAAAACTTTGATATTATTAAAAATGTGTCTATTTTTGCAGCATATTTTGTATCGCGTAGATGCAAAAAAGGTTGAAAATGATGAGGTGTAAAAACTCTAACATAAGGAAGTGTCTAACTACTAAAACAATAGCACAATGTGCGGCGCTCTTTTTATTCTGTTTGATTCCTTTAAGGGGATTTTGTCAAACGGGGGAAAGTACTGTAAATGTTTTAGTAGAAATGGGATTTGAAAATGTGGGGTGGACGGAAGATGACAACGAACGTGTTTATGTTTTGCAGAATTCTGCATATCGTTTGCAGGGTGTCGGTATAAGCAAAGCGGTGGATGTTATTCAAAAGATAGGATTGCCGGAACAAAAAAAATGTCGGATAATCGTTTTAGATAATAATATACCTCAAATTTCTCTTTATTATCATCCTGTAAAGGGGGATACTGTGACTCAAGTCGAACGCAATGATTGGAAAGTTACCTATGAATTGGGTGAAGCGTGGCGGGAGGCACGGAAAATAAAGGTGAAAAATAGCTCTTTGTTTAAGGTGGATGTGTTGGTGTATCCTCAGTTAGCTCTCAGGAACTTGCTTCTTACGCAGATTTACCAGGTGTTGTTTGATCTTAGTCCGGCAGTGGAAGTGTCGTTGTGGAAAGGGATGAAGCTGACAGGGCAGTTAAAGATACCTGTTTATAATGATGGGTATGGAAGTTATGAGGATAAGATTCATCCGGGGCATTTGACGATATCCCAACGTTTTCGCTTGCCATACAATGTGTTTGGTAAAGTGACAGTGGGCTATTTTAATGCCGACCGGTATGGCGTGGATGCTGAATTCTTTCGTCCCTTTGCAGATGAAAGGTTTTCTGTCATGGCGCGGATGGGATGTACAGCTATTGGCTATTGGGACGGCTTTCGGTTTCATTATGATCCGAAAATGGGATTGACCTGGACGATAGGTGGAAGTTTTTATTGGCCACAGTATAACACATCGTTCAACTTGAAGGTTGAGCAATACTTGAAAGAGGACCGGGGAGTTAAGTTTGAAATGATTCGTCATTTCCGATATTGCTCCATTGGCTTTTATGCAATGAAAGCGAAATGGGCGAAGGCTAACGGGGGGTTCCGGTTTCAAGTGGCATTGCCGCCTTACAAGTATAAACGTTACAAAAAATGGCCAAGGATAAACACTTCTGCTAATATGGGACTTGTTTATAATGCTGGTAATGAACGGTATTATTATAAGGAATATAAAGCGGAAGCCAGTGACAACATAATGGAGAAAAATAGTTTTAACCCATATTTTATTAAGTCAGAATTGTTAAATTTTTAATTTATTATTGAGATGAAAAAGATTAAATTCTTAAACGGCATTGGTAGCATGTTTGCTTTTGCCGTAGTCGCTTTAGTAGGCTCTCTTCTTTTTACGTCGTGTGAAAAGGAAGATTTGAATGCGACATTTACAACAGAACCAGCAAAAGCTACCATTAATGTGAATGTAGTAGAATTTCCAAGTGGAGCAGCTGTGTCTGGTGTAACTATTAGTGCAGATAAAGGAGAGGTAAGTGGAATGGCAGTTACATTGAAAGCCGGTGCTGATGGTAGTATCGCTGCTCAGGATGTGGTGATTAGTGCTACTGCTCCTGCCGGTTATGAGGCTATCCAGTCTGTTACGGTTCATGTTAATGCTGTGAAAGCTGGTGGTGTGGCTACATACAATGCTACGCTGGTAGCTGTGAAGACTGCTACACCGGAAGAACCAGACCAAGTTGTGATTAAAGGTGTGAGAGAAGAAGGCCCTGCTCGCGTAAGCGAATTGCTTAATCCTACTCACAATCATGCAGGTAAGTCTTGGTGGGAAAATGCAAACGATTATATTTTGATTACTAAGGTAAGCTATAAACTGTATAACCAGCAGACAGCTGCAAAAGAAGGCGAAGTGAAAGATGTTGATGTTACAGATTTCATTGAAAGTTTGAAGTACAACTATACAAAAGATTCTGTGCTTGAAATGAAGATTTCTGCATGGAGCATTTATCGTGCTTGGTTTGAGGTTTACCCGGTTACCACTACTTATACAATTTCTTATAAGAACAGCGGAGAGATCTTAGGCATAATCAAAGCTGATGCTTTGAATGGTACTGCTGCACAGTATGAAGAAATGGCTCATCCTAGCCATTCACACGCTTACCAGCATGGTCATGGACATGGTGCAAGTGAAAATGCCGGTGGTGGTATTGTTTTGCCCGATTAATAGAGTGTTGTAGGTACGTTTAAATAAGAACAATAAAAAATATATAAAAATGAAAGCTAAATTCTTAACCTTGTCCATCTTATTGGCTGGTTCTTGTGTATTGGCTAATGCGCAAGAAAAGAAAAATTATTATACGAAGAAGGCTTCAGACAACATCTTTGTGGGTGTTGGTATTGGAGGCATGTCTGTTCTGAATGGCGGCTTGAATACTCCGACCATGAACTTCAATCTCCAGATTGGTAAATACATTACTCCGACTTGGGGGGTACGTGGTGAAGTGAGCGGTTTGTGGCAGAGTCTTGACAATCAAGACAATTCCTACTTCGATAAAGGCACAAATAGTGAGTATCACAAATATTGTAAAAAGTTTGGTGAAATCAACTTGGATGCTATGCTGAACCTGACAACTCTGTTTGGTGGTTACAACCCCAATCGTGTAGTCGATTTCTATCTGTTTGCGGGTCCTACAATGAACCTTTCTTCTAAAGGCACAGAATTTACAGGCGGTATGGTAGGCGATGCTTATCAACTGGCTGCAAACGATGATGTCAAGGCTCGTTTCGGTGCTACTGCAGGTTTGGGCTTGGGCTTCAACTTGAATCAGAAGCTGGCTTTGAATGTAGAAGGTCGTTTTGGGGTGACTCCCTCTATCTTTGGCGATGCAAGCGACTGTCGTAAGGCTGAGGCCACTGCCCGCGTAAATGTAGGTTTGACTTATACATTTGGTGGTAAGAAATTTGCGAAAGTTTCTGATATTGACGAAGATGCCATCAATGCTGAAATCAACCGCTACAGAAGTGAATTGGCTCAAGCTCAGGCTGATTTGGCAAACTGCAAGAACTCATTGGCTAACATGAAACCGGAAGTTAAGGAAGTTATCAAGGAAATCCAGACAGCTGGTCCTCGTGCTATCTTCTTTAAAATCGGTAGTGCTCGTTTGGATGATTATGGTAAGGTCAATATTCAGTTGGCTGCTAAGATTCTGAAGGCTAATCCGGATAAGAAATACAAGGTTGCAGGTTACTGTGATAAGGCTACAGGTAGCGCAGCATACAACCAGAAACTTTCAGAAAAACGTGCTCAGGTTGTTTACGATGCCTTGATTGCTGAAGGTGTAGACAAAGATCAACTTGAATTCGTAGGATTTGGTGGTACTGAAAATATGTTCAGCAAGAACTATCTGAACCGCGTAGTGATTCTTGAATAATATACTCTGTTAAAAACAGAAATACTAAAGAAGGCGCCTGATTTTCCAGACGCCTTCTTTTTAATCTCTGATTGAATTTATCTGCAATGGTGAAATTTAAGTTGTGCTTTGTTGCTCTGCTTTGTTGTTTGTCTTTTCCTGTTTCTGCTCAACTTACGTATGGCACGACAGGATTGTTGCATGCACCTTCTGCTGAAATGCAGCGTGACAAGACGCTTATGATTGGCGGTAATTTTTTGAACAAAGAATTAACTCCTCCCACTTGGTATTATCATACGTACAATTATTTTCTGAATGTTACGATATTCCCCTGGATGGAGGTGGCCTACACCTGTACGCTTTTCAAGGCGGAAGCATTGGGCTTGGCTCCTTACGGATATTCTGGGTTTACCAATCAGGACAGGTATTTCTCGCTTCGATTGAGAGCGTTGAAGGAAGGGCAGTTCTGGAAATATATGCCTGCAGTGGTGTTTGGTACTTCCGACCCCTTTACTTCCACAAACAGTCAAATGGCTTCCACGGAAGGAAACGGTTATTACAGTCGTTTTTATGTTGCAGCGACAAAACATATTCCCTTGGGAAGGGAAGAAATAGGAGTGCATCTTTCTTATCTTTACAACAAGCGTAAGGAGTATAAGTTAAACGGAATGGCAGCGGGCATTACCTACAATCCCTCTTTTCATCCTCAATTACGACTGATTGTGGAATACGACTCAAAAGATTTTGCTTTTGGCGCCACTTATTGTTTGTTTAAGTACCTGCACTTTCAAGTGGAAATGCAGAAAATGCAATATTTCAGTGGTGGATTGACAGTTAATATTCATTTGAAATGATCAGTGTATAAAAAACGTGAAAGGGATGTTTGATGTTGTCAAACATCCCTTTTTCTGTATTGTGTAATCATTTAAAAATAATAGTATAAATAGGTGTTTTGTTTTTCCAGTAGGAGAATTTTTTTCCCAATAGGAGAAAAAAATAGTAATTGCTGATAATAAAATGGGAGAAAAATAATCATTTATGTGCCAAGTTGTTTTTTTAAGCATTACTATATATAAGATTAACGGTAGATTTCAAATTTTAATCGTAATTTTGTAGCCCATTATGAGTAGAATATTAGCTATTGATTACGGTAAAAAGCGTACGGGAATAGCTGTCAGCGATACATTACAAATGATTGCTAACGGACTGACCACTGTGCCTACGCATGAACTGCTGGCATTCATCCTTGATTATGTAGGAAAAGAATCGGTGGAACGTATTCTTGTAGGCTTGCCTAAACAGATGAATAATGAGGCTTCGGAAAACATGAAACGTATAGAACCTTTTGTCCGTTTGTTGAAGAAAAAGTTACCGGAAATGCCTGTTGAGTATGTTGACGAGCGCTTTACATCCGTTTTGGCACATCGCACTATGCGGGAGGCCGGGCTGAAGAAGAAAGATCGCCAGAATAAGGCTTTGGTGGACGAAATCAGTGCAACTATTATTCTGCAAAGCTATTTGGAAAATAAACGTTTTATATTATAATAAGGTATATATACTTATATATATTGATTTAGTAATTTGTAACTTAGAGAAAGAATGATTTTACCCATTTATGTATACGGTCAGCCCGTATTGAGAAAAGTGGCGGAAGATATTGCTCCCGACTATCCAAATTTGAAAGAGTTAATTGCGAATATGTTCGAAACGATGGATAATGCCGAAGGTGTAGGGCTTGCAGCACCGCAAGTAGGATTGCCTGTTCGTGTTGTAGTCGTTGATCTGGATGTATTATCAGAAGATTATCCTGAATATAAAGGTTTCCGGAAAGCATATATCAACCCCCATATCCTGGAAGTATCAGGTGAAGAAGTGTCTATGGAAGAAGGATGCCTGAGTCTTCCGGGTATTCATGAAGCTGTGAAGCGTGGTAATAAAATCCATGTAACGTATATGGATGAGGATATGGTAGAGCATGACGAAATTGTTGAGGGCTATCTGGCACGTGTGATGCAACATGAATTTGACCATTTAGAAGGAAAGATGTTTATTGATCATTTGTCTCCCTTGCGTAAGCAAATGATTAAGGGAAGACTGAATGCGATGCTAAAGGGAAAAGCTCATTGCACGTATAAAGTCAAGACTGTGAAATAAGCTAATCTTATAATAAGGTATAAAAGGCTCAAAAAATATAAAAAGTCTTCCGTTAATCCCGCCAAGTAAATGAAAAGCATTAAATTTGTTTCGTTTACAAGCATTTATAAGACAAGATGATAAAAAAGATACTGACGGCTTTCCTGTTGCTTCCTACGTTGCTGTGTGCGCAGATCAATACGGAGCGAGTGATGACAATCGCACGCAACGCGTTGTATTTTGAAGACTATGTGCTTTCTATCCAGTATTTCAACCAGGTAATTAACGCTAAGCCTTATTTATATGAGCCTTACTTCTTTCGCGGTTTGGCAAAAATCAATTTGGATGATTTCCAAGGTGCGGAAGCGGATTGCGATGCGGCTATCGATCGTAATCCTTTTGTTGTAGGTGCCTATCAGATACGTGGGTTGGCCCGTATCCGGCAGAATAATTATAACGGTGCTATTGAAGACTATCAGACGGCTCTGAAATATGATCCGGAGAATCTTGTTCTGTGGCATAATCTTTCTCTTTGCCATATGCAGAAAGAGGACTATGATGCGGCCAAAGAGGATTTGGGGAAACTGCTGAAGATAGCTCCTAGGTACACGCGTGCTTATCTGATGCGTGGCGAAGTGTCGTTGAAGCAAAAGGATACTATACAGGCTCTGAATGACTTTGAAACGGCAATTGATATGGACCGTTATGATCCTGATGGATGGAGCGCACGTGCTATTGTCCGTTTGCAACAGGGAAAGTATACAGATGCCGAAAGTGACTTGGATCAGGCCATTCATCTGAGTGCGAAGAATGCCGGTAATTATATCAATCGTGCATTGGCGCGTTTCCATCAGAATAATCTGAGAGGTGCTATGAGTGATTATGACCTGGCATTGGACATCGATCCGAATAACTTCCTGGGGCATTATAACCGTGGTTTACTTCGTGCACAGGTAGGTGACGATAACCGGGCACTTGAAGACTTTGATTTTGTTCTGAAGGTAGAACCGGATAATATGATGGCAACTTTCAACCGTGGTTTGCTCCGTGCACAGACGGGTGATTATCGTGGTGCTATCAGTGACTATTCGAAGGTGATTGACGAATATCCTAATTTTATGGCTGGGTACTATCAGCGTGCCGAAGCCCGTAAGAAGATCGGTGATCGTAAAGGCGCCGAAGAGGATGAATTCAAAATCATGAAGATGCAGATAGATAAGCGTAACGGGGTTACGACAAGCGATAAGGACGTTGCAGACAATAATCAGGATAATGAGGATACGAGCAAAACGCGTAAGAAATCCGATAAGAATATGGAGAATTACCGGAAAATCGTGATTGCTGATGACTCGGAAGAAGACCAGAAATATAAGAGCGACTACCGCGGTCGTGTTCAAGACCGGAACGTAGCCGTTAAGATGGAACCGATGTATGCATTGACATATTATGAGAAATCGAGTGAGGTGAAGCGCATTGTTCATTTCCATAAATATATTGAGGAGTTGAATCATGAGAAAATATTCCCGAAACCGTTGCGTATTACTAATATGGAAGCTCCGTTGACGGAAGAACAGGTGAAATTCCATTTTGCTCTGATCGATACCCATACTTCGGATATCGTATCCAATGATAAGGATGCCAAGAAACGCTTTCTGCGCGGACTTGATTTCTATCTGGTTCAGGACTTTGCCAGTTCTATAGATGACTTTACGCAGTCCATTTTGCTGGATGATAAATTCTTCCCGGCTTACTTTATGCGCTCGTTGGTGCGTTATAAGCAATTGGAATATAAGAAGGCGGAAGCCGGTTTGACCGAAGGTGTTCCCGGAGCTTCTGTTGATAGCAAGAATCAAGCGGAAGTAACCGCCTTGGATTATGATATTGTGAGAAAAGATTTGGATCATGTCATCCAATTGGCACCTGATTTTGTTTACGGATATTATAATCGTGCCAATGTGCTGTCCCTGTTGAAGGATTACCGTGGAGCATTGGTAGATTATGACAAGGCAATCGAACTGAATAAAGACTTTGCCGAAGCTTATTTCAATCGTGGTCTGACTCATATCTTCCTGGGTAATAACAAGCAGGGTATTACAGACCTGAGTAAAGCAGGAGAATTGGGTATTGT
This sequence comes from Bacteroides sp. Phil13, assembly GCF_001940965.1. Lineage (NCBI taxonomy): Bacteria > Pseudomonadati > Bacteroidota > Bacteroidia > Bacteroidales > Bacteroidaceae > Bacteroides > Bacteroides sp. Phil13. The sequence goes on along the minus strand of NZ_MSHA01000103.1, from coordinate 153,706 downwards.
TTCTGCTTACAATATTATTAAGCGGTTTACCAATACTCGTGAATAACATTTTTTTGCTAAAAAATAAAATATCAAAAAGAATTAGCTATTTTTGCGTTCTGAAAATTGAAATATACACAACATTATGATAAAGATTACATTTCCAGACGGCTCCGTACGCGAGTATAATGACGGAGTAACGGGACTGCAAATTGCAGAAAGTATCAGCTCTCGCCTGGCACAGGAAGTGCTGGCATGTGGCGTGAACGGTGAGATTTATGATTTGGGGCGTCCTATCAACGAGGATGCTGAGTTTGTTCTCTATAAATGGGAAGACGAGCAAGGTAAGCATGCATTCTGGCATACCAGTGCTCACTTGTTGGCTGAAGCCTTACAGGAATTATATCCGGGTATTCAGTTCGGTATTGGTCCTGCCATTGAAAACGGTTTCTACTATGATGTGGATCCGGGTGAGGCTACTATTAAAGAATCTGACCTTCCGGTGATTGAGGCTAAAATGGCAGAACTGGTAGCAAAGAAAGAAGCTGTTGTGAGAGAAAGTATTTCAAAAGCGGATGCATTGACAAAATTCGGTGATCGTGGAGAAACTTATAAATGTGAATTGATCTCTGAATTGGAGGATGGTCACATTACTACTTATACGCAAGGTGCTTTTACGGATTTGTGCCGTGGCCCGCACTTGATGACTACTGCACCGATTAAGGCTATCAAATTGATGTCGGTAGCCGGTGCTTACTGGCGTGGACATGAAGACCGCAAGATGATGACGCGTATTTACGGTATTACTTTCCCGAAGAAAAAGATGCTGGATGAATATTTGGTTGTTTTGGAAGAAGCCAAGAAACGTGACCATCGCAAAATCGGTAAGGAAATGGATTTGTTCATGTTCTCTGATACGGTAGGTAAAGGCTTGCCTATGTGGTTGCCGAAAGGTACTGCATTGCGTCTGCGTCTGCAGGAATTCCTGCGCCGTATTCAGGCACGTTACGATTATCAGGAGGTTATTACTCCGCCGATTGGTAACAAGCTGCTGTATATAACTTCCGGTCACTATGCTAAGTATGGTAAGGATTCATTCCAACCTATTCATACACCCGAAGAAGGAGAGGAGTACTTCCTGAAACCGATGAACTGTCCTCACCACTGTATGATTTATAAGAATTCCCCGCGTTCATATAAGGATCTGCCTTTGCGCTTGGCTGAATTCGGTACGGTTTGCCGTTATGAGCAAAGTGGTGAATTGCACGGATTGACACGTGTACGTAGCTTTACACAGGATGATGCACATATTTTCTGCCGTCCTGACCAGGTGAAAGATGAATTCCTGCGCGTAATGGATATTATTTCTGTTGTGTTCCGTTCTATGGAATTTGCCAATGTGGAAGCGCAGATTTCCTTGCGTGACAAAGTGAACCGTGAGAAATACATCGGTAGCGATGAAAACTGGGAAAGAGCTGAGCAGGCTATCATCGAGGCTTGTGAGGAAAAAGGATTGACTGCCAGAATTGAATATGGTGAGGCGGCTTTCTATGGCCCGAAGTTGGACTTCATGGTAAAAGATGCTATCGGTCGCCGTTGGCAGTTGGGCACCATTCAGGTGGATTATAACTTGCCGGAACGATTTGAGCTGGAATATACCGGTGCTGATAACCAAAAGCATCGTCCGGTGATGATACACCGTGCACCATTCGGTTCAATGGAGCGTTTCGTTGCTGTGCTTATCGAGCATACGGCAGGTAAGTTCCCGTTGTGGTTGACACCTGAGCAGGTAGCTATTTTGCCTATCAGTGAGAAATTTAATGATTATGCACAGGAAGTGAAAAAGTTCCTGAAGCAATATGATATCCGTGCAATTGTGGATGAACGTAATGAGAAGATAGGACGTAAGATTCGTGATAATGAATTGAAGCGTATTCCTTACATGCTGATTGTGGGTGAAAAAGAAGCAGAAAACAGAGAAGTTTCTGTCCGCAAGCAAGGGGAAGGCGATAAAGGCACTATGAAATTTGAAGAATTTGCTAAAATTTTGAACGAAGAAGTTCAGAATATGATAAATAAATGGTAACTTTGCGCCCACTTGTGAAAGCATAGCATAAATGATGTTCTAAAGATAGCTTTTACCTAACATAAAAAAATAATAATTTGGGAGTAGTAAATAAGAAACAAACTGGAAATAGAGGTTATTTAATGAAAAATGACAGCTTAAAAGGGCAATACCGGATTAACGAACAAATCCGTGCCAAAGAAGTCCGCATAGTGGGCGATGAAGTAGAACCCAACGTATATCCGATAGCCCAGGCATTGAAGCTTGCCGAAGAGCGTGAGGTGGATCTCGTGGAAATCTCTCCAAACGCGCAACCCCCTGTTTGTCGTGTCATCGATTACTCTAAATTTCTTTATCAGTTAAAGAAGCGTCAGAAAGAACAGAAGGCGAAACAGGTGAAGGTAAACGTGAAGGAGATTCGTTTCGGTCCTCAGACTGATGATCACGATTATAACTTCAAGTTGAAGCATGCTAAAGGTTTTTTGGAAGAAGGTGATAAAGTAAAGGCTTATGTGTTCTTTAAAGGTCGTTCCATCTTGTTTAAGGAGCAAGGAGAAGTGTTGTTGCTTCGTTTTGCCAATGACTTGGAAGACTATGCAAAAGTAGACCAGATGCCAGTGCTGGAAGGAAAGAGAATGACTATTCAGCTTTCTCCGAAGAAAAAAGAAGTGCCTAAGAAGCCTGCTGCACCGAAATCTGCAGATGTTCCGAAAGCAGCTCCGGCTGAATCAGAAGAATAAAAGAAATGAGTAACGCCACAGGTATAGTGCGTTGCCATATAATTTAAATAATTTAAAAATAAGTAAGATGCCAAAGATGAAGACTAACTCCGGTTCTAAAAAGAGATTTACTCTTACCGGAACAGGTAAAATCAAAAGAAAGCACGCTTTTCACAGTCACATTTTGACTAAGAAAACTAAGAAGCAAAAAAGAAACTTGTGCCATTCAACTACAGTTGACGTGACGAATGTAAGCCAAGTTAAGGAACTCTTAGCAATGAAGTAAAAAGCGTACAAAGTATTTTAAAGTATTAACCGAATGCATTAGCTTTAAGTCCGTTGCGTGAAGTAATGGCGCTAACATTCAAAAATTAGTAAAACTATGCCAAGATCAGTAAATCACGTTGCTTCAAGAGCAAGAAGAAAGAAAATTTTGAAATTAACCAGAGGTTACTTTGGTGCAAGAAAGAACGTATGGACCGTTGCCAAGAATACTTGGGAGAAAGGTTTGACTTATGCGTTCCGCGACCGTAAGAACAAGAAAAGGAACTTCCGCGCTTTGTGGATTCAGCGTATCAACGCTGCAGCTCGTTTGGAAGGTATGTCTTATTCTAAGCTGATGGGTGCTTTGCACAAAGCAGGTATCGAAATCAACCGTAAAGTTTTGGCTGATTTAGCGATGAACCATCCGGAAGCTTTCAAGGCTATCGTAGCTAAAGCAAAGGCTGCTTAAGTTTATTTAGCAAATAGTTTACAAAGTGCTGATTACGAAGGAGTAATCGGCACTTTTTGCTTATAATAGGGAGAATATAATATAAAATGTCCTGTATGGAGGAAACAAAATCATGTTTTTCCTTGTTTCTTTGACAGAAACTTACTACATTTGTTGTAGAAAATATAGCCGCATTGATTGGATCGGGAAACTCATCAAACTATTATGAAATACCGAGACAAGCTTCGCTTCTCGATGGCGGGCCACGCCCTTCGGGGTAACTTTGAGTCGGTGGATTACAAAGAGGACGAGCGCTCAAATCATGTCATTCGGAGTTTCATCACATCATCGGTGCGGCTTTTTTATAAAGGGGAACGGTAATCTTGGTTGGTTACCGTTCCTTTTTCTTTGTACTTTCTACAATCCAAAGATTTCCACTTAGCCTCTATAAAGTGGTGTCGTAACTCAAATATTGTCAATAGCAAATTTATATATTATTAATGAAAGTCGGTTAGGAGACTGCTTTGGGGTAATGATATGCAATAAAAGAACTTTCGTTTCTTTTGCCAGTGTTTGTTGAGTCAAATGCTACATCTCAGTGCTCCCAATGCTACAGCTTAACAGGACAAATGCCACAGGTTGCAGGCTGCGAAGTGTGGAGTTAGAGATGGCGGACTGTGGCATTACGCTTGTATAAGTGTGGGCTTACGGTTGTGCAAGTGTAAGCTGACGGTTATATAAGCGTAAGCTTTTGGAGTCTGCTGCATGAGGGGCTAAAAAAACGGAGAAGCAAAAGCTTCCCCGTTTCTATATGGTGCGAAATATAATTCAGTGAAATAGTATCTATAAATGGATAGTACAAAGATACTGTATCAAAAAGGCGATGTCAAGTATTCCACTGATTATTTTGAAAAAAGGCTATTTTATTGGTTTTGCCGCAGATCTTTCACTCTGACGGCTTTTCCTTCGCTTTGAGGTAATGAACCTTTCTTCACGAGTTTCAATCTGGGAGTAACAAGTATTTCGTCTTTCAGTTGACGGGTAATATCTTTACGTACCTTCTCCAGTTCAATGTAATTATCAGTAGAAAGATCGCTGAGTTCTACCTCTACAATCATTTCGTCCTGGTTGTTTACGGTCTCTAAGGTAATAAGATAGTTGCTACCTAATTGTGGGAATTGTACCAATACTTTTTCAACTTGCATTGGGAAGATATTTACTCCCTTAATGATAAACATATCATCGCTGCGTCCCTTGATACGGTCGATGCGGAGGTGCGTACGTCCGCATCGACATTCTCCGGGAAGAATACGGGTAAGGTCACGGGTACGATAGCGTATAAGCGGCATCATTTCGCGATCAAGAGTGGTCAATACCAACTCGCCGATTTCTCCATCCGGAACGGGTTCTCCTGTTTCAGGATCGATTATTTCGACGAGGTAACAATCTTCCCAGAAATGCATGCCGTTTTGTTCCTGACATTCAAAAGCAACGCCGGGGCCATTCATTTCTGTCATACCGAAGCTGTTATAGGCTTTAACACCTAACATGCGTTCGATTTTCTTGCGCTGTTCGTCTGTATGGGGTTCTGCTCCGATAACAAGTGTTTTTAAACTGGTACTTGTCGGATCAATTCCTTCTTCCTGAATAACTTCTGCCAGGCGAATGGCATAACTGGGGATGGCATGGAGTGCGGTAGTCTTGAAATCTGTGATAAACTTGATCTGGCGTTTACTGTTTCCGGCTGCTGCAGGAACAGTCAGTGCACCCAAGCGTTCAGCGCCATATTGGAAGCCTAATCCTCCGGTGAACATACCATAGCCCGAACTGTTCTGGAAAACATCTGTTTTACGTATTCCTACAGTGTACAAGCAGCGTGCTACCAGATTGGCCCAAGAGTCCAAGTCGTGTTGTGAATGGACGATGACGGTAGGAGTACCGGTGGTTCCGCTTGATGAATGAATACGCACACCATCTTCCTGCATATTACCTGATACCATGCCGAATGGGTAGCAGGCACGCATATCGGATTTCGTGGTAAAAGGTATTTTCCGTATATCATCCAGACTTTGGATGTTGTCAGCTGTGATATTATATTCTTGAAATACTTTTTTATAGTACGGTGAATTAGCCGCAATCTTTATCGTTTTTTTGAGTCGTTGAAGTTGCAATTCCTGCAACTTCTCACGACTCATGGTTTCTATTTCTTCTTCCCAGTATTTGTTATTCATGGTGGTGTATTTTTGAGGGATCTTACATTAATTTCTCAGCAATTTCCTTTCCGGCTGCGAGTGCTTTAAGATTCATTTCCACTATGGCCTCGCCTTTACGTTCGAAGATTTCGCGGATACTGGTCTGTATTTTCTCGTAATCGATGCCGAGGAATGGGGTGGTGGCTCCCAGTAAAACAATATTTGCTACACGGATGGAACCAATTTCTTTGGCTACTTTGTCTACATTAAGAATGATCTTGTGAGGTAGCTTATCTAATTCCGCTCTTACGTCAGCTTCTGCCGGATAGTTTGGGATATTAATAAACGGTGTTTCGTTGGTCACCAGCCAGCCTTCAGGACTTAAGTAAGGAAGATAACGTAATCCTTCCATCGGTTCAAGTGAAATGATCAGATCGCATTTACCGGAAGGGATAAGATCGGAAGCGATAGGCTGATCGCTTATGCGCAAATTGGATTGTACATCGCCGCCACGTTGGCTCATGCCATGTACTTCCGCCTGTTTCATATATAGTCCGTCTTTAAGGGCGGCTTTACCAATTACAGTGGCGATAGAGAGGATACCTTGTCCGCCTACGCCGGAAAGTATAATATCTTTTTTCATGGTTTTACTTGTTTCGTTTTTTACGTGCTAAGGTTTGAATACATTCTCTGCGTGGAATGATAACGGATACACCGCGATATTCGATTTCTTCACGGATAATCTGCTTCATCTCTTCATAATTCTTTTTCAAGGGAACTACTACACGGATATGTTCGGGGGCTACGCCAATACCGGCACAGATCGCTTCAATACGTCCTGTTCCGGCCGAATCCTGGCCGCCTGTCATTGCAGTCGTTTCATTGTCTGAAATAACAATGGTAACATTTGCATTCTCATTGACGCAATCCAAAAGTCCTGTCATGCCGGAATGCGTGAAGGTGGAGTCGCCAATCACTGCTACTGCCGGATGAAGTTCGCCATCCGAAGCTCCTTTAGCCATGGTAATAGATGCACCCATATCTACACATGAGTTGATAGCATTAAATGGTGCATTGGCTCCTAAAGTATAACAGCCGATGTCACTGAATACTTTATGTGTCGGATATTCTTCTTTCAAAACCTGGGTGAGCGTAGTGTACATATCACGATGGCCACAACCTTCACATAGTGCGGGTGGACGCATTTCTACGAGCGAAGGAATACCAAACTCTGACTTGTTTTCTTTTCCCACAGCACGTGCCACCTTATCCGGATTTAATTCACCGTCTTGTGATAATGTGCCATCTAAGCGTCCTTTTACTTTTACGCCGATACCAAGATAACCTTTAAGTTGTTTTTCTACGAAAGGTTGTCCGTCTTCCAATACCAGAATCTCATCACAGGTTTCTACCAATTGTAGGAGCTGTTTCTTAGGTAATGGGTATTGGCCAATTTTCAATACGGGGTATTCGCAACCATCAGGATAGTTTTCCATCAGATAATTGTAGCCGATTCCACACGCTATGATACCTAACTTCTTATTAGGACCATCGGTATACTTATTATAAGAAGAGTTTTCAGATGCTTCAATAAATTCGGCTTGACGTTCTAATAAAACCTTATAGCGCTTGCGGGCGTTACCTGGCAACAAGATGAACTGGCGAGGGTCTTCACTGAATGACATTTGGTTTTGGGGTTGTTGTGGTTTTTGTTCTACACCGGAACGGGAGTGTGCCAGGCGGGTGACCATACGCATCAATACCGGTTCGCCAATCTTTTCAGAAAATGCGAATCCGTTGTAAACCATATCATATGCTTCCTGCTGATTGCTTGGTTCGTACATGGGGATCAATGAGAAATCACCATAAAAACGGCTATCTTGTTCGTTCTGTGAGGAGTGCATGCTGGGGTCATCCGCAGCTACTACAATTAATCCACCTTTTACACCTGTAACAGCTGAATTGATAAAACAGTCGGCAGCTACGTTCATGCCTACATGTTTCATGCAGACTAATGCTCGTTTACCGACAAATGACATACCTAATGCAGCTTCCATGGCTGTCTTCTCATTGGAGGCCCAACGGCTATGGATATTCTGTTCAACCGTAATAGGCGCCATTTGAATGTATTCTGTAATTTCTGTGGAAGGAGTACCGGGGTAGGCGTAAACACCTGAGAGTCCGGCATCTAATGCAGCTTGTGCAATGGCTTCATCGCCAAGTAAGAGTTGCTTGCTCATATCTGATTATTTTAATGTTAGTCATGATTATTAAAAAAGGAAATAATCTGCGTTTTTCACTCGCAAATATAGGCTTTTGCTTTTATTTTATCATGATTTTACTTGAAAATCTTTCTTTCGTTTAAAGCATTCCAATATTTTCTGGCATTTTTCATGTGATCAGCATAATTGGAAGCAAAATTGTGAGTACCTGAGAAATCTTCTTTTGCACACATGTAAATGTAGTCGTGCTTGGCATAGTTTAGTACTGCATCGATACCTATAGGTGAAGGTATACGTATGGGACCCGGAGGCAGGCCTGCATTTAAATATGTATTGTAGGGTGAGTTGACATTCAAATGTTCATTGGTTATTCTTCTTAAACCAAAGTCCTGGAGGGCAAACTTTATTGTTGGATCTGCTTGTAATGGCATACCTTTGTGTAAACGGTTAATATAGAGTCCGGCAACCATTGGTTTTTCCTCGTTGTTGTTGGTTTCCTCTTCGACAATAGAGGCAAGGGTAGAAACTTCTTCTGGTGTCATTCCGATAGATTCAGCTTTAGCCAATCGTTGCTGGTTCCAGAATTTTTCATGTTCTTTCTGCATACGCTCGAAAAATTCGTCTACACTCATATCCCAGTAAACTTGGTATGTTTCCGGAATGAACAGACTGGACATTGTTTCTTTTTTATATCCCATCCGCTTCTGGAATATAGTGTCATTCATTACAGTAGCAATTTCTGCAGAGTCGATCATTAACTGCTTACCAATGCTGCGGGCAAGTCTGTCTAAAGTGCGTACGTTGCTGACAGTAAGATTGATAGGTTCCTGATATCCCCGGTATAAACGGCTGAAGACATGATACACATTTTCTCCCGGGCGGATGGCATAGCGTCCGGTGTGGATAGTCGAATCATAATTGCGCCATCGGGTCATCCAGAGAAAACCTGTGAAACTTTTCGGATGTCCCTGTATTTTTACTTTATTATATATGGAGTCTATTGTATCGTCTTTGTCGATATAAATATAAGTAGTCTTTGGGGGATGAAATTGTGGGTAGAATATATAATAATAGAATGTTCCGGCACAAGCTACGCCTATAAGGAACAGCATTACCAATCCTCCTATGAGAATTTTTTTTGTCTTCTTTTTCATCTGTTTCTGAAGTTGTTTTAGTCTGGCAAAGGTAAGAAGAATCTATGAAATAAAAAAAGAGATGCATAAGCATCTCTCTCTTTCTGAGCCGCTAGCCAGACTTGAACTGGCGACCTACGCGTTACGAATGCGTTGCTCTACCAACTGAGCTATAGCGGCAACGTTTTTTTGTTTTTACGGGGTGCAAATTTACAGCTTTCTTCGAAACTACGAAAAGAAAAGAAGGTTTTTTTGAAAAAATCTTTCCTAAAGCTGTTTTTGAGGTCTGTTCTGTCATTTTCCTTCTAAAAAAATTGTTTTATCAATATAAAAAATACATCTTTGCAAAAGTGTATATCAACCTAAGATCTGACAATAATTATGAACCTAAAAGTTTATTATAGAAATCTTTCATCCCGCATTGCATCTAAATGGACGATTTTGGCTATTGATATCTGCTTGGTTGTGATTTCTATGCTTTTAGCATGCATACTTCAATTGGGAGTTTCTTCTATAATATATAAGGTGTCATTATATATATGGATGATTTTATTCTCGCTTTCTTGTAATCTGTGTTTCTTTTCTGTCTTCCATACCTATGTTGGAGTTATTCGTTTCTCTTCGTTTGTGGATATTTACAGAGTGTTTATATCTCTTACAATAAGCTATGGTTTATTGGGTATTGGTAATTTTTGTTGGTCGGCTTTTGGATTTGGAGAAACATTACCGAATGGGATTGTCTTTATAGCATATATTCTCAATTTTACTTTTATGGTATGTCTGCGCATTTTAGTGAAAATGCTGCATGAGGCTTTGTCTTTTGATGACCGGCACTGCGTAAATGTATTTATTTACGGCTTTCGTGGGACAGGAGTAAATATAGCTAAATCGATGCGGGTCAGTCGAAATAATCATTATCGTGTATGCGGCTTTATTTCAGATGAACCTTGGATGATAGGTAAGCATACAATGGGGTGTAGGGTTTATGCTAATAATAATAAGTTGTTTGAGCATTTGAAAAGAAAGAATGTACAAACGGTTGTTGTGGCACCGGATAAGCTGGCAGATTTGGAATCATCCGGTGTAATGGAGCGAATGTTGGCCCAAAATATTCATGTAATGACAGTACCACCCTTAAGTAACTGTCTGGATGACGGGATTATAAAAGATATTCATATAGAGGACTGGCTTCGTCGTGAGCCTATCCAGGCTGATATCCGAAAGATTGCTGCTTATATTGAAGGGCATCGGATATTGGTGACTGGTGCTGCAGGTGCTGTGGGACGTGAAATTGTTCATCAGTTGGCGGCTCTGAATCCTTATCAATTGATATTAGTTGATCAGGCTGAATCTCCTTTGTATGATGTTCAATTGGAATTATCAGATCATTGGAAGAACCTTGAAGTAAAGGTCCTGGTAGCGGATGTTGCTAATCGTAGTAGGATGGAAGCTATATTTAAACAGTATATACCACAGTTGGTCTTTCATGCAGCGGCTTATAAAAATATTTCTATGTTGGAGGATTATGCTGCTGAAGCGTTGCAGGTTAATGTTTTGGGCACTAAAAATATTGCAGATTTGGCAGTTAAATATAAGGTGTATAAATGTATGATGATTTCTACGAATCATGCTCTGTCACCAGTTCATGTAATGGGATACAGTAAGCGTTTGGCTGAAATCTATATGCAGGGACTTTCGCAAAAAATCAGGCAAGAGGAACTTACTGCTAAATTATTTGTAGTCCGTTTTGCGGATGTATATCCGGAGGCTCCCCGTAGTTTGATGACCTTACCGGAAGCTTGCCTACTGATATTGGAAGCAGGAAATCTTGGTGAAAATGGAGGTATATATGTCTTTGAGGATGAATCGGCGGAGGAAACTGAAGCTACATGTTATGACAAAGTGAGGAGAAGCAGGGAAGATATTGCAGGAGTTGATAAGGTCTGTAAACAGATTGATTCTTTAGTTGAAAAATACGAATCGGGTGAGCCTCTGACAATAATTAACGAAATGAAAAAAATAATTTCATGTATTGCTGAACATCCGGTAGAGGTCTGAGCTCTTGATAGAGACGGTTTTAAATTCTTTTTCCAAAATTTAGATGTAAAATAAATGGGCGTTATAAAATAATATGCTACCTTTGTGCCCGATTTATATTAATTGTAGGAATTCTAAAGATTAATCAAATATCTTATGCGCAGATTAATAACACTATTCTTTTTAATTTTCGTCCTTTCTGGAGTGGTTATGGCCCAGCAGATGTCGGATGATCAGGTTATTCAATACGTAAAGGAAGCAAATAAAAGTGGAAAAAGTCAGAAGCAGATAACCACTGAATTATTGCGTAGAGGGGTGACCAAAGAGCAAGTTAGCAGGATACAACAGAAATATTCGGAAAGTAATACTGTAAGTAATAAATCCAATGAAATGCCTTCTCAATTGCGTCAACGTACTTTAGTTGATGATGGGGGAGGACAGAGAAGAACTACTGATTATTCGGAAGTGGGAATGCTTGATGAGACTGTAGGGGGGAGAGTAGATAATAGGGCTGATAATACTGCTACTACAGATAATGCTTCTCAAATTTTTGGTCATGATGTATTTACAAACCGGAATTTAACGTTTGAACCGAGTATTAACCTAGCTACTCCGGTGGACTATCGTTTAGGACCTGGCGATGAGGTTATTATTGATGTTTGGGGTGCTTCGGAGAATACAATTCGCCAAAGTATTTCGCCTGAAGGAACTATTCAGGTGAGTGGGTTGGGACCTGTTCAGTTAAGTGGCATGACTGTAAAAGATGCCAATGCATATTTGCAACGTGAATTTTCAAAAATATACTCAGGAATATCAGGAAGTGAACCTACCTCTCAAATAAAGCTGACTTTAGGGGATATCCGGACTATACAGATTAATATAATGGGTGAAGTTGCTGTTCCTGGAACATATACATTATCCTCTTTTTCCTCTGTTTTCCATGCTTTGTATCGTGCTGGCGGTGTTAATAAAATTGGTAGTCTGCGTAGTATTAAGGTAGTTCGCAATGGTAAAACGATTGCTGATCTGGATGTTTATGATTACCTTATGAAGGGTAAGATGAAAGATGATATCCGTCTTCAGGAAGGAGATGTAATTATAGTTAACCCTTATGAATCTTTGGTGCGAATAGCTGGTAAGGTAAAGCGTCCGATGTTCTATGAAATGAAGCCAACAGAGACTGTTGCTACTATTTTGAATTATGCTGGTGGCTTTACTGGAGATGCTTACAAAAAGGCAGTTCGTATTATTCGTAAAAGTGGTCGCGAACATCAGGTATATAATGTAGACGAAATGGATTACTCTGTTTTCCGTTTGGATGACGGTGACTCCATTTCTGTAGATGCCGTATTGAAGCGTTTTGAGAATCGCGTAGAAATTCGTGGTGCTGTTTATCGCTCCGGTTTATATGAATTGAGTGGGACAGTAAATACTGTAAAGCAATTAATAAAGAAAGCTGAGGGATTAAGAGGTGATGCATTTTTGAATCGTGCACTTTTAGATCGTGAGAATGAAGATTTGTCTCATGAAGTAATTGCTGTGGATTTAGGCGGTTTGCTTAAAGGAACTGTAGCTGACATACCATTGCAGAAAAATGATATTTTATATATACCAAGCATTCATGACCTGAAAGAGGAGGAGACTATCTCTATTCATGGTGAAGTTGCAAATCCGGGTACATTCCTCTTTTCTAAGAATATGACTATCGAAGATTTGTTGGTTCAGTCTGGTGGCTTATTGGAAGCTGCTGCAACAACAAAGGTTGATATTACCCGTCGTATTAAAGATCCGAAGAGCACTTCTTTTAGCAGTGTTTTAGGAAAGACTTATTCATTTGATATTAAAGACGGCTTAGTAGTAGGTGGAGAAGGAGATTTCCACTTGGAACCGTTTGATGAAGTATATGTTCGCAAGAGTCCTGCATATCGCAAGCAGCAGAATGTAGTTGTTGCAGGGGAAGTACTCTTCGGTGGCAATTATGCTTTAGTGAAGAAGAATGAGCGTTTGTCTGATTTGATTTCAAAAGCTGGTGGAATTACTCCGGATGCTTATGTAAAGGGGGCGCGTTTGATTCGTAAAATGACGGAAGAAGAACAACGCCGTCAGGCCGATGCTGTTCGGATGGCTCGAATGGGAGAAGGAAAAGACTCTATTTCTGTTGAGAAGCTGAACATATCAGACACTTATACTGTTGGTATTAATTTGGAGAAGGCTATCTCTAATCCAGGTAGTGATTTTGACTTGGTTTTGCGTGAAGGAGATGTTTTATTCATTCCTGAATATATTAATACGGTAAAAATTAGTGGAGCGGTTATGTATCCCAATACTGTATTGTATAAGCGTGGTGAAAGTTTACGTTATTACATCAATCAGGCAGGTGGTTATGGTAATCTGGCCAAGAAGAAAAAAGCCTATGTAGTATATATGAACGGTACGGTATCCCGTCTGAAATCTCGTGATAAAAAGGCTATAGAGCCTGGTTGTGAGATTATTGTTCCAAGCAAGGAAGAAAAGAAGCGGATGAGTACTGCTGAGATTTTAGGTATGGGTAGCACAACCGCCTCCATTGCTGCTATGATTGCAACCATGGTTAACCTCTTTAAGTAATAGAAGTTATGAGTGAAGAAAACAAACTGAATACAACTCCTCAACAGCCGGAAGAACAAGAGATCGATTTAATAGAACTTGCTCAAAAGGTGTGGGCAAGTAGGAAACTGGTTTTCAAGGCGTGTGGATATGCTGTGTTGGTGGGACTGGTTGTAGCATTCAGCATCCCGAAAGAATACTCTACAAGTGTGACGTTAGCACCAGAGACTGGTGGTAAGTCGGGTGGAGGTAGTATGGGGGCATTAGCGGCTATGGCAGGTATCAGTTTAGGTGCTTCCAGTGGTGAAGATGCTCTTTCACCGGAACTCTATCCTGATATTGTAAGTTCCACTCCCTTTCTGATTGAACTTTTTGATGTAAAGGTGAAGGATCAGAAAGATAAGATTGATACAACACTTTATGCCTATTTGGACGAGTATCAGCGTGGACCTTGGTGGGGAGCCATCACTTCAGCTCCTTTTAAAGCATTGGGTTGGGTGATATCTTTGTTTAAAGATAAAGAAGAAGAAGGTGTCGCTGCTAAAACAGATCCATTCAGATTAACCAAAGATGAAGCTGCAATTGCAACTGCCTTGAGCAAACGTATTTCTGTTTCTGTAGATAAGAAAACAGGTGTTACGACTTTGTCGGTTACTATGCAGGATCCTTTAATTTCAGCTTCATTGACAGATACGGTAATGCGTTGCCTGCAGAATTATATCACGGATTATCGGACCAATAAGGCGCGTCATGATTTAGCTTTTACAGAGAAGCTCTATAAGGAGGCTAAAGATAATTATACTGCTGCGCAGTCAAAGTATGCATCTTTTGTTGATGCTAATCAAAATATAATTTTGTTAAGTTATCGTGCTGAACAAGAACGCTTGCAAAATGAAATGAATTTAGCATATAATGTGTATACTCAGGTTGCTCAACAATTACAGATGGCCAAGGCCAAGGTGCAGGAAATTACTCCGGTGTACACCGTTGTACAGCCGGCATCAGTTCCTTTGCGTCCGGCGAAACCCAATAAAGTAATGATTCTTATCGGTTTTATTTTCTTAGCTGGAGTAGGTAGTGTAGGTTGGATTTTATTTGTAAAGGATTTATTAAAAGGATGGAAAAAGCAAACAACAATATGATGATGGATGAAAATGCGCGTTGCTGGTATATTGTATATACGGCACCGAGATTGGAACGTAAATTGATGCAGCATTTAAATGTTGCAGGGTATAAGACTTTTTGTCCTATGCAAACAATATATGTAAACTGGGATGGGAAAATGAAGGAGATTATTGTTCCTTTTTTCTCAGGTTGTGTTTTTGTAGAAGGAGATTTGAAGGATATAGCTCCTGTTGTAGCATCTCAGAAAGCCGCTTTTTTAGTGGGTACTGATGGCAAAGAACTTTCTATTGTATCGGATAAAGCAAACCTTTCAAGTAAGTTTGCTCAATTGTTGAAGTAATGATAAAGCTGATTTCGGAAGAACTATTGGACGGGGTAACTCATGATGCTCAGGAGAATTCTCGTTTACGAATGAATTATAATTTTCATGAGTCTTTAGATGCACCTATTCACCGTCTTCTTAATGCCTTGGAGCCGGGAACTTATCTCCCTCCTCATCGTCATGTGGATAAGGAAGAAACTTATATTGTTCTGCGCGGAAGTCTGATAGCGTTTTTCTATGATGATATGGGCAATGTGACGGAAAAAGTAAATCTGAATCCATCAGCTGGAATGTATGGAGTGGAAATCCCTTCAGGTACTTGGCATAGCATTGTAGTTTTAGAGTCTGGTACTGTTATCTTTGAAATAAAGAGTGGTCCTTATAAGCCACTTCCACCAGAAGATGTTGCGCCATGGGCACCTGCATCTTCCGATGTGGAAGGAGCGACTATATTTATGAAACGAATGTTGGAGGTCTAGTTTGTACCTTCAAACATTCGACTTCGTGCCAACATGCATGCCCCAACAATACCCGCCTTGTCTTTTAACTTAGAGGTTGTAATGACTGAGTCTTTATTGACGAGGTTTAGAGAATACTTTCGTACTGCTGTTCTGATGGGTTGGGTAATGTAATCTTCAGTCAGAGATAATGTTCCTCCGATTATTACTAATTCGGGATTGAAGATATTTATAAGTCCTGCTATTTGTTTACCTAATTTTTGCCCTATCTCTTCTACAATTTCAATACATAAGAGGTCTTCTTTATTCACCGCAGCTATAATTTCATCCAGTGTTATTGGAGTTTCCATATTTACCCGGTTGGATAAAATCGAATTTTCTCCTTTTAGTATCCGTTCCAGCAGAGTACGATGTAATGCAGATCCGGAAGCTTCTGTTTCCAAACAACCTTTTTTGCCACAATGGCAAATAATCTCATTGTCAAATGTATTCACATGTCCAAACTCTCCGGAAAATCCTGACTTTCCTTTATAAATTTTTCCGTCTATAATGATTCCGATTCCTAATCCCCAACTGACATTAACGAAAATAATATCTTTCTCTCCTTTTACACATCCTTGCATATATTCTCCGTATGTCATGGCGCGTGTATCATTATCAATCGTTACAGGATAGCCGAGTCTTTCACTTAATACATCTGCGAGGGGACGTTCTTCAAAATTAAACTGACTGAAACTATATCCCGATTCAGGATTTACTCTTCCTGATACGTTTACATTAATATTCAATATCTTTTCCGTATCTATCGGGAGCTTTTTTATGAAATTGAGAATCAGATTGCAAAGTTCGTTCATTCCCTCTAAGGAGTTTTCAAAATTATAAGGTATATCCATTTTAAGTTCTACCATATCGCCTTTGAAATTTATTAATCCAATATTGATAGAGAATTTCTTAATGTCTACTCCTATGAAATAGCCTGATTTGGGGTTTAGTCCATATAAGTTAGGATGTCTTCCTCCGCTTGTTTCCAGTTTGCCATAATCGTTTATGTATCCTTCGTCATACATTTCTCCAATTAGCTTAGTAACTGTAGGAACACTTAAATCCAGTTCTTTTGAAAGATCAGGAATTGTCGAACTACCATTATATATATAATAGGTAATAATCCTTTTTTTAATGAGGGCATTTTTAGACCCCATTTCTATTTCTTTTAAAAACTGCTGATACATATATTTTGTTAATTTCATTATTTACCACAAAGATAATTAATATTTTTATTAACCTCAATCTTTTATAATGGAAAAGAAAGTATTTGTTCTTTTATGATTCAATTTATGCTTAGTATATTAAGCTTTATCCCACCTCGTTTTTTATATTTAGTTCGTATTCATTTCCCTTTTTTCTTTATTAAGGGCTAAAAATAAGGCATGATTTAATTAAATACTAATGAAAATAAGATTTTGATAATAAAATAATTTATTATCTATTGTTTATTTAATAAATATATCTATATTTGCATTGTATTATAAACAAGAAACGTTTTATAATAATAAAACTTAAACACGCATTCAATAGGTTAACATATATAATATACAGAAAGGAATACTATGAAAACAAGTAACCGCAGAGAATTTTTAAAGAAAGTCGCTTTAACAGGAGCTTCCGCTTTGGTAGCTCCTGGACTGCTGGCCACTGAAGCAATGGAGAGCACTTCATTTGCTTCAATACAGAAAAGCGATGCTGGTCGGCTCATTATTCCTAAAGAGAATGGGTTAAAGATTACCGGGACTTTTTTAGATGAAATATCACATGATATTCCTCATCAAAATTGGGGCGAAAAAGAATGGGATCAAGATTTCCGGCACATGAAAAATATAGGAATTGATACTGTTATCATGATCCGTTCCGGCTATCGTAAGTTTGTCACCTATCCTTCTAAATATTTATTGGGTAGAGGATGTTATATGCCCTCTGTTGATTTAGTAGACATGTACCTTCGCTTAGCGGAAAAATATCAGATGAAGTTTTATTTTGGTCTGTATGATTCCGGAAAATATTGGGATACGGGTGATTTGTCATGGGAGATTGAAGATAACAAGTATGTGATCGATGAAGTCTGGAATCAATATGGTGAAAAATATAAGAGTTTTGGTGGCTGGTATATAAGTGGTGAGATCAGTCGTAAAACCAAGGGGGCTATTGATGCTTTTCGTGCAATGGGAAAACAATGTAAGGATGTGTCTGGTGGTTTACCTACTTTTATTTCTCCTTGGATTGATGGAAAGAAGGCTGTGATGGGGACTGATAAGTTAACTAAGGAAGATGCTGTTTCAGTTCAGGAACACGAAAGAGAATGGAATGAAATATTTGATGGAATCCATGAAGTGGTTGATGCATGTGCTTTTCAAGATGGGCACATTGATTATGATGAATTAGATGCCTTCTTTACAGTAAATAAAAAGCTGGCAGATAAATATGGAATGAAATGCTGGACGAATGCGGAGACATTCGATCGTGATATGCCTATAAATTTCTTGCCGATCAAGTTTGATAAGCTTAGGATGAAATTGGAAGCTGCAAAGAGAGCTGGCTATGATAAAGCCATTACGTTTGAATTTTCTCACTTTATGAGTCCGCAATCTGCTTATTTGCAGGCGGGACATCTGTACAATAGATATAAAGAATACTTTAATATAAAATAGAAATGAAGTCGACAATTAATTTAGGCTATTTAGTTTTTCTTTCAGTAGTAGCGGCCTTGGGCGGTTTCTTATTTGGATATGACACTGCTGTTATCTCCGGTACTATTGCTCAAGTAACAGAACAGTTTCGACTGGATGCCTTACAACAAGGATGGTATGTAGGCTGTGCACTGGTTGGTTCTATTATCGGAGTACTTTTTGCAGGCATTTTGAGCGATAAGTTCGGACGAAAATTTACTATGATCCTTTCAGCTATTTTGTTTTCCACATCCGCCATTGGCTGTGCTGTATCTGTGGATTTTAATCAATTGGTTGTCTATCGGATTATAGGTGGTGTCGGGATAGGTGTTGTTTCTATCATCTCTCCGCTCTATATTTCGGAGCTTGCTGTGGCTCAGTATCGTGGACGCTTGGTTTCCTTGTACCAGTTAGCGGTTACGATTGGATTTTTAGGTGCTTATCTTGTGAATTATCAGCTTTTGGGATATTCCACGAGCAATCCTGATATTGTTACAGGGTGGTGGAGCCTGATATTTGTAACAGAAGTCTGGAGAGGAATGTTAGGTATGGAGATATTGCCCGCTTTATTGTTCTTTATCATCATATTCTTCATACCCGAAAGTCCGCGCTGGTTGATATTGAAAGGGAGAGAAGAAAAGGCTACTAATATTCTTGAGAGAATTTATACCTCTTCTAAGGATGCTTTATTTCAATTGGCAGAGACTAAATCTGTACTATCATCCGAGTCTAAATCTGAATGGAAGCTCTTGTTGCAACCTGGTATAAGGAAAGCTGTTATTATCGGTGTATGTATTGCTATGTTGGGACAGTTTATGGGTGTGAATGCCGTTTTATATTATGGACCTTCTATTTTTGAAAATGCAGGTTTATCCGGAGGTGATTCTTTATTCTATCAGGTTTTAGTGGGATTGGTGAATACATTGACTACTGTATTGGCTCTTGTTATTATTGATAAAATAGGACGTAAAAAGTTGGTTTATTATGGCGTATCAGGTATGGTAATTTCTTTAATACTGATTGCAACTTACTTTATTTATGGTGAGTCCTGGGGTATCTCCAGCATTTTCCTTTTAGTATTTTTCCTTTTCTATGTATTTTGTTGTGCCGTGTCTATATGTGCTGTGGTATTTGTGCTTCTTTCTGAAATGTACCCGACTCGGGTGCGTGGATTTGCCATGTCCATTGCCGGCTTTGCGTTATGGATAGGTACATACTTGATTGGGCAGTTAACCCCCTGGATGCTCCAGAACCTTACCCCCGCCGGAACATTCATTCTGTTTGCAATCATGTGTGTACCCTATATGCTGATTGTTTGGAAACTTGTTCCCGAGACCACAGGAAAGTCTTTGGAAGAGATTGAACGCCATTGGATGAAAAAATAAAAATTGACCTTAATATTATATATAATGAAGATTAGAAATTATTTATTGAGTAGCTGTCTTATAGCAGCATTGTGTTCGTGCGGTACTTCTCAAAAGGAGAACCTGAACCTCACCCTATCGAAAGACACGCTATTCGATAAGGTAAAGGGAGCTTGGGCCGGACAAATCTTAGGATGTACCTATGGTGGTCCAACAGAGTTTCAGTATTTGTCAACCATAATTCCTGATTCTGTGGTTATGCCATGGGGAAATGGGGAAATTAAGAAATGGTTTGATGGTGGAGGTGGTCTTTATGATGATGTTTACGTAGATCTGACATTTGTAGAGACCTTTGAAAGATGTGGATTGGATGCTCCTGTCGATTCTTTTGCGGCAGCATTCTTGGCTAAAGAATATCCGTTATGTCATGCAAACCAACAGGCTCGCTATAACCTGTTGCAAGGTTTGTCCCCTCACGCCAGTGGATATTGGAAAAATAACCCTCATGCCAATTGCTTGGATTTTCAGATTGAAGCTGACTTTGCAGGTATTATGTCGCCGGGTATGGTGAATAGTGCAGTGGATTTTTGTGACCGTATCGGACATATCATGGCTTACGGTGATGGATGGTATGGTGGAGTATACGTGGCTGCCATGTATTCTTTGGCTTATGTAAGCGATGATATTGAATACATCGTTACGGAAGGTTTGAAAGCAATCCCTCAGCAAAGTCGCTTCTATGCATGCATGACTGATGTTATAAACTGGCACAAACAATATCCGGATGATTGGAAAAAGTGCTGGGAAGAGATTGAAAAAAAATGGGGGACTAATGATATTGCCTGTCCAGATGGTATTGAAGTACCTTTTAATATTGAAACCTATGTAAACGGAGCCTATATTATTTTGGGACTGCTCTACGGTCAGGGCGATTTTGAAAAAACAATTGATATTTCTACACGTGCAGGACAAGATTCCGACTGTAATCCGGCTTCTTCTGGAGGTATTTTGGGGACCATGCTTGGTTATAATCGCCTTCCGGAGAAATATAAGGCCGAAATAGTAATTGTTGAAGATATGCCTTTCAATAATACTGTGAGCTTTAATAAAGGTTCTGAGTTGAGTTACGGGCAGGCTTTACAGATGATAGAAAGAGAAGGTGGAAAAGTTGATGAGAATGAAGTTAAGATCAACTTTCAGAAGCCAGTTCCTGCAAAATTGGAAATTAGTTTTGAAGGTTTAAAACTCGATAAGAAGGTGACTGTGGATAATTGGATTGCTAACTTTTCGACTGTGGAGTTCGACGGTATAGGGGCTGTTATTAAGGGGGAACTTAAGGGTGATAATGTTTCTGAAGATTATGTTGCAGAATTAGAGGTTTATTTTAATGATAAACTGGTGGAAATATGCAAGTTACCGTTGAAGTATAACCATCGCAAACATGAGCTCTTTTTTAATTATGAGCAGCCTTACGGAAAATATAAAGTGACTTGTAAATGGACTAATCCAGTGAAAGGAGCAGATATTTGGGTAAGAGACGTCATTACTTATACAACAGATAAATAGGTATAAATATATTGAGAGACCGGTTTATATGCATGCCGGATAAAAAACGTTTCCAGTCTCTCATCTTAAAAAAATAATAGAATTATGGATTTGAAGAAATTAACGGATCAGTACAAGGATGAACTGTTGGATAATGTTCTTCCTTTCTGGTTAGAACATTCCCAGGATCACGAATATGGTGGGTATTTTACCTGTCTGGACCGGAAAGGGAATGTTTTTGACACAGACAAATTTATTTGGTTACAGGGCCGGGAAGTATGGTTGTTTTCGATGCTTTATAATAAGGTAGAGAAACGTCAGGAATGGTTGGACTGTGCTATTCAGGGAGGTGAGTTTCTGAAAAAATATGGTCATGATGGAAATTATAACTGGTATTTTTCTCTTGATCGTACAGGACGTCCTTTGGTGGAACCTTATAACATATTCTCATATACCTTTGCTGTAATGGCATTTGGACAACTCAGCTTGGCTACGGGAAATCAAGAGTATGCGGATATAGCGATGAAGACTTTCGATATTGTACTATCGAAGACTGGCAATCCTAAGGGAAAATGGAATAAGCTTTATCCGGGTACACGTGAGTTGAAGAATTTTGCTTTGCCGATGATCCTATGTAATTTGGCTATGGAAATAGAGCATTTGCTGGATAAGGGTTGTCTGGAAAAGACGATGGAAGTATGCATCCATGAAGTTATGGAAGTTTTCTATCGTCCGGAACTTGGAGGCATTATTGTAGAGAATGTTCTGGCAAATGGAGAACTTTCCGATTCTTTCGAAGGACGCCAGGTTACTCCGGGCCATGATATTGAGGCAATGTGGTTTATTATGGACCTGGGGAAACGTCTGAACCGTCCGGATCTGATTGAAAAGGCGAAGAATATAACTTTGACGATGCTTGATTATGGTTGGGACAAAGAATTTGGCGGTATCTACTATTTCATGGATCGTAAAGGATGTCCACCTCAACAATTAGAATGGGATCAGAAATTGTGGTGGGTTCATATTGAAACTCTGATTTCATTGCTCAAAGGTTATCAACTGACCGGAGATAAGCAATGTCTTGATTGGTTTGAAAAGGTACATGAATATACATGGAGCCATTTCAAAGATAATGAATATCCGGAATGGTATGGTTATCTGAATAGAAGAGGTGAGGTGTTATTGCCTCTAAAAGGTGGAAAGTGGAAAGGCTGTTTTCATGTTCCGAGAGGGCTTTACCAATGCTGGCAAATATTAGAAGATATAACTAAGAATGTATGAAACGAGAATACAATTCCTAATTTTAAATTTTAGTAATATGAAAAACAAGTATCTTTGTTTGCTATTTTTATTATTCTCTTTGCTGAGTATGAGTGCACATGCTCAAATTAAGGTAGAGGGTAATGTGTTTGATGAGAATGACATTCCATTGATTGGCGTATCCGTTGTAACCGAAGGAGGAAAGACGGGGGCTATTACTGATGTAAACGGTCATTTCTCGATTATGGTACCTAATGCTAATGCGCATTTGACTTTCTCTTATGTGGGCTATATCACTCAGAAGTTGCCACTGAAAGGAAAAAAACTTCTGAAAGTGATAATGAAGGAAGATGCTAATTTGTTAGATGAAGTTGTAGTAGTAGGCTACGGTACACAGAAGAAAATAAATGTGACCGGTGCTATTGCACAAGTGGACAATAAGGAACTGAAGATGGCACCGAGCGGAAGCCTTTCCGGTATGTTGGCCGGCCGTTTGCCCGGTTTGATTTCCAAACAGAGCAGCGGACAGCCAGGAGCCGATGGGGCTAACTTGTACATCCGTGGTAATGGTGCCGGAGATGGCAGTCCATTGATTGTTATTGATGGCGTTATTACTGATTACTTTCCATCATTTTCTCCTGACGAAGTAGAATCTATTACTATTTTGAAAGATGCGACTGCTGCAGCTGTTTATGGTGTGCGTGCTGCTGCTGGTGTGATTCTTATTACGACGAAGCGTGGTGCTGTTCAAAAGCCTACCGTAACGTATAACGGATCACTTACATTGAGTCAGAATACTGATTTTCCGAAATTCCTGAATGGACCGGATTATGCCTATTGGTATAATAAGGCTCAGCTTTTGGATGGAGTTGCGGAGGAAAACCTGAGATTTTCACCTGAAGAAATAGACCGCATTACTAACCCGGGAGAGAATGAGCACATCTATGGAAATACAGACTGGTTTGATTTGTTATTCCGTAATACAGCTCCTACCTATACAAACAATGTTTCTGTTTCCGGTGGTACGGAAAAAATTAAGTTCTTTGCTTCAGTCGGTGCATACAATCAGGAAGGTATCATTAAACGTACTTCTTATGATAAGTATAATTTCCGCTCTAATATGGATGCAAAGATTACTGATAACTTTGATTTGTCTCTTGACTTATCGGGTTATGTTTCCGAGCAAGATGAGCCAGGGGCTTCTGCAGGGGTAGGTTCGTATGCTTCTATTTTCCAGCAAGCATTGTTGTCATATCCCTACTTGAAACCTTATACGGCTGATGGAATGCCTATAGCCAGTATAAATACGGCTGGTAATGGAAATAACAACCCTATTGCCGCACGAGATTTGTCTGGTAATAATAACGTAAAGAAGACATATTTCCAGGGTAATATTGCCATGAAGTATCAGTTACCTTTTGTGAAAGGACTATCTGTTAAGTTGAATGCTTCTTATCTGAAGAATTATACTATGCAGAAGAAGTACTTCTTAACTTATGATGTGTACGGTTGGAACCAGACTACCCGGCAAGGTAATGTAGAGACTGGTAGAATCGCTAATAAAGTTTCTTTGAATCAGTGGTTCACGGAAAGTGAAGGTTATACAATTCAACCTGCTCTTGAGTACTCAAACAAATTTGGTAAGCATGCCGTATCCGGATTATTCTTGTATGAATTTTCCAGAACAGACCAGTCCAGTATGTCTGCCGGTAGAACAGATTTTCCTATAACTGATATCATGGATTTGAACTATGGACTTGAGGTGAATAAAGATTTGGTGAAAGGTGGACACAGTCAGGCTAAACGCGCCGGCTATGTAATTCGTCTGAACTATTCTTATGATGATAAGTATTTGTTGGAGTTCACCAGTAGAATTGATGCTTCTACAGCACTTCCCAAGAAATACAGATGGGGTGTGTTCCCGGGTGTTTCGGTAGGATGGAGACTTTCTCAGGAGGACTTCTTTAAAGAAGCCGTTCCTTTTATGGAAAACCTGAAGATTCGCGCATCTGTAGGACGTTTGGGTAGCGATCGTGCCATTAGCAATACGATGACTTATTTCTCTACAGCCAGTTTATCAGCTGACCCGACTGTATTATTCGGTACCAGTCCTCAGAAATATTTGGGATTGAGTAGTCCGGTAAATCCTCTTTTGAAGTGGCAGTTGACTGATACTTATAATATTGGTATCGAATCCAGCATGTGGAATGGTTTGTTGGGCGTTGAATTGGACGTGTTCTATATGAAGACTACCCGTTCATTGGAGTCTCAGTCAGCCAACTTCCCACCTTCATTGGGATCTTACTATCCGACATATATCAATTATGGTTCTCATGATAATCGTGGTTTTGAGCTCGTATTATCTCATAATAATCAGATAAGAGATTTTACTTATCGCGTAAGAGGTAATCTTTCTTGGGCTCGTAATAAAGTGTTGAAAATGACGGAAGATGCCAATGTGCCTGATTATAAACGTGCTACTGGTGGCCCGATGGGAAGATACTGGGGATTTGTTGCAGATGGTTTATTCCAGTCGGAAGAAGAAATAGCCCATAGCGCTGTTTTCGGTCCGACATTACCCGGTGATATCAAGCTGAAAGATATTAATGGCGATGGTAAGATTACTTGGGATCAGGATATGGTTCCAATTGGTCGTAGCAATACACCGGAAATGATGTTTGGTTTGAATCTGGGTGCTGAATGGAAAGGTTTTGATTTTAATATGCTGTTGCAAGGCGCCGCTCTGTTTGATGTAAATTTATGCGGATTGTATAGTAGTGGAATTCGTGATGATACATTCTATACGCGTCCTTTCTATGCTGATGGAAACACTCCTTATTATTTGGTGGAAGGTGCTTGGCGTCCCGATCATACCGATGCTAAATATCCCCGTTTAGGAATCGATTCGAGATCAAATGGTGGAAAATTCTCTTCCTGGTGGGTAGTAGATGGTTCTTATGTGCGTCTGAAGTCTATTCAGTTGGGATATACCATACCAAAGAAATGGAGTAAAAAGGCTGGCTTTGAAAGAATTCGTGCTTATGTGGCTGGTGGTAATCTGTTTACTTTATCCAATCTGGAGCACATGGACCCTGAAATGCCAAGTGTAAATCAGGGATACTATCCTCAACAGCGTACGTATGAATTTGGATTAAATGTAACTTTCTAAAAAACTAATACAATGAAATCAGTAAATAAGATATTAACAATATTTGCTTCTGCTTGCTTCACGCTGAGTAGTTGTGATATTGATCCTGTTCTGACAAGTAGTTATCCTGACGATATCACTTGGTCGAATGAAACAAATCTGCAATTGTATATTAATGGCTTTTATTCTTTGATCGGAGGATATTATTCAATCACTGATGATGCATGTGCTGACCTTTTGAAAGCCAATAATCCGGTTGCCAATACTAATTTGTTTGTATTCGGTTCTACTCCTATTACTTCTGCCAGTAATCTTTTTGATAACTGGAATAATAGGCATTCCTGGCAATTGACTTGTTGCCGTGCCTTGGAAGGATTGGAAAAACACCGTGAAAACTTTACCGAGGAGGTAGCCAAACGCGCAGAGGCGGAATTCCGTTTTTTCCGTGCTGTGGCTAATTTCGATTTGGCGAAACGTTATGGAGCCAGTTTTATCCTGTACAAGCAGTTGCCTGAACTTGGACAAAAGGATCATGCACGTTGTACGCCCGATGAATGCTGGGATTTCATAGCAGAAGACTTGGACTTTGCTGCTAAAAATTTACCTCTGAGAGGTACTGTAGAGGCCGGTAAGTTGACAAGTGGTGCAGCCTATGGAATGAAAGCTCGTGCTATGCTTTATGCTGAACGTTGGAAAGATGCTTCCGATGCTGCTGCCGAATTGAAAAAGCAAGGGTATGAATTGTATGAGGATTATGGAAAGTTGTTCTTAAATAGAAGAGCGAAACCGGTTGCAAATAATGAAAGTGTCATAGAGTTCGGCTATGTTTATGAAACGTTGGATTATTCTTTTGATTATTTCAATTGTCCGCCCAGTGATGGAGGTTATGCTGAAATCAGTCCGACAGAAACATTGGTATCAGCTTATCAGATGGCTGATGGTAAAGAGTTTGACTGGAATAATCCGGAAATGGCTGCCAATCCCTATGAAGGTCGTGAACCACGTTTCTATGCTTCCATACTTTATAACGGTTGTCAATGGAAAGGAGAAACACTTTATACATACGAAGGTAGTGTGGATGGTTATGGCTTAGGTGGTGGTACTACTTGTACAGGCTACTATATGCGTAAGTTGTTTGATCCGGAAATTAGTAAAAGTCAAATGCGTAGAACTGACTTGACTTTCTATTACATGCGCTATGCTGAAGTTTTATTGATTTATGCTGAAGCAATGGCAATGCAAGATAAACTTACTGAAGCATTGGAAGCATTGAATGAAGTGAGAGACAGAGTTGATTTGCCGGCAGTATCTGCCAGTACAAAGACTGAATTCATGAAACTTCTCCGTCACGAAAGAATGGTAGAGTTAGCTTTTGAAGGACATCGTTTTTGGGATCTCCGCCGTTGGGGGCTGGCAACTACAGTCCTGAATGGTACTCACATGGAAGGAGTGAAGCCGACAAAAGTAGGCGACGGATATGAATACAATGTTGTGGATTGTGATGCTGGTAAAACGCGTGTTTATCTGGAAAAATACAACCGTTTCCCTATTCCTATTGCAGAAATTCAGCAGAACTCTGCTTGTGAACAGTTTGATGAATGGAAATAATTAAAAAATGAAACTATGAAAATACTTAATAGAATTGCAGCAACAGCGTGTTTGTTTGGGGCAGTGCTCTTAGTTTCCTGTGAGTCTCCTGACTTGAGTACAGCACATGAAAGCCAAGTAAATGGTCTACTTAATGTAACCATTCAGATACCTGATAATCCGACGGAGTTTTATGCTACCAAGAAAGGTCCTTATGAAGAGGGAGAAGAAATTACGGTGAAAGTTCCTACCACGGATGAGGACCCGCTCGATGTAAGCCGTCTGATTTGTACTGTAAGTGTGGAACATAATTGCTATGTTGTTCCGGGAGTTGGAGGTGAAATGGATTTCACTGAACCTTATAAAATAACAGTAATCGATGCATTGGGCAATCGTCATAACAATACGATTCGTGTCGTACCGACACCGCCTAAAACCAAGTTCTCCAAAGTGTGGGAAAAGAACTGCACCGATTTGGGACTAGCAAGCCGCAACAATACAGGCTTGGCAATATACGGTCAATATCTGGCAGTTCAGGAATACAATGGTCCTATCTACCTGTATGACATGAAGACGGGAGCAGCGGTTAAGACTATAGATGCAGCAAGATCGTTTATGATGAAGGCTCGTACGGATGATGCCGGTCACTTGATTACTTCCCGTGAAAATATTTACGGTGCAGGTTTCATGGTCTTCTATTATTCTGAAGCAGATCAGGAACATAAGTTGCTGCTTGACTATACTGCCGGTGATGGTTGCCCGGGAGATTTGGGGTATAACATGAATGTAG
Source organism: Bacteroides sp. Phil13 (assembly GCF_001940965.1). Lineage (NCBI taxonomy): Bacteria > Pseudomonadati > Bacteroidota > Bacteroidia > Bacteroidales > Bacteroidaceae > Bacteroides > Bacteroides sp. Phil13. Next base: position 125,742 of record NZ_MSHA01000103.1, on the reverse strand, counting down.
CGGGTGATGTAACCAGCGGTACAGCTTATATTTATGGTACAGGGCCTAATGATATGACTATTTATTATTGGAAATTACAGGATGGTCAGTTAGTGACTCCTGCCAATCAGCCTAATAAACTACGTTACGGACCGGTTGGAAGTTCTTGGACTGCCGCACCTGCCATACAGCGTGTTTCATTGGCCGATGATTCAGATCATTACATCAGTTATACGAAGTGGGTAAATGGAAATAGTGATGAGGCTTTGAAGAGTCGCTTCAATATCTTTACGACATCCATGGAGGTTACGGCCTTGAATGCTGCCGACCATGAATACCGTTTGCTTGGCTTCAATGTGTTTAAGGTGGAAAATGATACCTATTTGGCACTCAATGACCAAGGTGCTGACCAATGGGCTGGTGGTGGTGCTACCCTCAAGGTATTCGACATAACCAATACTTCTAAGATGGAACTGGGACCGGACGATGACGGATATAGTGACTTCTGTGTATTTACAAGCGATATGTCCGCATGGGGGCAGAATTACTTTAGCTGGGGAGACGTTGCTGTCTACAAAGAAGTAACCTCAACCGGGTATGACGTGTACATTGCAACCTCTGTTGTTGGCTTTGATTTATCACAGTCTATTGTAAGAATGTATAAGATGAGTTATTTCCGTCAATAATACACATTGATTAATTCAAATCGGGAGTGCCGCTAATCCGGCGGCACTCTCTTTTAAAACTAATGCCTTATGAAAACAACTGCTATATTGGTAAGTCTGTTCTGTTTTATTTTGACTTCCTGTGGAAGTGATGATCATAACGGAGGAGGAAACGGTCAGGATGGTGACTATAACCTGAAAGAAGAGATACGCAAAGTATTGAATAGCACGAAAGCTACTAAAAATATTAACCCTTTCGATGAATTAGGGTGCGAAATTTATCGTACTGGTCCTACCAGTGCCGAAGAACCTACCAAAGCCACTATTGACTATGACTTAGGTGATGACTATAAAGAAGGAGTAGGAAGCTTTAAGCTGAAATACAGTTTTTCCGGTAAACCTATGACTTCAAATCCTGAGTATGTCTATTTCGAAGAAACATGGGGAGATTATCGCCCCGACTTGTCTTTTTATCCTTTGGGACTTTCTATTTGGGTAAAAGGCCAAAAAGGTAACAAAGGTGTTTTCCGCTTCATCATTATGGAAGATGAGAAGCAATTCAATGCCGACAAACCGCATGACAGTACACGTAAGAGATGGCAATATTATGCTTTCGAAGACGAAGAAATATTATCCAAAGAAGGCTGGAACCGTTTGGTTATGCCCTACAGTGCGTTCAAATTGTATAAAAAGGGCCAGGGGGCTACGGCTGACGGCTTATTGCTAAACCGTTTTGAGGGATTCCGGATTGAAATCGTAAATACGAAACATGAAGTCTGCACCGGTGAAGTAGGTATCGATGCGTTGGAGCAATTGACTTCTTATGAGCTGAAAAACGGTAAGCCCAAGTTCTCCAGCATTTTTGTACAATTGAATACCGCCTATGTCAACGAAGACTGGGATAAACAGTTTCAGGATAGCCGTGCCATCGGCATTGATACTTGGATTATCCAGTATGTGGAACAGTTTACAGACGGAGAAAATACTAGTATTTCGTTCTATAAGAATACCAATATGCCTTGGATTACCGAGAAGTATGACTTTGTAGACAAAATGTTCGAGGCTGCCGAGCGCAATGGCATAAAACTGATTGTAGGCCTTTACCCCGGTGATTACAGTAAAACAAATACGGCATCACCGGAGAAATATAATCTCAATTTGGAGAGAAATAAGATGGTGTTCGATGAGGTGTATGAACAATTTGGCAATCACCCTTGCCTTGAAGGTTGGTATATAACCGAAGAATTTCATGATGGTTCTTATCCTGTAGGCTGGCAGCAAGAACCCTCTTTATCCATGTTGGCTAAGTATCTTGAAGGAGTGGCTTCTTATATTAAGACCAAATCGGATAAGCCCGTTTCTATCGCTCCGGCTTTATGGAGAGGTATGCCGGCCGATCTTTGCGGGCAATGGTTTGGACGGATCTTCGCTCAGACGCCCAATATTGATTATTTATACATTCAGGATCTTGGCGGACGCTGTCTGGTGGATGTGGATGTAGACCTGCCTAATTGGTTTGCTGAGATTAAAAAAGCATGTGATGCCAACGGCGTACATTTTGGTGTTGATATAGAATCATTCCAGAGTTGCTGGTGTCCGAATGTCCCTTATCGGGAAAAGAACTGGAGTGAACTAAAGGAGCAATTATTCGTAGCAGGGTTGTTTACCGAATATATCACGAATTTCAGTTGGGTTACTTTTAAGAAGGGTACAAACAATTATACAAGTTATAAAAAGTATCTGGAAGACAATGGACTTTTGTAAATAATGAAGACTCTAATACCCGAAGGTGTAGTGGTAAACTGAAAAGGGCTACACCATAAGGGCGAAAGGGTGTAGCTATCCGAGCAAAAGGGTGTAGCCTTAACACTGAAAGGGTGTAGCCCGTTTAAATAATCGCTACGACTATGTGTGAACGGGATAAGTAGACGGAATTTATTATTGCGGATATAAATAACGATTTTATGGATGTGTATATTTGTTATTGATAGAATAGGATGAAAAATGCAATCTTTATAGCAGGAATGCTTCTTAGCTCCTTCGTCATGAGGGCCGGAGATATTTCGAAGTATGTGTTGGATAATTATCTGATTCCCGTGGGGCAGTCGGGGAGTGCAGTGGGTCGGATATATCCCACACCCTCCAATGTTTGTTTGCTGAGTGATACTTCTTCTCTTTTCCGGATTGATCTTAAAGAGAAATCAATCTGTCTGAAAAAGAATAAGGCATTATCAGCAGGGCAGACGAGTTATAGATACGGCATAACCCTTTTGATTGACGGGCAGCAGTGTGAGTTTGAATTATTGAAAGACGGCTTCAGCAAGAACAGAGTGGTGGCTCATCGGGGTGCCTGGAGACAGAAAGGGGTGTTGCAAAATTCAGTTCGTTCTTTTCAGAATGCGGTGGAATTGGGATGTCAGGGATCTGAAATGGATGTCTGGTTAACTGCCGACAATAGAGTTATTCTTTCCCATGATCCGCATGTATATGGATTGGAAGTTGAAAATATCACCTCATTGCAGTTGTTTCAACAAACGATTAATAAGAAAGACCCGGTGCCTTCACTTCAGGAGCTCTTGATAGCTGCAAGGGCGCAGAATAGTACCCATCCTATTATTGAAATAAAAGATTCCCAGAAAGGGTTGGAGCGTACGTTACAGTTGACAGACTCTGTGGTGAGTATTGTTCATCGCATGAAAATGCAGGGGTATGTGGAATATATCAGTTTCAATTATGAAGTCTTGAAACGTATCCGTGAACTGGATCCTACAGCCAGAACTCTTTACTTATGGGAAGGTAAGAAGGAACTGAAGGACCTGGTGAACGACCGCATCTCAGGAATTGATTATTCTTACTATGCATACAGGCAAGATAAAAACCTGACTCAAAAAGCCAGGGAAGCCGGTTTACTTACCAATGTCTGGACGGTGAATAGTGCGGAAGAGTTGCAACAATATTATTTGTTGGGAGTAGACTATATTACTACAGATGAACCTGAATTATTATTGAAGATTATAGATAGTTTAAAATAAAAGATATGATGTGTAAGAAAATAGCTTTATGCTTAATGGTATTATTTTATGCTCTTACGGTTTGGGGCCAGAAAGAAGTATTGAAGTTCAATCGTGACGGCAAGTTTAAGATTGTACAGTTTACGGATGTTCATTATAAATATGATGATCAGGCAAATTCACAAATATCTCTGGATCGTATTAACGAAGTATTGGATGCTGAACGTCCTGATTTCGTCATGTTTACGGGAGATGTGGTTGTTTCCAATGAAGCTTTCAAAGGGCTGGACATTGTTTTGGAGCCTTGCATCAGACGCAATATTCCGTTTGGAGTGGTATTTGGCAATCATGATGATGAGTATGATCGCACCCGGGTGGAATTGTATGATTATCTCTCGCAAAAGAAAAACAGTATGATGCCTGCCCGTGGAGGCGAAGTTGCCCCTGATTATGTTTTGACGGTGAAGTCGTCAAAGGATAAGAATAAAAATGCGGCTCTTTTATATTGCATCGATTCTCATGCATACACGCAGATAAAGTCAGTACCCGGATATGACTGGATTAAGTTTGACCAGATTGCTTGGTACAGAAATCAAAGTAAGGAATTTACGAAGCAGAATAATGATATTCCTCTTCCTGCATTGGCTTTTTTCCATATTCCCATACCCGAATACAAAGATGCTGTGATGGAAGATAAAAACAGATTGTTCGGAGTGAGAGGTGAAGGAGTTGCTTGCCCTACCACTAATTCAGGTCTGTTTACTTCTATCAAAGAGTGTGGTGACGTCATGGGAACATTTGCCGGCCACGATCATAACAATGATTATGCAGTTATATATAAGGAGGTGCTATTGGCTTACGGGCGTTATACAGGTGGAAATACGGTGTACAATAATTTGGCTAACGGTGCCCGTGTAATCATATTGCAGGAGGGAGAACGCAAGTTCGATTCCTATATTCGTCTGACTGGTGGCGAGACGGAATCACGGATTTCTTATCCGGGTAGTTTTAACTAATTCTAATTTAAAAAGATGATTATGAAACGTACTTTTTTACTTCTTTTTTCTTTGTTCAGTCTGGTGAGTATGCAGGCAGAGAATAAAGTGAGCTTAACTTTAATACCTCCGGGAAAAATCACCAATAAGGTCGATCTGGATATCCGCGGTGGTATTGTGAACGAAAGTGCTTCACAACAGACTTATCAGGTAGCTTTGTATTGGAATAAAGAGAATAAGGATGCACTGTTATACGAAACGGTTGTGACAATCCCTGCCGGAAAGGCCGAAACGGTGAAGGTGGTTATACCTACCAAGGATCGGGTGGGAAAGAATAAAGTGATCTTCAAGGTAGCCAATGAAGGTAAGACCTGTCGGAAGACAAAGGATATAGAAGTGATTGAATCGGACATTCGCTCTATCCAACAGATATCCGGTGCCTGGACGGGCATCTATCACTGGAGTGAAATCGAAGGAAAACATTGGAATCAGGATATCAAGAAGATGACCGACGATCAGTGGAGAGAGTTGATTCGTTCCATGAATAAGCTGGAAATGAATATGGTGGTTATACAGGAAGTTTTCCGTAATGAAGAATATGTAGGCAAACATACTACCAATGTGGATAACTATGTAGGTAAAGCCTTCTATCCTTCCAAACTGTATCCCGGCCGTATGGAACTTACAGCCAAAGATCCGATTGAGGCCATCCTGACGGAAGCCGATAAACAGGGCATGAACGTACTGATGGGAGTGGGTATGTTTGCTTGGTTCGACTTTACCCCCGAATCTTTGGAATGGCACAAGCGGGTGGCTAAAGAACTGTGGGATATGTATGGTCACCATGAATCCTTTTATGCTTTCTATGTGTCCGAAGAGAGTGGCGGTGGTCTGGATAACTGGGAACAACGCCCCGAAATGCGTAAAAAGAGAAAAGACGATATTGTGAATTTCTTCAAAGAGTTTAAGGCTTACTGTAACGGATTTGCACCGGACAAACCGATCATGTTGGCTACCAACAGTTTTGAAGTTCCCAACGGAATGGATACGTATCCGGCACTTATGGAACATCTGGATATCTTGTGTCCATTCGGATTTGCCCGTATGCCGGATGGTGATCTGACTGGTAAGGAAGCGGCTAACATGTTGCAGAAAGTTTGTGATGAGGCTAAAGCTCATTTGTGGTTCGATCTGGAAGTATTCCTGTTCAATCCGGATAACTCCCTCTATCCCCGTCCGGTAGAAGAAATCATCCGTGACCTGAACCTGTTTGATAACTTTGAGAAGATTCTTTGCTATCAGTTCCCGGGTGTATTCAATGATCCGAAGATGTCTATCCGTGTGGGCGAAGCACGCACTATCGACTTGTTCAACGGATACATGAAATACCTGAAAGAATTGAAAGCTAAAAATAAGAAACGTAAATAAGGAAAATGATGAAACGTTATTGTCTATATCTGTTTATCCTGATAGGGATAAGTTGTTCTGCGGAACTGAAAGCTCAAAGAAACGGAACTGTTTATAAAGGGAATGATCCTGCCGTGCGGTATACCGGCAGAACATTGGTTTCCTCCGATGGTTCGGTAGCTTTCGACTGGGTAGGTACTTATCTGGAAACCCGTTTTACTGGTGGAAGGCTGTCAGTGAAAGTTTCTGAAACAGGAACGAGTTATTATAATGTATTTGTTGATGGCAAACTGCATAAAGTCGTGAAAGTATGCGGAACGGATACATTGATCCATCTGGTATCGGGCATAGATAAGCGCATTCATAGTTTGAAGATACAGAAACGTTCCGAAGGTGAATTCGGCAAGACAACTATCCATCAGTTTGTCTTGTCCGGTTCGGGACGCCTGGCGGAAGAGCCGGCAGTACGCACACGGCATATCGAGTTTATCGGAAACTCGCTTACCTGCGGATATGGCACAGACGGGAAACATCGCGATGAGCCTTTCCTGGTGGAGACGGAAAATTGTAATCTCACATTTGCCTCTATGGTAGCCCGTTATTATGATGCGGACTATACACTGATTGCCCATTCCGGTAGAGGAGCCGCTCGCAATTATGGTGATTCGGTACGCGTGTCGAAGGTTACGATGAAAGACCGGATGCTGAATACCTTTGACGAAGACCTTACTCATAAATGGAATTTTAAGGGATATCTTCCGGATCTGGTAGTTATCAATTTAGGTTCCAATGATTTCTCAACGGAGCCCCATCCTTACAAAAGCGAATTCACCAAAGCATACAAACAGATCCTTGCACAACTGCGTGAGCATTATGGAGATATTCCCATATTGTGCATTTACCCTGTAGCTATGCAAGCTCCTGTATTCAGTTATTATGAAGCGATAATAAACGAAGTGAATGATCCGAAAGTCTTTCTACTGAAACTGGATAAGAACCTCTATAACCGGACTACCGACCTGGGGGCTGCATGGCATCCCGGATATTCGGGACATAAGAAGATGGCGATGTGGATAATTCCTTATATCTCAACGATTATGGGCTGGGATCTGACGGATAAAGTGATTGAGTAAAGCCCGAAAGTAAAAACAAGAAATGAGTATGTCGAAAAGAAATCTAATATGGCTCCTGATGGCTTTCTTCTTTATAGCCGATCTGGTTGCCGCCGTTCATAAAGGAAATAAAGAAGTTGTTCTGTCCGAGCAGAGCCTGCGTGATAAAGTGAAGGGTGCATGGGCGGGGCAGACCCTGGGATGCAGTTACGGGGGACCTACTGAGTTTAAATTCTTGGGAACTATCATTCAGGATTATATTCCCATTCCCTGGGATAAGCATACGGTCAAGAATTGGTATGATACCTTTCCCGGTTTGTATGATGATGTTTATGTGGATCTGACTTTTGTGGAAGTCTTCGAAAGATGCGGGCTGGATGCTCCGATTGATTCTTTTGCGACGGCTTTCGGGCGGACAGAATATCCATTGTGGCATGCCAACCAGGTAGCCCGCTACAATCTGTTGCAGGGGATGAAAGCACCCCAGAGTGGTTACTGGAAGAATAACCCTCATGCACATTGCATCGACTTCCAGATTGAAGCGGATTTTGCCGGGATTATGTCACCGGGAATGCCTAATCAGGCTGCTGAAATCTGCGATAGGGTGGGGCATATCATGTCCTATGGTGAAGGATGGTATGGCGGAGTTTATGTGGCAGCCATGTACTCTCTGGCTTATGTCAGCAATGATATAGAATATATCGTAAAAGAAGCGTTGAAGGTGATACCGGAAGAAAGCGATTTCCACAAATGTATGTCGGACGTAATTCGCTGGCACAGGAAATATCCGAAAGACTGGAAACGAACCTGGTTCGAGTTGCAGAACAAGTGGAGCGAAGAAATCAGTTGTCCCGAAGGCATTCATAACTCCTTTAATATCGGTACGAAGATAAACGGTGCCTATATACTCCTGGGCTTGCTTTACGGACAGGGGGACTTCACAAAGACCATAGATATCGCCACGCGTGCCGGTCAGGACTCTGACTGTAATCCGGCTTCAGCCGCAGGCATCCTGGGAACCATGATAGGATACAGCAACATCCCCGAATCCTGGAAAGAAGCTTTGTATGAAGTGGAAGACATACCTTTCTCCCATACGGATATCAGTCTGAATAAAGCCTATGACATGACGTACAGACATGCCAGCGAGATGTTGCAGAAACATGGAAACGGGAAGGCAGGAACAGACTTCATAATCAGACGGGAGAACATCAGACCTGTTGCTTTGGAAGTAGCTTTTGAGAATCTGAAAGTGAGCGATAAACTTACAATAGAGAAATCCATAGATGATGTAAATCCCTTCTCTTTCGAAGGAACCGGACTGGTTGTAAAAGGATACGTGGCAGGTGGGCTTCCGGCGGACTATACGGCGGAGATGGATGTATATATCGATGGACAGTTCTATGAAACCACCGCCTTGCCCCAATATATCAACCACCGGAAGTGTGAATTGTTCTTCTGCTATGACCGTCCTGTAGGGAAGCACACTGTAACTTTTAAATGGAAAAATCCCGTATCGAACGGGAAAATATGGATAACCGAAGTAATAATCTATACAACGAAATAAATATGAAAAATATACTATCCCTAATCAGTATTTCTTCTCTGCTGCTTGTGTTGGCGGCTTGCGGTAGTAAACAGGCCCCCACAGCAGAGGAGATAATAGCGAAAGCACGTGCGGTAAAGACTTTGAATGCTTACGACGAGATGAGCTGTGTGGTGTACGAAATGAAAGGACTTCCCGAGTCACCGCAAACCTCGATAGACCGTTTTATCAGCGATGACTGTGTGGAAGGAACGGGAAGCTTCGAGCTTAAATACTCTTTTTCCGGCAATGCGTCCGGAACCGAATCCGTATATATCCAGCAGAGTGGGGGAGACTATCGCAGTGATTTGTCTTTCCATCCGTTGGGACTTTCCATCTGGGTGAAAGGTAATAAGAATAATAAAGGTACCTTCCGTTTCATGCTTATTCAGGATGTGGATCAGTTTACGCAGGATGCGCTTCATGACAAAGATCGCTGGCAGTTCTTCGAGTATGTGGATAAGGATGTACTGACCAAGGAAGAATGGACACGTGTAGTGATGCCTTATGAGGCCTTTACTTTTGCCAAAGGGCGTGATCTGGGCGAAAACAAACTGGTTCTGAACCGTCTTGAAGGTTATCGTCTTGAAATCACGAACGATGATAACAGCGCATGTACAGGTGAGGTTTGCATCGACAATCTGGAGCAGCTGACCTCTTATACTCCTGAATTCAAGGGAACTCCCAAGTTCTCCAGTGTTTTCATTCAGCTGAATAGCGTCTATAAAGAGACCGACTGGGACGTAGAATTCAAAGCAAGCCGTGAAGTGGGCATTGACACTTGGATTATCCAGTATGCCGAAGGTTTCAATGACCGCACGAATGAGAAATCTTCTTTCTATTCGCCGACAAATCTGCCGTGGGTGACCAAGCAATATGATATCATGAACCGAATGTTCGATGCTGCCGAGCGTAACGGGATGAAGCTGATTGTTGGACTATATCCCGGTGATTACAGCAAGGAAGATACTACAAAACCGGAACAATATGAATTTCTGGTGGAGCGTAATAAACAAGTATTCGATGAACTGTTTGCCCTTTGGGGGAATCATCCCAGCTTGGCGGGATGGTACATAACCGAAGAATTTCATGACGGCTCGTATCCGGTAGGTTGGCAGCAGGAACCCGCCTTGTCTATGCTGGCTAATTATTTGCAGACAGTGGCGGCTTATGTGAAGTCGAAGTCTCCGAAAGAAGTCTGCATAGCTCCTGCTTTGTGGAGGGGAATGCCTGCTGATCTCTGCGGAAAATGGTTTGGTAAGATATTTGCCCAGACTCCCGATATAGATGTACTTTATCTTCAGGATATAGGCGGACGTTGTCTGGTAGATTTTGATGTGGACCTGCCCAACTGGTTTGCCGAAATAAAGAAAGCCTGCGATGCTAACGGAGTGATTTTCGGAGTAGATATAGAGTCGTTCAAAGAGTGCTGGTGTCCGAGAATTACCATGCGGACCAAACCCTGGATCGAGCTGGAGGAACAGCTGAGAGTAGCCGGAATGTTTACCGATCATATCACGAATTTCAGTTGGGCCACCTTCAAGCCGGGAACAGATACCTATGAAGGGTATAAGAAATATCTTGAAAGAAAATAAGCAATCATACTAAAAGCAAAGTTTCATCGGATGGAACAAAGAGTTTCATCCCTTGAAACTCTTTGTTCCAAGCGGTGAAACTCTCAGTATTGCCTAATGAAACTGAAAGAAACCAATGGTATGCTCAATCAGTAAACGGGAAATACTTGATTATGAATAAGTTTTTAGAAGAAATGTCTTGTCACGGCGATACATACATGCATTTATTTATTAAAAATATAGTACCATGAAGAAAATTATAGTAATTGGCAGTTCCAATATAGATATGGTGGTGAGGACCTCTCATCTGCCGGTCCCCGGTGAAACCATTCTGGGTGGTGAATTCTTTATGAACCAGGGTGGTAAAGGAGCCAATCAGGCAGTTGCAGTGAAAAGGTTGGGTGGTAATCTGATCTTTGTAGCGAAGTTGGGGAATGATATACTGGGACAGCAGTCAGTGGATTATTTCAAGAAAGAGGGAATAGATACAAAATATATCACTCTTGATGAAAACTCTGCTTCTGGAGTTGCTTTGATCAGTGTGGATGATCACGCAGAGAATAGTATAGTGGTGGCTTCCGGAGCCAATATGCTGCTGAACGAGCAGGATGTGGATAAAGTTGTGGAGGAAATGTGCGAAGGAGACATCTTGTTGATGCAACTGGAAATTCCGATTCAAACGGTGGAATATGCTGCTAGGAAAGCTTTTGAAAAAGGGGTGAAGGTAGTCTTGAATCCGGCCCCTGCCCGGAGCCTTCCGAAAGAGTTACTCAGATACCTGTTTATGATTACTCCCAACCGGATTGAAGCAGAAATGCTTACCGGTATAAAGATTGTGAATGATGCTGATGCAGAACGGGTTGCAAAAGAAATCAGTGCGATGGGAGTACAGAATATAATTGTAACTTTGGGTTCGAAGGGCTGCTTGGTGAGAGAAGGCGATACTTCGTATTGTGTGGATGCTTTTAAAGTGGAACCTGTTGATACGACGGCTGCCGGCGATACTTTCAACGGTGCTTTATGTGTGGGACTGGCAGAAGGCATGAACTTGAGGCAATCTGCTGGAATGGCTTCTAAAGCTTCATCTGTTGCCGTGACAAGAATGGGAGCGCAGTCTTCTATTCCGTATCGTAAAGAACTGGACCTGAATGAATAAATTAACCTCTAAAAATACCGATTATGTTTATAGTTGAAAGTTACGGATTGGCAGTGGCGTTGTGTTGGGTTACGATGCTTTGCTGGGGATCGTGGGGAAATACTCAGAAGTTGGCAGCCAAGACCTGGCGCTACGAGTTGTTCTATTGGGATTACGTGATTGGCATCGTTCTTTTCTCTCTGATCTGGGGATTGACTTTAGGTAGTACGGGAGAGGCCGGGAGAGGATTTATACAGGACTTGTTGCAAGTGAGTCCGGAGAACTTCTGGAGCGCTTTCCTGGGTGGTGTGATATTCAATGCTTCTAATATTCTGCTATCGGCTTCTATGTCATTGGCAGGGATGTCGGTTGCTTTTCCTATAGGGGTGGGGCTGGCATTGGTTCTGGGGGTATTTGTCAATTATTTCAGTGTTCCGAAGGGAGATCCCGTCATTCTTTTCCTGGGCGTTTTCCTGATTGTACTGGCTATTATCTTTAATGGAATAGCATCCGGAAAAGTTTCCAAAGCGTCCGGTCAGAGCACCCGTAAGAAAGGTATCCTGGTTGCTGTATGCGCCGGTATCCTGATGGCGTTCTTTTATCGTTTTGTGGCGGCAGCTATGGACCTGGAAAATCTGGAAGCACCCACAGCAGGCATGATGACTCCTTATTCGGCTTTGTTCGTGTTTGCAATAGGTATCTTTATCAGTAATTTCCTGTTCAATACACTGGTGATGAAGAAACCTTTTATGGGAGAACCTGTGTACTACAGCCAGTATTTCAAAGGAAACTTCAATACGCATCTGGTGGGTGTGTTGGGCGGTATAATCTGGGCATTGGGAACTGCTTGCAGCTATATCGCTGCCGGAAAAGCCGGTGCGGCTATTTCCTATGCGCTGGGGCAAGGGGCAACGATGGTAGCCGCCTTGTGGGGACTCTTCATTTGGAAAGAGTTTAAGGGGGCTTCAAAGTCTACCAATCTGTTACTTACGCTGATGCTTATTCTTTTTATCTCCGGTCTGGTACTGATTATAGTGTCCGGAGGAAGTTGATAACTTAATATAGATTTATAAATGTGTACTATGAAGAAGAAATTTCAAATGATAGGATTTGCTCTGTCAGTTTTATTGGTTGCGTTACCGGTAGTTACGGTGGGTGCGGATAATGCCGCTTCCGACAAACAGAAAAAAGAGAAAACCACCGAGTCGGCTTTGGGTGTGAAACCTGTTACAGGTAGCTGGATCAACCTGGCATACAAGGATGTACGTAATAAATATACGAATCCTCAGAGTTTTGATAATATGGACCCGAAATTGTGGGAAGCTAAAGTACGTGAATTGTCGGCTATGGGTATCGAATATCTGGTACTCATGGAGGTTGCCAATGAAGGAAAATCTTATTATCCTTCGCAAATAATGCCTTGGTGGTATAATAAGGATAAGAAAAGTCCTGTGGATGCTATTCTGGATGAAGCAGCCAAACATAATATGAAGATTTTCATGAGTAGTGGCTGGGCAAAGGATCAGGATGATAATCTGCTTGATCCGGCAATTAAGGAACGGCAGCTCCGGATCATGGAAGAGTTGGCATCTCTTTATAAAAACCACAAAGCCTTTTATGGCTGGTATTTACCGGTAGAAGATTGCCTTTGTCCTATTTTTGCGGAGCATGCGGTGCAGTCGGTAAATACCTTATCAGAGAAGGCTAAAAAATTGGCTCCGGGCAAGAAAACCCTGATCTCTCCTTATGGAATCGGATTGTCAGAATTTGATAATCCGGAATATGAGAAGCAAATGCAGAAACTGAAAGTGGATATCATTGCCTATCAGGATGAAGTGGGGTGTGTACGCGATCAGTTCACACTTCCCCGTCTGAAGAAGAACTGGCAGAGATTGCGTGATATTCATAACCGCCTGAATATTGAAATGTGGGCAAATTGTGAGACTTTCACTTGGGAAGAGGGTACCAATGACCGTACTTCTGCCTTGATTCCGGCAGCCTATCCGAGGCTGCTGTCCCAGCAGGTTGCAGCATCTGCGGCGGGGGTTGATAAGATCATTTCATTTATGTTCTACGGTATTATTGAGAATCCTGAGTCAAAGTATCAGTTGGGACAACCTGTCTGGTCGAACAAAGTGTATGCTGACTATATGGACTGGAAGAACGGAAAGGAATATTGGAAACTGATGGAAGCAGCATTTATGGAGAAATTAGTCAATGGAGCGGCTCCGCAAATGATGCTTGGAAAGGCCGGTTTGCAACCGTTACTGGATGGTAAGGTTGCTGAAGAGGACAGTAAGGATGCCCGCTGGGTGAAGTTCGAGGCCGGTTATCATGAATTTGTAGTGGATCTGCAAAAGAAAACCCGTGTTCAGAAAGCTATGTTGCGTATGCTGAATTATAATCCGGAAAAAATAGGTATGCCGATGAAGACATATCTGTATACTTCAATAGACGGTAAAGAGTATAATCTGTCTTCCATAAAAGACGCCCCTTATTTTCCGAACAACAAGCATGATGCCTGGATTGAAAGCATATTGTTTGACCAACTGGATGAAAATGTACGCTATGTAAAGGTCGCTTTTGAAGCTCCGCAACAGGTATATATAGATGAGTTGTTTATTAATCCGGTCCTGAAATAAAAAGCGAAATATTATGAAAACTAGGAAAAACGTAATTATCGCATTGGCTCTTTTGGCAAACTTGTGGTTTGTTTCCTCTTGTAATAACGGGCCGAAGCGTGAAGTTTGGTTGGATGAAGTTTATAAGGACTCCTGTTTTGTGCAGGATTGGGGAATACCGCAGATAAATCAGTCTGTGGTATGGACTCCGCTTACGGTAAATGGAGTTGTGTATAAGCGGGGTATCGGAGCTCATTCCATCAGCCGTATGCTGTATGATTTGGGTGGTAAGGCCGTTTCAGTGAGTGGCTTGGTTGGAGCGGACGATAACAACCTGTATGCCGGTAAATTGCAGTTCAAGATAATCGGAGATAAAAAAGAACTTTGGAAAAGCGGTGTGATGCGGAAGGGCGATCCCGTAAAAGAGTTCAATGTCAGCCTCTCCGGCATTGATAAAGTGTTGCTATTGGTTGAAGAATGTGGCGATGGCATTATGTACGACCATGCCGACTGGTTGAATGTGAAGTTTGTGACTCATGGAGAGATTACCCCGATACCTGTCTGGCCGAAGCCTGTGGCTAAGGAGAAGTACATTCTGACACCGGAAGCTCCGGAAACTCCACGGATTAATAATCCTCTGGTATATGGCGCCCGTCCGGGAAATCCGTTCCTGATGACGATTATGGCAAGTGGTAACCGGCCAATGACTTTTGAAGCGTCAGGACTTCCTGCCGGACTGAAATTAGATACTTCCACCGGCTTTATTACGGGAAAAACCGAACTTAGAGGAGATTTCAAAGTGCTTCTGAAAGCCATGAACGAAAAAGGTGTAGCCGAAAAAGAAATTACCTTGAAAATAGGAGACCGGATTGCTCTGACTCCTCCGATGGGATGGAACAGTTGGAATTGCTGGGGACTTTCTGTAGATGATGAGAAAGTGCGCGAGGCTGCCCGCATGATGAATGAAAAGTTGCATGCATACGGATGGACGTATGTGAATATTGATGACGGTTGGGAAGCTGCCGAACGTACCAAGCAGGGAGAATTGCTCTCCAATGAGAAATTCCCTGATTTTAAAGGCTTGGCTGATTATATTCATTCTCTGGGATTGAAATTCGGTATTTATTCTTCACCGGGACCGACAACATGTGGTGATTATCTGGGCAGTTATCAGCATGAGGAAATAGATGCACGGACTTGGGGCAGATGGGGAGTAGATTATCTCAAATATGATCATTGCGGATATCATGCGGTTCAGAAGGATTCAGAAGAGAAAACAATCCGCGAACCCTATATTGTTATGCGTGATGCATTGGATAAAGTGGATCGGGACATTGTCTATTGTGTGGGATATGGTGCTCCCAACGTCTGGAACTGGGCAAGGGAGGCAGGAGGTGAGCTGTGGCGCACCACCCGTGACATTACTGATGAATGGAATGTGGTGACAGCCATCGGTTGTTTTCAGGATGTTTGTGCTCAGGCTACTGCACCGGGGAACTATAATGATCCCGATATGCTGGTGGTAGGAAAACTGGGTAAGGCTTGGAGAGAGAAGGTTCATGAATCGGCTCTGACTCCTGATGAACAATATTCCCATATCTCTCTATGGTGCATTCTTTCCGCTCCGCTATTGATCGGTTGTGATATGTCCGATATAGATGATTTTACGTTGAGTTTACTGACAAATAATGAAGTGATTGCTGTGAATCAGGACCTGTTGGCAGCACCGGCCACAAAATTGCTGACTGATAATGGGCAGATATGGTATAAGAAACTATATGATGGATCGTATGCAGTAGGATTCTTCCAGATAGATCCTTATTTTATCTTGTGGGATCAGGATGAGGCTGAAGCTATCCAGATGAAGACGTATGATTTCGAATTAGCTCTCAAGCAACTGGGAATTACTGGCAAAGTATCTGTTCGCGATCTGTGGCGGCAAAAAGATTTGGGGGAATATAATGGGGAGTTCCGGACACAGGTTCCCTATCATGGAGTTTCTTTTGTGAAGATAACTCCTGTGGAGTAAATTGTGTGTATCTTAGAAAAAACCTCCTTTCTAATCTTGTCATGGGGATGAGAAAGGAGGTTTTCTTATTTATCAACTCTACTTATTTATCAGTTCGACAACTCCGGATTAGCAGCTATCGCTTCTCTTGGAATTTGAATTGTATAACGCGAATCATCCTGTTCCAATACATAGGTTCCTCCCTTGAGCACTTTTTCAATACGAGGGCGGGTGGTACGGCGTAAGTCGAACCAGCGATGTCCTTCAAAAGCTAATTCACGCGCACGTTCATCCAGAATCTCCTGTATCAGGGCTTCTTTGGTCATTGCGTTCACGGCAGTTGCTTTTACTGTATATGCTTCCGGTGTATAGCGCTTCTGCATTAACTCCAGTAATCGGGTGCGTGCTTGGGGCAATTTATCCGATTGTGCGGCTGCTTCTGCCGAATTCAGGTACATTTCTCCCACTCGGAAAGAACAACGGAAATCATCTTTTCCGCTCTTTTGGCTGAAGCGATAACCATTCTTGTCGGCAGCTTTGAAATAAGCCTCCAGACGTAAATCGCCTTCTTTGTATAAAGAAGCTAAAGCTTCTGATAGAACAGCAGCCTGTGTGTAGTTAGAAGACATACCACGTTCTAATGCAGTAATATTTTCTACAGACTGATAGTTGTTGGGCAGGGTATAAGTTTCTGCATTGAAATCTTCCAATGTATTCTTTTCAGCAAGTATCGCTTCGGCTGCCTGATATGCATTGTCCCATTGTCCCATATATAAATATACACGGGCACGGAGGGCTTTTACAGATAAGGTTGTGAAACGATAAGAAAATTTCTGTTCCCAAGATTCTTTATTAATCAGTTTTTCAGCCTCGTTGATATCTGCAATAACTGCTTCATAAATTTGTGCAACGGTATTCTTCTTCAGGATTTCATTGATATCGCTATTCAGCTTAAGCGGCACGGCTGTCGTCTCTAATGCTCCCGGACGGGTATAGGGCTGACCGTAAAGATTCACCAACAGAAAATGCATGTAAGCACGGAGCAGATAACATTCACCAATCAATTGGTCGATGTCCTCTTCGCTCCCTTCGTTGATGGATTCCCGCTCTTCTATGGTATAGTTGACAGTGAACATGATGCTATAGAAGTTCTTCCACTCAAAAGCAGTGGTTTGTCCCGGTGCGCTGAAGTCATCCCAGCACTCGATTTTTCCGTAACGATCCTGTTCCCAACTATCGTCTTTCACATACAGTTCATCCGAACGAAAACAGGCGAGTCCTCTGGCATCGGGAACGGTCTTATAAGCTGTGGCAATCAGCGCTCTGTACTCAGCTAAAGTCTGGGGGATCACCTTTCCCGTAGGTTGAATGTCAAGCATATCACAAGCAGTCAGTAATACTACGCTGCTCATCAATAACATTATATATATCTTTCTCATTGTTTTAACTCTCTATAAAATTAAAAATTCAGGTTCAGGCTTAGGGTAACAGACTTCGGAGCCGGGGTTGCATACGCGTTGGACATCGTTTCCGGATCAAGATAATTCTTGTAACTTGAACCGAATACTAATAAGTTACGTCCTTCGATGGCAATTGTAGCGGAAGTCATACCCAATTTGCGGCTAAAATTAGTGGGCAATGTATACCCTAAACGGATGTTTTGCAGTCGCACGTAGTTTAGGTCTCTGATCCAGATATCCAGGTTACGGTATATTTCATTCTGGTTTGAATACCACATGTATTCGTCCAGACGTTCATTTTGGCTCAGCAGAACAGGGAAGATTGTTTCCGTGTTTTCCGGAGTCCATCGGTTCAGGATATCGCGGTTCGTATTACGTCCTTTATCAAAGTCAACGATAGAGTAGGTGGGTTGGCTGCGCACCTTTCCACCGAAGT
Source organism: Bacteroides sp. Phil13 (assembly GCF_001940965.1). Classification (NCBI taxonomy): domain Bacteria; kingdom Pseudomonadati; phylum Bacteroidota; class Bacteroidia; order Bacteroidales; family Bacteroidaceae; genus Bacteroides; species Bacteroides sp. Phil13. Next base: position 107,754 of record NZ_MSHA01000103.1, on the reverse strand, counting down.
CGAAGCTGAAGTTGACACCCAGTTCAAATGCTTTGTATGTGAAAGTATTATTGAAACCACCGGTATAAGGGCAGTCGGCTGTACCTACATAAGTGTAAAGTTCACGGCGTTCGCGGGCTGTCAGGTCAGTTGCTCCGAATCCCCATTCCTGCAATTTGAAGAATTCCATGGCCGATACGGCTTTTCCGTCTTTACCCTCAAACATCGGATAACCTTCTTCATCCAATCCGGCTGTTTTCAGGGCAAACAAGGCTCCTACAGGATACCCTTCGCGTCCCGGTTCCAAGGCATCTTCGCGCAGTGCTTCTTTCAGTATTTTATTGTTGTTGTATGCGAAGTTGAAGTTGGTGGTCCACATGAAATTCTTGGTGTGGATATTGCGTGTGCTAAGGGCAACCTCAACACCCTGGTTCTGCATACTGGCCCAGTTGACGGTCAACATTTCAAAACCTGTTTCCAGTGGGAGCATTTGGGTTCCAATCAAGTCTACGCCCTTACGATAATAATAGTCTACGCTCAGATTGATAGCCTGATTCAATACTGCAAAGTCGAATCCGGCGTTTACTGAATGGGTTTTCTCCCAACGCAGTTTTTTGTTCGGTGCACCGGAAACATCAATCATATCTTCCGACCCTCCCGGCAGGATATTTTCAATTCTGTAGTTACCCAGAAGGTAAGGAGAGGTGTTCTTGTCAATGTTTCCTTGCAAACCGTAGGATGCACGGACTACCAGATTGTCTATCCATTTGGCATTCGCCATAAAAGGTTCCTGAGAGATACGCCACAAACCACTGACTGAATATAGTGGCAGATAACGGTATTTCTTGTCTACACCGAAAAGGTCGGAACCGTCAAAACGGATACTTCCGCCCAATGTATAGCGGTTCAGCAAAGAGTAAGACAGGGTTGAGAAAGCAGATACGTATGCATTCTCCACATGAGCTTTCTCGTGTAACTTGAAGGCCTGGCTTTCTTCCGGGAAGATGATCGGCTTTGTTGTCAGCGTCTTCCGGTCAAATCCATAACCGGCGCTATACAGCTTTTCCTCCCATGTCTTGCGGATTTCTGTTCCCACCATTATTTCAAATTCATGGATGTCATTGTAGGTATCGCGGTATTCTCCCATCGCTTTCCAAGTGAGCTGGGACAGTGAGTTTTCGTTAGCCTTATGGAATCCTCCTTCCGGCAGGTAAGTTACGCCATTATTACGATGATTCTTCTTCTCTGTACGCATCACATAACTTTCTTCTTCAGCGATTTTTTCGATAGAAGTTTTATCCAGTTGCAAACCGAGTTGGGTGGTAATTTTAAAACGGTCGTCAAATCGCAGTTCAGCGTCGAAGATGGATGAAAGGCCGTTAATGGTAGTTTCGTTACTCGTATTTTTCCGTTCTTCGAAGAGGTTAAGACCAAAATCCATGTCCGTATCATCTTCTACATCCACATCGTAATTATAGTTGCCATTGGCATCATAAGGAGTGAAATAAGGATTTGCCAGACGTGAATAATAGATCGGGTTCGTCAGTCCCCGGTCATCCGGCAAATAAGTAGAGTTCTTACGACGATTGGCAAACATGGAAGCACCGACTTTCAATATGCTGTTCACCTTATAGCTGGTCTTCATCACTAAATTCAAACGTTCGGCAGATACATTGGGAATATTACCGTTTTCCTTCATATATCCGAAAGAAGTGTAATAAGTTGCCTTTTCGCTACCACCGGAAAGAGACAAGTTATACTCCTGTGTAAATGCATCACGGAAGAGGATATCACTCCAGTCCGTATTAGTTGCCTTGAGTCTATTGATTGCACCTTGAGCATTGGAGGACAAAGCGTTCCAACCTCCGTCTTTGAAGTTCTGTAGTTCTCCCAATCCGGAGATAATGCGATATACCTCACCTTTGGTTTCTCTGTAAGGATAGCCGGATTCCAGCAAGTCAAGTTCCAGACCTACTTTCTCTTCTGAATTCAATAGATTCAAGCGGTCTATATTCAACTTAGGAGAATATGTCAGCTTGGAAGAGAAGTTAATAACCGGTTTTCCGACTTTACCTTTCTTTGTGGTAATCACAATCACACCGTTAGCTGCGCGGGCACCATAGATGGCAGTTGCGGCAGCATCTTTCAAAACGGTGATATTATCGATATCGGCAGGATTCAGGCCGGCAATGGCGGTTTGTCCTACGTTATCGATATCTTTCAGTACTTCCATACTGGGAATGTTCGTTCCTTCCAATGGAATGCCGTCCAATACCCATAAAGGGTCTTGTGTACCGTTCAGCGAAGAGGTACCGCGGATACGGATTTTAGCAGGAGCGCCCGGGGCACCGGATATATTGCTTACGGAAAGTCCGGCAATTTGTCCGGTCAATGCCTGATCTATGCTCTTGGCTGCACCTACCATCTGGTCCGAGATATCGATTTTTGACACGGCAGCCGTCAGTTTACGGCGTTCCACAGTCTGGTATCCCGTTACAACTACCGCATCAAGCATATGAGCAGAAGGTTGAAGAGTGATATCATATTGTTTTTTGCCCGGAATGAGTTTTATTTCCACTACATCATAGCCAACGTAGCTACAATAAAACCGGGTAATGCCATCCGGAATTGAAATAGAGAATTTACCGTCGATATCCGTAATGACACCAATAGTCGATTGATTGTTCCCGTTTTTCTTCAGATCCTCAGCCGTCACATAGACAGAAGCACCTATGAGAGGCAATTTATCCTCAGAAGAAATTACTACACCCTCTACTTGTCGCTCTGCGGCAAGGGCGTAAGTGAGTGTTCCTATCAGTAATAGGAACACGACAGATAAGCGTCTTTTCATCCGTTAAAATAATAAAATTAATACTTAAATTGAAAACTGGTTTTAAAGTCCCAATGCTGTGTTGATACGAAGAATCATATCTTTATAATGATATTTGGTTGCCACATCCGATGTTCCTAAGCGACTCTGGAGTAAATCCTTGATACGAAGCAATTCTCCTCGTTTCACGGAGATGGCATCTGAGATGCGATTTAGCTGGGAACCGTAAAAATTCAATTCACGGCGGGCACCCATACGATCTGAATCCAATGTACGATGAGCATGCTCGTCACAACTGCAAAGGGGGATTTGGTTATCCAGCAGGAAGTGGTTATCCATTAATTTTTTGTTGATTTTGACTCCTTCGCTTTCGGCAGCAGCTGTAATCAAGGCATCTACAAAGTTTTTCTGTAAGGCACGTGTCATGACATCAGGTAGTGCGCCTCGCTCCGTGGTTGCGAAGATACTGCGGTGTAAACCGTCCATCAACTCTACGGCTGTGAAAGCCTTTTTGCCATTCACTGCTTCGTTTTCGAGCATACGTACCAGGCGGTTATTGGATAAGAGGTCCCAAAGAATATAAGATTGGGCATTCTTCAATACTTGTGTCGGTGCATTTTCTACTATGCCCAGCGGAGTGTTGCGAAGCAAATAGGTATATTCACCCACTTCTGCGTCGAATAACCACTTCGGGTAAGTCAATACTTCATCAAGTAAGAATTTCAAAGCGGCCTGCTGCTTCTCCTTCTCTACAAAAGTGTAAGTTTTCTGACCGTCACCTACCACTGTATTTTCCATATATATACCCCCTATGTTGGCAAGTACATGGTACAGATAATTGTTCCATTGGTTGATCACTGCATAATATAGACGTGAAGCTTCTTCATACGTTTGTCCCTTCTCCCCAGTAGTTGTCCATTTGATAATTTCGGGAACAATCCGTTTCAGGTTTGCAATGCCATACTGGGAAGAACGTACGGCATCATCGCCCAGGTCTTCATTCTGTGCACGGGGATCTACGGCATCACGTACATCCTGCGCCTCACTGTATTTATAAAGACGGTCTGTATGGCGGCTCAGGAAATCATAAAGCAAATCCTTTTCTTCCTCCGGAGTTTCCTTACCATACCAGCGATAACCGTATTCGATGGCAAAAAGATCGTAAGGACCGATATGCGGTGAGAGTGCAGTTATTCCGTCACCGGGTTGTGCTACGTAGTTGAAACGGGCATAATCCATGATGGAAGAAGAGGTAGAGTTCATCCGGTCGGTAAATGACTTGGAACGGAGTGAGTCCGTGGGAAATGCCCATGACCCCATCATGTTATGACGCAATCCTAAAGAGTGGCCTACTTCATGGCAGGCCACAAAACGCATGGCGTCACCCATCAGTTCATCGGATAACTTAATGCCGCGTGCTTCCGGGCGTACAGTACCTGTCTGTACGGTAATCCATTCCTGAAGCATATTCAGTACATTGTGCCACCACATGATGTCCGCTTCCAGAATTTCTCCTGAACGGGGGTCCAGAATAGAAGGCCCCATAGCATTTGCCTTGGTTGAGGCTGCATAGGTCAGTACGGAATAGTTCACGTCGTCCATGTCTACCGTCATGCTGTCCGTAATATCTTTGGCGATGATGGCGTTCTTGAAACCAGCACGTTCAAAAGCAACCTGCCAGTCTTCGATACCTTGTTTGATATATTTGCGCCAACGATACGGTGTGGAATTCTCTATGTAGAATACAATCGGTTTAGCCGGTTCCACCAACTCACCACGCAGATAGCGCTCGCGATCTTCCGGTTTCGGTTCCAGGCGCCAGCGAGTGATGAACTGTTGTTTGCTAACCCGTTGTTGTCCGTCGCTATAGCTAAGCAAAGGATTGGTGAAGTAGCCTACGCGGGCATTATCCAGGCGGCCGGTCATCGGGGTTTCCGGCAGTAACATCAGTGACGAACTTACTTCGACAGTTACATAGATGGAAGTCGTTCCTTCGGTCACTTTCGTGGTCAGTTCGGACGTAGCCACCACATTGTTCTCGAATGACTTGATTGAGAGGATGCGTGACAGATTCTTGATGGAAGAGGTTCCCAAATTTATATTGGTAAATACATTATTGATGCTTGTCTCTGTACCATCATAAATATCATTCACTTTGATGACCATGGTGGTAGAGTCATTGTTGAATGCCTCGATCTTGAAGCCGGCTATCAATGGAGAAATATAATTATCACGTACCGACTGGCTGATGGCATCTTCGGCAGGAGCGAGGGGAAGAGGGCGGCTTTGACGAATCAGCAACTTGTTTGTTACCTTATCCAGTTCGAAGCGCACCATCTGGTTTTCATAATTGGTACCGCGGTTCACTCCGGCCTCATTCAGTTCGGAAGGGACACGTTGGAGCTTGTTCACTACCAGCATGTCTCTGCCCAGCAGGTTCGTCGGTACCTCAAAATAGTAATCGTTCTTTTTCTGGTACACATTGAACATACCACGGCGAATGATGCTACCGTCTCCGGTCAGTTTCTCGTACTCGTTTTTTGATTTAACACTGTCGTTAGGTTCACTTTTCTTTTTCTTTCGGAACCATCCCATAGAATCGGGCGTAGAATTTACAGCATGCACTATGACAGGCTCACACATGAAAGCGCCTGTAGCCACTGTAGTCAGCAAAATTGTTTTAAGTTTCATCAGTTATTATCAATTATCATCATGCTCCCCTTTCTACTCATAGAATAGGGGACGGCAAAGATAGTAAAACTATCTATATGAACAGATAGCTGCAATTAGTTTTGACGTTTTTTCTTTTATAACTCAAAGAGTCTTTCAATTATAAAAAAACAGTATCAGTTAGAGTTTATGCTCATTCTTTAACTGATACTGCTAAAAATCTATTTTCAGTTTAAAGTCGGCTTAGTCAAATAAACTCTTGAACTTCTTGAAAATCTTTTCTTTAATAGAAGTATTCGGTTTAAAATTGTCTGAGCCTTCCATTTCTTCAAGTGCTTTTTTCTCATCTTTGTTAAGAGCTTCCGGTACATATACGCTAACATTTACTAATAAATCTCCCGTACCGTATCCGTTCACACTTGGCAGTCCTTTTCCGCGAAGCCGGAGTACTTTACCCGGTTGGGTGCCCGACTCAATCTTCACTTTCACCTTGCCGTCGATGGTGGGTATTTCTACCGCGCCACCTAAAGCAGCTGTCGGGAAGCTGAGAAGCAGGTTGTAAATCAAGTCGTTTTCGTCGCGGATCAGTTCTTTATCCTGTTCTTCCTCTACAAGAATCAACAGGTCACCCGGAACACCATTGTGCTTACCGGCATTTCCTTTACCGCTCATAGAAAGCTGCATACCCTCCATTACACCTTTAGGTATATTCACGCTTACTACTTCTTCACCGTAGACGATACCTTCTCCGGCACATACCTTACATTTGTTCTTGATGATTTTTCCTTCGCCACCACAAGTAGGGCAGGTAGTACGGGTCTGCATCGTACCGAGGATTGTCTGCTGGTTGCGAATCACCGATCCGCTACCTTTACAGGTCGGACAAGTTTCCGAACCGCCGTCACCTTCAGCACCCGAACCATGACAATGGTCGCATGGAACATATTTTTTCAGTTTGAATTTCTTTTCTACACCGGTAGAAATTTCTTTCAGGTTCAGTTTGACCTTTACGCGCAAGTCCGAACCGCGAAAACGCGCACGTTGCGAACTTCCACCTCCGAATCCTCCTCCGAAACCGCTGAAACCTCCTCCGAAGCCACCGCTATGTCCACCAAAGATATCTCCGAACATAGAGAAGATATCATCCATAGACATGCCGCCACTGAAGCCACCGAACGGACCACCGTTTCCGGCAGCACCACTCATTCCTGCATGACCGAATTGATCATAACGGGCACGCTTGTCCGCATTGCTTAGTACGTCGTATGCTTCTGCCGCTTCTTTGAACTTTTCTTCCGCCACTTTGTCACCCGGATTCTTGTCAGGATGATATTGAATGGCTTTTTTGCGATAGGCTTTCTTTATTTCCTCTACCGTTGCTGTCTTTTCGACTTCCAGTACTTCGTAGTAATCTCTTTTTTCCATATATATTATGTTATTCTCCTACCACCACTTTGGCATGGCGGATTACTTTGTCGTTTAGCATGTATCCGGTCTGTACACAGTCTAGAATCTTGCCCTTCAAAGCTTTATCCGGTGCGGGAATGACGGCGACTGCTTCGTGGTAATCAGTGTCGAGAGGTTGTTCTTTAGTCTCGATTACTTTTACGCCGTCCTGTGCCAATACAGACATGAACTTGTTATAAATCAATTCCACTCCTTCCTTCACGGCTGCTACATCGGTGGCAGTTTCCATGTTTTTCAGAGCGCGTTCAAAGTCATCCACGATTGGAAGTATACTGCTGATGGTCTTTTCGCCACCGTTCAGGATCAGCTCAGCTTTTTCTTTCATCGTGCGTTTACGGTAGTTGTCAAACTCGGCAGAAAGGCGCAGATACTTATCTTTCTGGTCCTCTATTACTTTGTTTGCTTCTTCCAGCTCTTTGGCAAGCTTTTCCTCTTCTGTCAGGACAGTTTCGTCCTGTACATCTTCCGTTTGGGATTCTTCATTTTCCGCAGCTTCCTTCTGGGCAGCTTCGGACATTAACTCTTCTTCGTTGATGTTTTCTTTTTCTTTCGGGTCCATATTTCTATTCTTGTTATTCTTGTAAAAAGGATTTGTTTTCATTGCTGTCAAGGGTTTAAGTTAGTATATCGCTGTACCAACAAAAACTTTGCCAAATAGGCAGCTTTGGTCTAAAACGCCGCAAAGGTAATACTTTTATGTCAGATTGACAGCGCATTTCTACGAGTATTCATAGAAAAATGTCTATCTTTGCATCCGCAAAATACAGAGTAATAGGTATTAGGTAATAAATTGTAAATCGCTAAATAAGAAAATAGATCAATGATTACAGTCTCGAACGTTTCCGTACAGTTTGGAAAAAGGGTGTTGTTTAATGATGTAAACCTGAAGTTTACAAGTGGTAACTGTTATGGTATTATCGGTGCTAACGGTGCCGGAAAATCTACTTTCCTGCGTGCCATATCCGGTGACTTGGATCCTACAACCGGTTCTATTATGTTGGGTCCGGGCGAACGCCTCTCCGTTTTAAGTCAGGACCACTTCAAGTGGGATGCGCTTACGGTAATGGATACCGTAATGATGGGGCATACCGTTTTGTGGGATATCATGAAGCAACGTGAAGTGCTTTATGCCAAAGAAGATTTCACGGATGAAGATGGCTTGAAAGTTTCTGAATTGGAAGAGAAATTTGCGGAACTGGATGGTTGGAATGCGGAAAGTGATGCTGCCGCTTTGCTGAGTGGCCTGGGCATTAAGGAAGATAAGCATTATTTGTTGATGGGTGATTTGAGTGGTAAGGAGAAAGTACGTGTCATGCTGGCACAGGCACTTTTCGGTAATCCGGATAACTTGTTGCTGGATGAGCCTACCAATGACCTCGATATGGAGACAGTGATGTGGCTGGAAGATTATTTGGCTAACTTTGAACATACGGTGTTGGTTGTAAGTCACGACCGTCACTTCCTCGATTCTGTTTGTACGCATACGGTCGATATCGATTATGGTAAGATCAATCTCTTTGCCGGTAACTATAGTTTCTGGTATGAATCAAGTCAGTTGGCTTTGCGTCAGCAACAGAACCAGAAGGCTAAGGCAGAGGAGAAGAAGAAAGAACTGGAAGAGTTTATCCGCCGCTTTAGTGCCAATGTGGCAAAGAGCAAGCAGACTACCAGCCGTAAGAAGATGTTGGAAAAACTGAATGTAGAAGAAATCAAACCTTCTTCACGTAAATATCCGGGTATTATCTTTACTCCCGAGCGTGAACCGGGTAATCAGATACTGGAGGTTTCCGGACTGACTAAGACACTGGAAGATGGTACAATACTTTTCCGTGATGTTAATTTCAACGTTGAGAAGGGAGACAAGATTGTATTCCTTTCCCGTGATCCCCGTGCCATGACTTCATTCTTCGAAATTATCAATGAAGAAGCGAAACCGGATGCCGGAACTTTCAACTGGGGCGTCACTATTACTACTGCATACCTGCCGTTGGATAATACTAAATATTTCAATACGGACCTGAACTTGGTGGACTGGTTGAGCCAGTTTGGCGAGGGTAATGAAGTGTATATGAAGAGCTTCCTGGGACGTATGCTGTTCTCCGGTGAAGAGGTATTGAAAAAAGCAAGTGTGTTATCGGGAGGTGAAAAGATGCGTTGTATGATTGCCCGTATGCAGTTGCGCAATGCCAACTGTCTGATTCTGGATACTCCTACCAATCACCTTGACTTGGAATCTATCCAGGCATTCAATAATAACCTGAAAACTTATAGAGGTAATATCCTGTTCTCCTCACATGACCATGAGTTTATCCAAACGGTTGCCAACCGTATCATCGAACTGACTCCGAACGGTATTATTGATAAGATGATGGAATATGATGAATATATTACTTCGGATCATATCAAGGAGCTGAGAGCTAAGATGTACGCACAGTAAATATCTGCTCTTTGAATAAAAATATCGCCTTACAATATTCAGTTATTGTAAGGCGATATTTTTTTAAGTGATTAGTCCTTCTTATAGGGATTGAGAAAAAAGACTAAAACAGTTGTTATATATGTAAACTTTGTCTATATTTGCATCATGAGAAAGGAAAGAGAAATATTATACTATGAGAATTACTTCATAGATTTCTTTGAGTCATTAGATGACGGTGCAAGGAAAAAAGTCTCTTATGTGCTCGATATGCTTAAAACACAAGAACGGCTTAATAAAAACTTCGTGAAGTTAATTCGTGAAGGTGTTTACGAGTTGAGAGCAAGCCATAATGGAAATATTTATCGGGCTTTCTTCATTTTTGATGATGGCAATATAGTTATGTTGTTCAATGGATTTCAGAAAAAGACACAGAAAACGCCTGATAACGAAATTGAAAAAGCATTAAAACTTAAAAATGAATATTATGCAAGCAAACCCTAAGATTGGAAGTATGGATGCCGTATTAGATAAATTATATGGCAAAGTTGGTTCACCTGAAAGAGAAGAGTTTCGCAAAGAAGCATATTCTTACTGTGTAGGGCAAATAATTAGTGATGCACGAAAGCAAGAAAAAATGACACAATCCGAACTGGCTGAAAAAGTAGGAACTAATAAGACCTATATATCAAGAATAGAAAAAGGAGTTATAGAGCCGGGGGTTGGTTTGTTTTTTCGTATTATTGATGCACTGGGACTTAAAATAGAAATCGTAAAACCTATCATGTAAGTTTGCAGAGCCTTTAAAGCTACGACCTGCTTTCATGCTGAACACCGTGACTCTGCCCCAACTTGGGGCAGAATTGTATAATAGTCCTATCATATCTTTTCCCCATTCACTTTCACCATACTTACTTATAAATCAATTTGTTCTTTCCTTCTCCAAACAGGTTGTCTCCTAAAGTCGTAATCTTGTTCCCTGTAGCTACTACATAACGTAGGTTATCACATCCCATAAATGCGCCGTATTCAATAGCCGTCACTCCGGCAGGTAATTCCAATGTACCACATAAACGTCCGCAGCCGCTGAAAGCACGTTGACCGATACTTTTCAAACCTTTGGGAAGCTGAATACGCAGTAAGTATTTCTTCTGGGTGAATGTATATTCGGGAATAGCTGTGGCGCTACATTTACTAAGATCTGCAGCAACGAGATTAGGCATATAATCCCGGATCAGGATAAAATCAGCTTCATCCAGTTTGCCTTCCACAGTCAGGAAGTTTACATCCTTAGGCTGCAAACCGGCTTCTACCAATTCACTGGCAAGGCTTCCCATCAACCCTATCTGTACAGATACTTCTACAGGTTCGCCTTCTATCACGGCAAAGGTATCCCAATGTTTCTTGCCACGGTAAGAGTCACTGCTACCCAGAGGTACAAAAATGGCCGTAATACTATCTGCCAAAGCTTCAGACATCAGATTGGGAGCAGTCTTTTTTCGTAATTGGCATACTTGCAGATTCGTACACCCCTTGAATGCAGCATCTTCTATGTTCTTGATTTTCTCTGAAAGAATAATTTTCCGGAGCGTTGATTTTCCGGTAAAGGTACTGTCATTGGTTTGCTGGCAGAATGCATAAGCAGGTACACAATTTGGTGGATATATATAGAAACGGTCAGGAAAAGTGCCGCTTTTCCCGGCATAAGTACTGATTGACGCATTGGAGATATCCAGTACCTGCAAATTTTTGAATTCATCCCGCAGATGTTTGAAATCAATAGCGTTCAGTTTTCCGGTCAATGTAAGATGAGTGATGCTGTTGGCTTCATCTTCTGTGAGCATGGATACTAAAGTACCGGGTTTGGCAACGAAAAATGTTTTGTTATTGGCTGGGTTGCCTGTATTTTGTGCAACTGCTACATAAGTACATGCAGCCAGCATTATAGTGGCGAATATTCGTTTTATCTTCATGGCTGTTACATATATGTTTAGACAAATATACGGTTTTTACAGCAAATAGCTTTCTATTTTTAATTTTATAGGTATTTTTGCCGGGGTATTAACATAAAGAAACGGAGGATATGGAATCAATGAATGAAGATGCAAATACTGTAAAGGAACCGTCAAAACTCGTCACTTATCTGGTTGTTGCAGCAAAGATTATCGTTTATATACTTTTGATGCTGGGACTTACCGGAATGTTGGCAGCTGTTTGCATAAAACCGATCTCTTTTTTTAAGATAAGTGGAATTTTGGAAGAAGTTGTGATGCAGAGTACTTTTCTGGCCGGGAGTTTTTTGGCGGCTTGGACTCTGCTGAAGAATTGGGATCACCTTCCGATTGCGGATTTGGGATTATCCCTGAAAGGGCGTACTAAAGACATCTTCTGGGGTACATTCGTTGCCCTGGCAATCTATGCTGTCGGATTTGGAATATTATATGCGATGGGAGAGGTTGAAATTGCTGCCGTGCACTTTAGCGCGTACGAATTGCTGTTGTCCTGGATATTAATGTTGCTGGTTGCCCTTACAGAAGAGATTGCTTTTCGTGGTTTTGTTCTGGGGCATTTACTGACTGCAGGTGCCAATCGCTTTGTGGCATTGTTTCTTTCTTCTGCATTGTTTTCCCTGATGCATATTTTTAATCCCAACTTTTCTCTGATTGCTTTTCTGAATATATTGTTGGCGGGAATTTTAATAGGTTCTACCTATATATATACGCGTAATTTATGGTTTGCCATCGCTCTTCATCTTTTCTGGAATTGGCTGCAAGGTCCGATTCTCGGTTTCGAAGTAAGTGGAGGAAGATTGGGCGGTACTTTATTGTCTTTAGAATTACCGGAAGAAAATATCATCAACGGCGGTACATTCGGTTTCGAAGGCTCCATCCTGTGCACCGCGTTGATGATTATTGCTATTGTGATTACTCTGAGATTGCAGGATAAGTTTAGAACTCGCCGACTACCGCAGTGCCGGGTTCAAAAAACATGATGTAATAAATGGGAATATAAGTGATTTCGCTCTTCTGATAAACCTTTTGCTCATTGGACAGGACGAAAGCCCGGTGAATGTTGTATGTTTCTACTTTTAACAACTTATTAAGTGCACTATGAACGGTGTAATCTTTGCCTGATTTGATTTCCAATGGTATCACACTGAGGTTATCTGCATCATCTATCAGATAATCCACTTCGCCATTGTTCTTATTATCATAGTAATACAGATTAAAGCCGTGTGCACGCAATTCTTGTGCCACAACAGTTTCGTAAACCGAACCTAAATTAATGCTTTGCACGTCTTGCATAATGGCTTGTATATTGTTCTTAAAGAACAAACCGGTGAGCAATCCGACATCGTTTAAATAGAGTTTGAGCAGATTCTTGCCGCAATTTTCTACCAGCGGATAGCTGGGCACACTTATGGCTTTCACTTCTAAAGCAACCCCCGCCGAGATAAGATAATCGAATTCTTCCTCATAATCTGCCATCCGTTTACCTTTTTTCCCCTCAATGTCTTTCGCCACCATGCGCTTTTTCTTGTTCTCCAAATTGGATGGAATCAGGTTATATACACGTTGTATCTTTAATTTGGCATGCTCTTTTTCGTATTTTGAGGCATCTACTCCGTAAAGAGTCAGAATATCTTCCTGTATTTTACGAATAGCCATCACATTCTTTTCTTCAACAAATGTTTTCACGGCATCGGGCAAGCCGCCTACGATCAGATACTTCTTAAATAAATCAAGCATTTTGGCATGTAGAGAATCCGGCAAAGGCTGACGTTCCAGAAACTGGGTCCGCATAGTGGAGATGGCAAATTCACCGACTCCATTGGCTATGAGAAATTCCTCAAAGTCCATGGGATACATGTGCTTTATTTCGATACTGCCTAAAGGAATGGAAGATGTATTCCTCAATGTTACACCCAGTAGAGAACCGCTTGCTATATAGGTAAACCGGTTGTCTTCTTTCAAGAACTTTAGCAAGGTGAGCAGGTGCTCGTAAGCCTGAATCTCATCAATAAAGACAAGTGTATCGGCTCGATTTCTCATTCTGTCGCCTGCTATCACGCTCAGTGCTAAGTAGAAATCATTCACGGTTTTGGCGTCCGCAAAGATTCTGTCTCCCAATTTATCCTCCTCCATGTTTACCTCTATATAGTTTTTATAGAGTTTCTGTCCGGCATGACGAATAATAAATGATTTACCTATCTGCCTTGCTCCATCCACAATAAGCACTCTGTTGGAGTCTGATTGCAGATAGCTTTCAATATAACTTTCAATCTTACGATATAGCATATTACACTTTTCTAATGTTTATACGGCAGTAAATATACACTTTTCCATTGATAATGCAATCAATGGGATACACTTTTCTTAATCCGCATGTTAGGAAGCATCGCTGATCAGCTTCAAAGCGATCCGTTTGCGATCCGTGTCCACACTCAATACCCGAACCCGGACATGCTGGTGAATAGATACAATCTCATTCGGATCCGAAACAAAACGGTCGGCAAGTTGTGAAAGATGAACCAGGCCGTTTTCTTTAATGCCTATATCCACGAAAGCGCCGAAGTTGGTTATATTACCTACAATGCCGGGAAGCTCCATACCCTCACGCAAGTCATTGATTGTACGCACATTCTTGTCAAATTCAAAAATCTTGATCGGACCTCGCGGGTCACGTCCCGGTTTGTCCAATTCTTGTAGAATATCCTTCAAAGTAGGCATGCCCACGGTAGAGGTGAGGTACTTTTCAGGTTGGATTTTCAGGCGTAGTTCCTTGCTGGTAATAAGCTCTGCCACGCTGCATCCCAAGTCTTTGGCCATTTGTTCTACTATACAATAGCTCTCCGGGTGAACGGCTGTGTTATCCAAAGGATTTTTGGATTGCGGAATACGAAGGAAACCGGCACATTGCTCAAAAGCTTTGGCTCCCATGCGCGGCACTTTCATCAGTTGTTTACGCGATGTGAATGCACCATTTTCAGCACGGTAATTTACTATGTTCTGTGCCAGTTGAGGGCCTAACCCCGAAATATAAGTCAGCAGGTGGCTGCTTGCCGTATTTAGGTTTACTCCCACCAGGTTTACGCAACTTTCTACGGTCAAGTCCAGTGATTTCTTTAATTTCGTCTGGTCTACGTCATGCTGGTATTGACCTACACCGATGGATTTCGGGTCTATTTTCACCAATTCAGCCAATGGGTCCATCAGTCGGCGGGCGATGGATACAGCTCCGCGCACTGTGACGTCGTATTCCGGAAATTCATCACGCGCAATCTTGGATGCAGAGTAAATGGAAGCCCCTTGCTCGCTTACAACAAATACCTGAATTTCCTGCCTGAAGGTCTGGTGTTTCAGAAACTCTTCTGTTTCACGACTTGCCGTTCCGTTTCCTACCGCTATGGCTTCTATATGGTAAGCTTCTATCATCTTTTGTATTTTAGACACAGCTTCTGCGGTTTTGTATACCGGAGCATGCGGGTAGATATTCTCATTGTGCAGTAAATTGCCTTGCGCATCCAGGCATACCACTTTGCAACCTGTACGGAATCCCGGATCGATGCCCATTACCCGCTTTTGTCCCAATGGAGAAGCCAGTAATAATTGGCGCAGGTTCTGAACGAATACCCGGATGGCTTCTTCGTCCGCCTGTTCTTTACTTTGTGCGGCAAATTCCGTTTCGATAGAAGATTTCAGTAAACGCTTATAGGCATCCTGTACGGCTTCCGCCACTTGTTCTCCGCAAGCATTGTTGCTGCGGACGAAACGGCGTTCCAGACGTTCCACACACTCTTCATCATCAGGGCTTATGCTGACTTTCAATAGCCCTTCGGCTTCGGCACGGCGAATAGCCAGCAATTGGTGTGAGGTGCATTTTTTCAGGGGTTTACTGAATTCAAAGTAATCCCGGTATTTATCAGATTCACTCTCTTTTCCTTTCACCACTTTAGCCGTGATGACAGCTTGCCGGGAGAAGGCGAAGCGTACGGTGTTACGTGCCTGTTCGTCTTCACAGACCTGTTCTGCAATGATATCCCGTGCTCCTTTCAATGCATCTTCCGCATCTTTCACTTCTCCTTTGACGTATGTTTCTGCGCGCTTCTCCGGGTTCGGTTCCCGCTGCAACATCAGTAGTGTTGCCAAGGGTTCCAGACCTTTCTGGCGGGCTACTTCTGCACGCGTACGGCGTTTGGGTTTGTAGGGTAGGTAAATATCTTCAAGAATGGTACTATCCCAAGTTTCATCAATACGCTTTTGTAGTTCAGGAGTCATTTTTCCCTGTTCGTTGATAGTGTTGACAATGGTTTCTTTTCGTTTAGCCAGCTCATTCAGCTTCTCATATTGGGTTTTGATTGCTTCAATTTGCACTTCATCCAATCCTCCGGTAACTTCTTTACGGTAACGGCTGATGAAGGGAATAGTAGCTCCGTCCGCCAATAAATCGAGCGTATGGCCGATTTGTTTCTCAGAAATACTGAGGGTGGCAGAGATCATGCGGTGAAATAACTGTATCATGTTGAATCGTTTTTTGAATAATAAGCGTCAAAGGTACAAAAGAATTATAAAAAATGCGAATCAGGAGTTGAATGAATTCATATCGGACGGGGTATGAATAAAGTGTGATAAGGTGGTAGAGTGATAAAGTGATAGCGGGATAACGCTCTGTGATATATAGCGCAGCCACTTTATCACCTTACCATCTTATCACTCTTTTTATTCAGCATTCTTTTTTAAGCAAAATTTAAATAGGCACAAAATTCCCGGAAAGCCTTTATTTGAAAAAAGGGAGCTTTTTACAGCCCCCTATATTCCCTTTCCGCATTGAAGCATGGACAAGGTTTTATCGGATTCAAATCATGATGCCCTACAATCAGTGCGCGTGGAAAAATACGTTTCAACTCGCGCAGTAGGGCCAGCAGTGAAGCCTTTTGTTCCAACGTGCGGGTGTCGGACGGTCGGCCTTTGGCATCCAGTCCTCCTTCGTAACAGATGCCGATGGAGTGGCGGTTATGGTTGAGGCAATGCGCACCGATTTTTTCCGTGGGACGGCCACGATGAATCTCTCCGTCGCGGGTTACGTAGAAATGGTAGCCGATGTCGCTGAAGCCACGGTGGCGGATGTGTTCGCGACGACAATCCTCAAGGCTCAGGCACACGCCCTGAGGCGTGGCCGAGCAATGAATAATGAGGAGGGTAATCGTACGCATGGCTACTTGCAGGCGCCTAAACCTAAAGCTCCCACTATGGCGGTGGCTACGGTGATGATTACTTTGAGGACAATACCCCATACAGATTTTGACTTTTTTTCTTCATTCATGGTGAGTAGATAATTAATAGTTAGAACTTAGAAAATTGACTACTTGGAAAATTAATAATTAAATGTTAAGCATTGAAACTTGAAGATTAAATCCTCGCGCAGCCTTTAATTTTTAATTTCTACGGCCTTCGACTTTAGATTATCCCAACGGGTCATCTTCGATTCCCCCGTCGTTTCCTTCGCCGCTTCCGTCGGGCTTATTACCGGACGGTTTGCCTTCTACGGTATACATGGAAGACTCCTTCATCTGCCCTTCCAGGTTAATCTGTGCATTGCTCAGTTCTCCCGTGGCACGGGCACGGAGTTTCAGCCCCTTCACGTTGTTGGCCAGCGAGAAGTCGGCAGCGGATTGCGCGCCTTTCTTGCTGACAATCCCCACGGAGAAAATGGCGAGATCGTCCATTTTCACATTCTTGCCGTCCAGAATCAGCTCCTTGGTGCAGGATACCATGTCAGTCAGCACTCCCTTGATGACTCCGGACGAGTAAGGGGTGTTGTGGTTGGACATGTGCTTGGCAAGCTTCTCAATGTCGAAAGTCTCCTCAATTACGGGGCGTGCATACCAGAGACCTTTCAGCGGGCTGTTTTCGCCCGTCACTTGATACTTTTTGTAACGAATCATAGTTTGATAAACAAATTAAGAATTAATAATTAAAAATTAAATATTCACGGTGTTGAACTCAACGATGCAAAGATAATACCGTGTATACGGGTGTTTGTCACTTTCGGATTGTTACGGTCGATTACGGACGGTTTCTGTCTGTTATTTATATGCGTATAGTTGCCAATGTCGTGATTTATAGCTATATTTGATGAAATATAACACATGAATGTCAGATATGAACACTTTTGAAATCCGTACCTATGGGCGCACCGAACTTGCCCAGCTCTATTGTCCCAATCTTTGTCCCGAATCCGCTTACCGCAAGTTGAAGCATTGGATTGAACTTTATCCCGGCTTGTGTGATGACTTGGCCGCTGTGGGGACGTCCTCTCACTCCCGCACCTATACGTCCGCCCAGGTGAGCCTGATAGCGGCTGCACTTGGCGAACCTTAAAGTTGAGGTTGGGCGGCGTAAAGTTGAGGTTGGTACACTTGGTACAGAGGTTCACTGTTTCCGTTTGTTTCGCACACACGTGCGTATTTATGGTTAGGGCTTTTGATAAGTTCCGTTTCCATCCACACTCTCCACTAGACCGTGCTTCTGCAAGCGCTTGAGCCAGGTAGAGGCTGTTCCGGGTTTAATGCCTATCTCTTCGGCTTTTTTTATGAATTCGGCCCGTGTAAATTTCTTTTCCATGCATTGCACCAGTGCATCCCGGTCAGCATTGCCCCGGCTGGTGACTTCGGTAGCAGGTAGGAAGGAGAGGATATGGGTGGTGTGGCGGTAGAGGCTTTCGGCCAGGGACAGCACGGCATGGAAATCGTCGGGAGTGATGATGAGGTTCCATAAGCTGACGATGTGATCCTTCAGATTGTCCGGAGCGGTGTTCGGGTCGGGCGATACATTGGGTGAATCGGCTATCTCTTCGTGCTCCAATGCGCGGAGCATGGCCACCACTTCCATGATGCGGCAGATATTGATGGCCAGACGCGCCACGCTGCTCGACATTTCGTCACCGTTGGTCAGTCCGGAACGTACGAATAGACTGGAGAATAAACGGTTGAATTCCTCTTTCTGCCCGTCGGTGAGGCGCAGGGTGAAAAGTCCGTTCATGACGATGGCCTTCTGCTTTTCTTTCCATTCCATGCCCAGTGCAGTGAATATCTCTTCGAGATTGTTGTCGTTGCGGTCGAACTGGTTCTGCCAGTAGTGTATGGCGGGCATGTAGTAGAATACTTGCCGGGAAAAGAGTCCGTTTTCGGCACTGGGTATCAGGGGCTTCACTTGTGCTGGGGTGCCGGAAAGAAGTACGGCGAGATAGCTCTTTTTCACTTCGCGGTATTCCCGGTCGGTGCGGCGGTTGTAGGAAAGGCCGTCGTGGTCGAAGGCCTTGCGCATGGTGTCGCTCCAGTGGCCGTACTCCGATCCTATGGCGGTGGAGATGGTGTCGGCCTCATTTTCGCATATCAGGCCGGTGCCGTCAGAATCCATCAGGTTCTGCAGGATACCCGTTCCGGTGTTGTTGCCGGAGATGAGGAACATCTTGTTGGGCGGGATTACGGGAGGCTCGGTCTTTGCACGTTCTTTGCCCAGTGTCTCGTACTTTGCTTTTTCGCGGCGATAGGATGCCATATTTTCGGCCACCTGTTTGCGGATTTCATCGTGGAGGGGTTCTACCAGCAGGCGTACCAGCGAGAGCACGCCTTTGCCTGATGCGGGCAGTGCTGTGATGAAAGTCTGTAGACAGGGCGAGATCATTTTTCCTCCGTAGGCACATCGCACGTGCCGTCCCATGCTGGCACCCAGTACGGTGACAGTTCCCAGTAGCAGTACGTCGCATTGGGCACGGGAGGTGCCGTAGCTAACGATGCGTTCCAAGGGATAAGGCCAATGAGTGTGCTCGTCGAAAGTGGGCAGGGGAGAGAGAGGGCTGCTGTCCAGTAGGTTTTCTTCCTCATGTGCGGATACATCTTCTTCACGTGTGCGTGTGTGTGAGGCAGAAGAGGAGTGCGAACCTTGTGTACCAAGTGTACCCCATCCGTGCGGAATTTCGGATTGGACTTTTATGCCGCAAACTTCGGCCAGATGGAAGGCGGTACCTATGTGTACGTTGTTGTGTCCGTTTTTCAGTGCATTGCTGAATAGTTTGTCGGCTGCTCGTGGATCGTACTTTGGTGAGAAACTGCACAAGGTCAGGAAATCTTGGCGGCCCGCTTCGCCACAGTCGGTGGTGATGGCAAATGCCAGTTGTATATACTCTTGATAAGTGGGAGCGATGTCGGCTCCTGCATTTCTGACGGCTTCGGTCAGGCGGTGCAATGCAGATAATTGTTCCATTGGCTTTAAGTATTTTGAATTATAATTTGGGATGTTGATTCGTGATTTTAATTTTCGATGTTTATTTTTTAGTTCTCAAAAGCGCCCCTTCGTCATGGCAGAGGAAGCAGGAGCGTACGAGGTCTTTTCCCGATGTATCCACTCCTTTTCCGGGTTGGCGGTGGTTGCTGTCGTACATGCAGTGTACATAGTTCATGGCCCAGCGGATTCCATCTGTGGCGTTTTGTTCCGAGGCATGAGGAATGAAGGCTTTCACGCCCAGTCCACTGGGACTGATGAATGCCAGTGCGGGACACAGATAAGGGTCATCGAATAATTCTTGTCGCAGGATTTCGGCTTCTTCGGTGGATTCGAGATGATCGATGTCTACTACTACCAGTCCGGACAGCTTTTCCAGGCAGTCGCTTCGGCGACGGGTGAAGATTCCGCAAGGGGTCACGTAGGGCAGTGTTTGCTGCTTCAGGAGACGGCTGGTGTCTTCGTCACCTTGCAGCGCGGCGTTTCGCACTTCAAGAGTCAATGCAGTGAGTTTCTCGTTGGAGGTTATCAGTTTATATATTTCTTCCAGATTTATTGTCCGTAGCGGAGTAAGTGTGGCGCTCTTTACAGTTCTTCCGGTTGTTTTGTCCTTAATCGGCGAGATAGGGGGCATGAATAGTGACATTTTGAAAACATTTTCCATTGCATTTCATTTTTTTTAATTATTTCATTTTTAATTCTTTAGTAGGTGTTTGTGTCGGGCAAAAAAAGAAGATGTCACTTTTGGATAAAGCGGCATCTTCTCATCTGCAGGGCTTAATCTTTGCCAAAGCGGGGGCAAAATTAAGTCCTTTTACAACATGTTGTTCAACACTAATTCATACTTGTTTTTTGTTGTTATTTTCTCTTTCTATTTCTCGGATTTGTATACTTGGACTCTTTAAGTAATTCAATCAAATCTTGCCTTATTGTGTTGGCTGATATTCGTTTACCGTTCTTTTGCTGAAACTTTTCTCTTCTGTATAAAAAACGTGCAAGCGTTGCCAATCCGTTTTCTGGAGACGCGTCCAGACAATTTATCATGTAGAGCTCTAAAAATGCTTTTTCTATAATGTCCCGACGGTCGATTATTCTTGTAATCGTAGCCCCGGGTTTGGGCCCTCTTTTTGCCTTAATACCTTGTTTTATTGGTTTCTTACTATTATTCTTGTTCTTTTTTGCAGTTTTTTTTTGCTGCTGTATTTACTTTATTCTTTTCCATATTTCAGATGTTTTTTAATGTTAGAATTAGTGATGGAAAAATATGTTGTAAGTTGCGAAGGTAAGTGTAAAAAGAAGAGTGGACAAGAATATCGGGATTAATGTTACTTTGAAACTTTTCTCTATGTAGCTTAATAGGTTGGTATATAGGAGGATAGGTTCTTGTTTTTTGAGTGCTCAAAAATCGTTCGTTTAAT
>NZ_MSHA01000103.1:0-86615 GCF_001940965.1 Bacteroides sp. Phil13 | reverse complement strand
ATTAAACGAACGATTAAAAAACGATTTTTCTCTCTAATCTATTCGTTTATAGCTTTTTATATATAAAAAGTTCCATATAATTGTTTCATAGACTTTTTTTCCGTGACGGTAGAAAGTTTTGGAATAAAATGAATGCAAGTTAAGCTACTTAAAATAATCGCATTACATAATTTGACCGGTAGGTATTTCACTACTCCGGTGTCCCTAAAAAATATCCTGACGCGAACTAACTTCGCGAAAATTTCATGAACGAAAGTACTGACTCTCAACTTTCTACTCCTAACTCTCAATTACTCCACTGGTTTGCTGTTCGTGTTTCCTACAGTCGTGAATTGGCTTTGAAAGCTATTTTGGACGAGGAAAACATAGAGAGTTTTATCCCTATGCGTTACGGAATAGTAATGAAAGGTGGTAAGCGTGTACGTAAGTTGGTTCCTGCCATTCATAATCTTGTCTTTATTCATTCTACTCGTAAGCGTATAGACGCTTTGAAGGATGAACTCGAGGGAAAAATGCCTATACGTTTCATTATGAATCGTGAATATTGTCGTCCGGTCGTTATTCCTGATGCGCAGATGCGTAGCTTTATTCTCGTGGCGGGTAGTTACGACGAAGCAGTTCTTTATATTGAGTCAACTGAATTGAACTTGGTGAAAGGTCAGAAAGTTCGTATCACAGATGGTGTCTTCAAAGGTGTTATTGGCGAGTTTGTTCGTATCAGGCATGATCGCCGTGTGGTCGTTAATATTGAAGGTGTCATGGCTATTGCTACTACTTTTATACCCCCTTCGCTTGTTGAACCGGTAGTTGTTGATTGATATTATCATTGATAGTAGCTATTGGTTAATAATACTATTATCATCTTGAATTCGTCAAAGGAAATTCTCTTTTTGGAATAAAACAATTTATAATATGGATTCTAATTCTTCATCATTATTTTCTTTAGCCCATCATCTTCTAACCTATGGGCTAGATGGAAGTCCCATCTATGCGGACCAATTTACACGTTTGAACCGTGATGTCTACGAACGAGCTATTGAACTTTGTAATACTCGTGGAACTACGGTCGAGGAAGAGGCTGAACTCTGTCTTGGCTTGTTGGTGGCTTTTGCTGCTACTATTTATGATAATGGTAGTAAGCAGGAATGTATTCAGAGTGTGTTGGATCGTAGCTGGGAGGTGCTTCCAAAACTTCCTCCTTCGTTGTTAAAGGTTAGGCTATTGACGTATTGTTATGGTGAATTTTATGATGAGAGTTTAGCGAAGGAGGCTCATGAAATTATTAATACTTGGAATAGGGAGGAGCTGACTTTGGAACAGGCGGAGATTGTGGAGGAGTTGAAGGATTTTGAGGAGAATCAGTATCCATGGGAAGAGGTGAAATAGTAATATCTTAAATAACTTATAATATTAATGGAAAGAGAAATGGTTTGTTGTATGAGCTTTGTTTAAATTTTATTTTAATACTATAATTGAATGATATTCTACTTCAGAGATATTTATTGTATAGTTTAAACTAAGTATTTAAAGGCGTTGTTGATTTCTTTGATTAAATTGCGGGGCTGGGTCTTTTTGAAATAGTATTGTGAATGTTTTACCTCAGAGGACAGAAGTGGTTTGACGTGTAGGCGTTGTAAAATAGTGCGATTTATAACTAATTTCTTGCTACGTTTGTTTCTTAATATTTATTATCCATAGTTTATATGAAAATTCTTGTTACTGGGGCTGCTGGATTCATTGGATCCTATGTTTGTAGGCGTTTACTTTCCCGTGGAGATGAGGTAGTAGGTTTAGATAATATAAATAGCTACTATGATGTCAGTTTGAAGTATGGTCGTCTGGAAACTTTAGGAATTGATGAGAATGTAGTAGATTGGTATAAATTTGTTCAAAGTAATGTGTATGAACAATTTCGTTTTGTTCGTATGAGTCTGGAGGACAGACAGGCGATACAGATGCTTTTTGCTAATGAGTATTTTGACAAAGTTGTGAATCTTGCTGCACAAGCAGGTGTTAGGTATTCTATAGAAAATCCCTATGCTTATGTAGAAAGTAATATAGATGGCTTTTTGAATATACTGGAAGGATGCCGCCATTATGGAATTAAGCATTTGATTTACGCTAGTTCTAGTAGTGTTTATGGTCTGAACGGGAAAGTTCCTTTTTCAGAAAAAGACAGCATAGCGCATCCTGTAAGCCTTTATGCAGCGACTAAGAAGTCGAATGAATTGATGGCTCATACTTATAGCCATTTATATGGCATCCCTTCTACCGGTTTGCGCTTCTTTACGGTTTATGGCCCTTGGGGACGTCCGGATATGTCACCTTTCCTTTTTGCTGATGCTATGTTGCACGGGAGGCCGATAAAGGTTTTTAATAATGGTGATATGCTGCGCGATTTTACTTATATTGATGATGTTGTTGAAGGAGTTCTTCGAGTGATAGACCATATTCCTACTTCTAATCAGAATTGGAGTGCTCAGGCTCCTGATCCTAGTTCTTCTACTGCTCCATATAAAATATATAATATAGGTAATTCTCATCCGGTGAAACTAATGGACTTTATTCAAGCTATAGAAGAAGCAATCGGTCATCCGGCTGAAAAAATATATCTTCCGATGCAGCCGGGAGATGTTTATCAAACGAATGCGGATACTTCGGCTTTGCAGAATGAATTAGGGTTTAAACCTGATAAACCGATTAAAGAGGGAGTTCAGGAAACGATAGATTGGTATCGTTCTTTTTATCAATTGTAATCAAAAGTAAACTAAGATAATATGAAAATAGCAATAGTTGGTACTGGCTATGTCGGTTTGGTGACGGGCACCTGTTTCTCAGAGATGGGCATTGATGTGACTTGTGTGGATGTGCAGGAAAGTAAGATAGAAAGTCTGAAGAAAGGCATTATTCCCATTTATGAGCCGGGCTTGGAGGATATGGTGCATCGCAATTATACTGCTGGTCGTCTGAAATTTACGACAGACTTGAAGGAATGTCTGGATGAAGTGGAAGTTGTATTCAGTGCGGTCGGTACCCCTCCTGATGAGGATGGCAGTGCTGATTTGAAATATGTGTTGGAGGTTGCGCGTACCATTGGGCGTAATATGAATAAGTATGTGCTGGTTGTGACTAAGAGTACAGTTCCGGTAGGTACTGCACAAAAGGTAAAGTCGGCCATCCAAGAAGAACTTGATAAGCGTAATGTAAAGATAGAGTTTGATGTGGCTTCCAATCCTGAATTTTTGAAAGAAGGTGATGCGGTAGATGATTTCATGAAGCCTGACCGTGTGGTGGTAGGTGTGGAATCGGAAAAGGCCAAGACCATTATGGAACGTCTTTATAAGCCTTTTATGATGAATAATTATCGTTTGATATTTACAGATATTCCGAGTGCGGAAATGATAAAGTATGCTGCTAATTCTATGCTGGCTACACGGATTAGCTTTATGAATGATATTGCTAACCTCTGTGAGTTGGTTGGTGCTGATGTGAATATGGTTCGTAAAGGTATTGGTGCGGATAGTCGTATTGGCAGTAAATTCTTGTATCCGGGTTGTGGATATGGTGGCTCTTGTTTTCCGAAAGATGTGAAGGCGTTGATAAAGACTGCTGAAAAGAACGGTTATCCGATGCGTGTGTTGAAGGCTGTTGAAGAGGTGAATGAGAGACAAAAGAGTATTCTTTTTGAGAAGTTATTGAAGCATTATAATGGAGACTTGAAAGGTAAGCAAATTGCTTTATGGGGGTTGGCTTTCAAGCCTGAAACGGATGATATGAGAGAGGCTCCAGCATTGGTTTTGATTGATAAGTTGATAGAGGCTGGTGCAAACGTGAAGGTTTATGATCCGATTGCGATGGATGAATGTAGACGTAGGATGGGGGATAAGGTTGTCTATGCTACGGATATGTATGATGCGGTGCTGGATACGGATGCATTGTTGCTGGTGACGGAGTGGAAGGAGTTTAGGATGCCGAGTTGGGGGGTAGTGAAGAAGACGATGAGGCAAGTGCTGGTGATTGATGGACGTAATATTTATGATCGATCAGAATTACAGCAACAAGGATTTATTTATATTTGTATATAAAAGTAAATTACAGAAAACTGTCTATGATGCAGTGTTCATGCTAGATATAAATATTATGTCTTAATCAAAAATTATAAGCTGGTTAGATTGATAATCAATGAATATGTCAATCAATTGAAAGGATAGATTATCTAAATGAATAGAAAATCAATCAAGTAGATTAGAATAATCAAAGGTTACACAAAGGTCTATTTGTGATTTAAATGTTTGTGATGTTTTGCTTTACTAATATTTATTGGTAACTAATTCTTATAATAAAGCTATTTTATAGAATTAGAACAGTAAGGGTGAGTTGGTTAACTAATTTGCTAAAGTATTGTTTGTCTTCTGTTGGTGTATAGGGGCTATTGATTTTTTATATAAAAAAGCGAGTTATGCTAATGATAACTATAACGTGATTGTATATGAACTTAATAATAGATCTGTCTAAAGTTAGCTTATATAGAACGCAGTTGATGGGAATAGCTGCTATACTTATTGTATTGTGTCATGCCTCTTTATATGGTGTACAGATGTGTAGTGTACTATCTACTATTTTAAATATTGGAAATATAGGCGTAGATGTTTTTTTGTTTTTGTCTGGAATGGGTTGTTACTATTCTTTAAACAAGCCTAAATCAGGTGGGATGTTGTCATGGTATAAACGACGATTTCTTCGAATTTTTATACCATATACTTTATCACAAATACCATTTTGGGGCTTTTACATAATAAATGGTAACTTTGATTTTTTTGATAGTCTTTATGAATTTTCTACTCTATCCTTTTGGACGAGGCATACAGGAATGTGGTATATTGCATTGTTAATTCCTTTATATATCCTTACTCCTTCATTGTATTATTTGTTTGAACGAACAAAATATAGATTATTATTAGGTTTTATACTAATAATGGTTGTATTACTTTTGTGTAGTATTAATATAAGAGTTGATAATGCTTCTTATAATAATATTATTGATAATTTACAATGGGCTTTTCGTCGAACTGCAAGTTTTATCTTGGGAATAGCAATATCACCTGCTATTAAAAAGGGTATGAAGATAAATGGTATGGGGGTTATTATTTGTTCTGTTATAACATTGCTTGTACTTAAGTATTGTGGATTGTCACATAACTGGTGTCTGTTCCCTATTATAATAGTGCTGTCGATTGTTTTTCTTGATAACTTATCTATTGATAATTTACTTAATCATTTTTTGTGTATGATTGGTATGATTTCATTAGAATCTTATTTGTATAATGGATATGTTAGATATATGTTTATGGATTCTTCTATTTATACATGTAATTCTCCTGTATTTTTAGGACATTATTTAGATTATATCTTAATTTTTATTTTAGGTACAATATTAGCCTATATTACAAATAAATTTAGTAATAAAATATTGAATTTATTGAAGTCTTAAATTTGATATTGTAAACTCGTTTATAAGTGTATTTGGGTAGATGTTGGTGGTAATATTTCATTTTGCTAACTTCGTAACATGATTGGGAGTATAGTTTATAATATATTGATTATGAATAGATATTAACAATGAGATGCGAAATATTCTTTTTAGGCATCCTTATTGATGTTTTGTATTAAATCTCCCCTTTGTATTCGCTTTAATACTAATTGGATAAAGGGGGATCTTCTAGTGGATTATTGATTTAAAGTCTATTGATTGAAGTTATTATTGTTTTTGCAGAGGTGAGTTCTTATTATTAGATATACAAAATATCATTTATGTTATTGGGGAAAATATTTGTGAAATAAATCATCATATGTTAAAATGCTTGTTAAGTAAATATGTAAATAAAACAGCTTGTCAAAGTTTGACATTGTTATTGGCAACTGCTTTTAGTATGTTGTTTCTTGTGGGGATTAACTTTTTGTTAACTAGAATTCTGGATACAGAGCAATATGGTAACTATTCTTTTATTATTAATATATTTGTATTTTCACAAACTCTGTTCAATTTTGGTTTTTTTTATTCAATATGTCGATTAATATCTATTTCAGAAAATGATCTTGCTATTAGGAGTTATTATTATGTAGGTATCATTATATGGGGAATATTATCTGTAATAATGTGTTTATCATTGTTGGTTTATTCTTTATTTACCGAAAACTTTGAGAATAATGGTATATTAGGTGTGTTTTTGTCTATACTTCCTCTTGGTTCTGTGTATTTATATACTTCATTTAATGAAATAGTATTGCAGGGAGATAATCGGATTAATTTGCTATCGGTTTCAAGAGTATTTCCAAGAGTTATATTCTTTTCTTTTTTGCTAATATTTTATCAATTTAATAATAGTGGAGGATTGTTAAGTATTTTGGTATTATATTTTGTATCTTATATTATTGTTTATTTGTATCTTTTGTTTAAAATAAGACCTGTTGCTTTCAATGTGAAGATTTGCTTTAAAGAGATCTTTTCTTTAAATAAAGAATATGGATTACCTATATATATAGGGTCTCTTTTTGCTGTAGGAGCAAGTAATTTTATGGGAGTATTACTTGGAATGTTAAGTATTGATAATACAGCTGTTGGTTTTTATAATATTGCACTTCAGCTTTCAATACCTTTATCAATGTTACCTAATATTTTGGCTACCGTATTATATAAAAAATTTGTATTTTCTCGCTGTGTAAGTAAAAAAGTTTTATTGATGCTTTTGCTATCAAGTGTATTGATCTATATGTGTATTTTGTGTTTTTCTAAGCCTTTCATTTCTATTGTTTTTGGGGATAAGTATTTGCAGGCTGTTCCTTTGTTAAAATTTATGTGCTTTGGCGCTTTGCTATATGGGATAGCTGATTTCTTTAATAAATTTTTGTTGTCTAAAGGAAAAGGAAAGATGTTGAGAAATGTGTCTTTCATTGTTGGAATTGTAATTGTATGCCTTAGTTATCCATTTATAAAGTTTTGGGGAGGGTATGGAGCATCGTATATTAAAGTGATAGCAGGGATTGTCTATATGATGGCTATTGTGTATATGTACAGGTTAACTGTTAAAAAAGAAAATGGAAATTGATATATTCATTACTATTTTATTGTTCGTGTTTACCTTAGTTTATCCAAAGTCAAAAAGATTAGCTGCTGCTTTTTTTATTTTTATGTGGCTATTATGGGGATTTAATACCTTTAATGGTGATTATATTGCATACGAAGATACCTTTTTATCTCCTGATTTTAGTAGTTCTCCTGAGTTTGGTTATCTCTTATTGAATTCTATTGTTGGATGTTTTACTTCAAGTTACCAAGTCTTTTTGGCTTTAATGTCTTTGGGTATTTTGTTTGTTATGTATCGTATAAGTTCTAAATATTCGCCTTATCCAGCACTCTTTGCTTTAATATATTTCTTGATTTTCCTAATGGAGTTTGTTTTCAATAGAAATTATATAGTGACCACTATATTTTTATGTGCTTTATTAACCTTCTCTCAAACAGAAAATAATAAGTATTTTATAGTTTTAGTATTGCTGGGTTGTACTGTCCATTCGTTCTGTTTTTTATATATATTCTTTCTACCTTGTATTAGTTGTAAATTGATCTCATTAAAAAAAAATTTATTCTACCTGTTGATAGTAAGTATTGCTATTATAATTACTTTTAATATAGTTTTGCCATATTTGGGAAGTTATATTGTTGAGAAAGTGTCACATTATCAAAGTGAAGAAGGGGTTACAAACTCTTCATATGCATTAATAATAATAGTAATATTATCTTTATATGCGTACCATTATTCTAAAGTTTCAGATAAAGAACTTCCAACTATCATGAAGTGTATATACAATATTAATATTTTTGCCTTAGTATTTGTTAGCGTATTTTATTTTATTCCATATGCAGCTTCACGATTTATGAGGCTATTATTTGTACTAGATTTGTTGTTCTTAACGTTTATTTTATCTAAAGTTCAAGGGAAGAGAAAAATAGTTATTTCATTGTTATTTATCATATTTATATGTGTTGTTTTAGCATTCTTTATGAAATCAACTTTTCCATATACTGTAATACCTTTATATAAGTGTAATTTAATTTTTGGAAATGATTATTATGTACCTTCTCTTTGAGTGGATTTAAGCAGATTTGATTTTCTCTTTAATTATGTTTTATGATTCAGAATGTATTCGTTGTGCTGTAGCATCAATGGCCCCATTTCCTAAGGGGAATGTTTCAACATTGAGATTTTCGAGTTATTTGTACTCTTTGTCTAAAAAAAATATATATACTCTTGTTCTGATATATTCTCCTAGTTCTATGGCGAAAAATGTCAAGTCTAAGCATGGTATTTGTAGAGGAGTGGAATATCATTATACAACAAAACCTACATGGGGTAAATATAGTAATCTGTTTTCTAAAGCTATTAATTTGTTGTTTGGAGTAGTAAACTCTATTAAGTATCTTAAAGATAAGAATATAAATGTTTTAATATTATATGGAGAAACTTTTTTTATTGTTAATTTATTGTATTGGTTTATATGCAAATGTTTGCGTATTAAATATTTAGGAGATAGAAGCGAATACCCTTCGGTATCTATAAGAAAATCAAAATTAAAATCTTGGATATATAAAAAGAAAATAGGTCTTTTTGATGGAGTAATAGTAATGACTCATGAATTATTTAATTACTATTCGATTTGCTTTACAAATCCTTCATCTTGTTTTCTTTTACCGATGACTATAGATTCGGAAAGATTTGATAATTTGAAACATAGAAATAGAGGTGAATATATTGCTACTGTTTTTGGTACTCATAATCGGGATGGATTGTATGAAACACTTCAATCATTTAATAAATATATAATGAGTGGTGGTCGTTACAACTTAATTTTAATAGGTAATTATAATTCGATGCCTAACAAGAAGGAACTTGACAAATTTATTGATGATAACAAATTAAAAGATAGATTATGTATTATGGGAACCGTAGATATATCAGATGTTCCTAAACTCTTATATAATGCCTCATGTCTAGTAACTACTCCTAATTTTTATATTTCGGGAGGTTTTCCTACCAAGCTAGGTGAGTATATGTTATCTGGGACTCCTGTTGTTGCTACAAATGTTGGAGAAATTTCAAAGTACGTTGTGGATAAAAAAGAAATATTACTATCTCAACCGGGTGATATTGCTGATATTGCTGATAATTTATTGTTTGTAGAACGTAATAAGCTATTTGCTGACAAAATGGCTCAGATGGCTGAAATGAAAGTGCGTCATGTCTTTTCTGCAGAAACTTATATGGAAGAATTGTTGAAATATATGGTAAAATAATTGGTGAAAATATGAAAGTGGTAATATCAGGAGATGAATATTGTTATTTGAAAAATGGTAAACACTATCTTGATGACGCTGGGATTATACTTATAAGTCGTTATCTTAAAGCGTTTGATGAGGTGTTTTTTGCTATACGAACGAAAACTATTACTGAAAAGGAAGAATTAGATAAGTATCATAATTTAGTAGATGATAATAGAATAAAAATAATACAGATTCCTTTCTTTCAGGGACCTCAAGAATACTTACTGTTATATAACAAAGTAAGGGTTACTGCTTTAGAGGCATTAAAAGGTTGTGATTTGGCTATATTTCGATTACCTTCAACTACTGCATTTGCCTTGTGGCATACTGCAATAAAATTGAAAATACCCTATGTAACAGAGATTGTATTTGATTGCTATGATGGATATGAAACAACTAATAATCTCCTTTATAAAATTTTATGGAAAATATTACATCAGTGGCAAGTTAAAGCTTGTAATAATGCAATAGGAGTTGCATGTGTTACTGAACACTATTTGCAACAAAGATATTTTCCTCTCAATAAAGATGCTGTTATTTCTAATTATTCAACTATTGAACTAAATCCGAGTTTTTATTATAAATCAAGGGTTTATCCTCGAAAGAAATGTTTTACGATTGTACATGTAGCTAATCAGGTTGCTTATGCTAGCCGTAAAGGACATAACGAGTTGATAAAAGTGGTATATGAAGTCAATAAATTGGGATATAATGTAGAGGTGAAATTTATCGGTAAAGATTATTTTGGCGGTATTGAAAGGTTACGTGCTTTTTCAAGAAAACTAAAAATAGAGGATAAAATTTGTTTTACAGGATTTTTATCAAAGAGCGCTATGCGAGAAGTTATGATAAATGCGGATATTGCTATACTTCCTACTCGTGCAGAAGGCCTTCCGCGCGTTGTTATTGAAGCTATGGCACTAGGATTACCTTGCATAACATCACCTGTTTCTGGGAATCCAGAGCTTGTAAGTAAAGATTTGTTGATTGATTATCTAGATGTTAGAGGTATGTCTTTAAAAGTCATAGATTTGATAGAGCATAAACAATATTATGAAAAGACTAGTGAAGATAATTTTTTGAGAAGTAGGCAATATTCTTCAGAAGTTTTAAATCCTCGAAGAACAGCTTTTTATAATGAAGTTAAATCATTAATTCATAATTTATAATCATGTCAATATTTGCTAATAAAACATTGTTAATTACCGGAGGAACTGGTAGTTTTGGAAATGCTGTTTTAAAACGTTTCCTTTCTACAGATATTAAAGAAATTCGTATTTTTTCTCGTGATGAAAAAAAACAGGATGATATGCGTCATGAGTATCAAATTAAATTTCCAGATCTTGCGCACAAAATCAAGTTTTATATAGGTGACGTTCGTAGTCTTGAAAGTTGCCGTAGTTCGATGTCTGGAGTAAATTACATTTTCCATGCTGCAGCTTTAAAACAAGTTCCAAGTTGTGAGTTCTTTCCTATGGAAGCTGTTCGTACTAATGTTGTTGGTACTGAGAATGTTCTTACTGCTGCGATTGAAGCAGAGGTAGAATGTGTTATATGTCTCTCTACTGATAAAGCTGCTTATCCTATTAATGCAATGGGGATAACTAAAGCTATTGAAGAAAAAGTGGCTGTGGCGAAGAGCCGTAATAGTGGAAAAACTAAGATATGTTGTACTCGTTATGGTAATGTAATGTGTTCTCGTGGATCGGTGATTCCTTTGTGGATAGATCAAATTCGTAATGGTAATCCTATTACTCTAACAGAACCTAATATGACTCGATTTATAATGTCTCTTGATGAAGCTATAGATCTTGTCCTGTTTGCTTTTGAGCATGGTGCTAATGGTGATATTCTTGTTCAGAAGGCACCAGCGTGTACTATTCAAACACAAGCTGAAGCTGTATGTGAGCTTTTTGGAGGTAAGAAAGAAGATCTAAAAGTTATTGGTATCCGCCACGGAGAAAAAATGTATGAAACTCTTCTCACTAATGAAGAATGTGCTAAAGCAGAAGATTTGGGTAATTTTTATCGCGTGCCTGCTGATAATCGTACCCTCAATTATGATAAATATTTTACAGAAGGTAGTGCTAAACGTGTTACATTGGCTGAGTTTAACTCTGATAATACTAAACGGCTCAATTTGGATGAGACTAAAGCTAAGTTAGCCACTCTTGAATATATTCAAAATGAACTTAATGGTGTACATAATGTAATAAAATAGTTAAGATGAAAATACTTGTTACGGGGGCAAAAGGATTCGTAGGAAGAAATCTTTGTGCTCAGCTAAAAAATATCAAAGAAGGGAAAGTTTGTTGTTATGACGATTTGCAAGTTGATGAAGTGTATGAATATGATATAGAATCCACATTTGAAGAATTAGATATCTACTGTAAGAAAGCTGATTTCATATTCAATTTGGCGGGAGTAAATCGACCTAAAGAGGCAAATGAGTTTATGCAAGGAAACTTTGTTTTTGCAAATATTTTACTTGATATGCTAAAAAAACATCATAATACCTGTCCTGTGATGTTCTCTAGTTCTATTCAGGCTACTATGCAAGGTCGATTTGGTGAGAGTGAATATGCACGTAGTAAAAAAGCTGGTGAAGAACTCTTCTTCGATTATAGTAAAGAAACAGGAGGAAAGGTCTTGGTTTATCGTTTTCCTAATCTTTTTGGTAAATGGTGTCGTCCCAATTATAATAGTGTTGTGGCTACTTTTTGCAATAATGTAGCTAATGATCTCCCTATTACAATTAATGATAGGAATACGCAATTGGAATTGTTGTATATTGATGATTTAGTGGAGGAAATGATTGCCTCACTGAACGGGAGGGAACATCGTTGTGAATTTGATGGAATAGAAACGATATTTGTAAAGACTGGCCGTTATTGTGCTGTACCTACTACATATAAAGTGACTCTTGGTGTGATTGTAGATTTATTGGAACAATTCAAACTGCAGCCACAGACACTACTTCTTCCCGAAATGCCTAAGAATTCTTTTGTAAAGAAACTTTATAGCACTTATCTTTCTTATCTTCCTAAAAGAAAAATGGCTTTTCCTTTGAAGATGTACATTGACCAAAGAGGTAGTTTCACGGAATTGATTAAGACGTATAATCATGGACAAATCAGTGTAAATATATCTAAACCAGGGGTTGTTAAAGGACAACATTGGCATCATACTAAGTGGGAATTTTTTATCGTAGTTAGTGGGCATGGGTTGATTCAAGAACGTAAGGTTGATTCTGATGAGGTTATTGAATTTGAAGTATCAGGTGATAAAATAGAAGTTGTGCATATGCTGCCAGGCTATACACATAATATCATCAATTTGTCAGCTACCCAGGATTTAGTTACCATAATGTATTGTAATGAGTTATTTGATTCTGTGTATCCAGATACCTATTTTTTACCTGTAAAAGATGAAAGCAATGGAAAATAGGCCTCCAAAATTAGATTATAGCAGTGTGAAGTTCAAAGATAATGGCAAGTTAAAACTGGTCATTGTAGTGGGGACACGTCCAGAGATTATACGTCTCGCAGCTATTATTAATAAATGTAGAAAGTACTTTGATGTGATATTAGCTCATACAGGACAGAACTATGATTATAATTTGAATGGTATCTTTTTTAAAGATCTGAAGATTGAAACTCCTGAGGTCTATATGGATGCAGTAGGTGATGATCTTGGTGCCACCATTGGTAATATTATAAACTGTTCTTATAAGTTGTTTGTGCAGATAAAACCTGATGCTTTACTTGTGCTTGGTGACACAAACAGTTGTCTTAGCGTGATAGGAGCGAAGCGTCTTCATATTCCTATTTTTCATATGGAAGCTGGAAACCGTTGTAAAGATGAGTGTCTTCCAGAAGAAACTAATCGTCGTATCGTAGATATTATCAGTGATGTTAATCTTGCATATTCAGAGCATGCTCGTAGATACTTATCTGAATGTGGCTTACCTAAAGAACGTACTTATGTAACAGGGTCTCCTATGGCTGAAGTGTTATATGAAAATTTGGCTGAGATAGAAGCGAGCAATATACATCAACGTTTGGGCTTAGAGAAAGGTAAGTATATATTACTTTCTGCTCATAGAGAAGAGAATATTGATGCGGAGAAAAACTTCTTTAGTCTTTTTAATGCTATCAATGCTATGGCAGAGAAATATAATATGCCTATTCTCTACAGTTGCCATCCCCGTAGCCGTAATCGTTTAGTTGCAAGTAGATTTAAACTTGATAGAAGAGTAGTTCAACATGAGCCTTTTAGTTTTCATGACTATAATTGTCTTCAGATGAATGCTTTCGCTGTTGTGAGTGATTCAGGAACATTGCCAGAAGAAAGTAGTTTTTTTACTAGTGTGGGACATCCGTTCCCGGCTGTTTGTATTCGTACTAGTACTGAACGTCCTGAAGCTTTAGATAAGGCTTGTTTTGTGTTGGCAGGTATTCACGAGAAGTCATTACTTCAAGCTGTAGATATTGCTGTAGAGATGGTTAAAAATGATGATAATGGTATTTCAGTACCTGATTATATGGATGATAATGTATCTACTAAAGTAGTGAAAATTATTCAGAGTTATGTAGAGGTAATTAATAGGATGGTGTGGCGGAAGGAATGACTATGCACAACTTAGAAGTCTATAAGAATGTAAAAGTATTAGAAGTCAAAGATGACTTTTTTATAGGAGTTAAAGGGTATAGGCTATACAAGTTTTATTTTGATAAAAATACATATGAATATGTTGGGCGAATTAATGATGGAAAGTATGCTCTTTTTGCTTGTTACTTTTTAACACGCCGTTTTCTTCGTGCTGAGGTAACAAATCTCTATGGGCTACCTAGTGGAGATTATATAGCAATAGCAAAGAAAGGTGTATTTCTTTGTAAGAAAGGAGAACAGGTGTTTCGAAAGACTTTCAATGTATTGCGTGGATCGAGACCAATGAATTTATGTATTACTCCGGATAGTAATATTTATTTTGGAGAATATTTTGCTAATGTTGAAAAACGTGCTGTGAATATTTATCATTCTAGTGATAATGGTAAAACGTGGAATATTGTTTATACTTTTAAAGAAGGTACAATTAATCATATTCATGGACTATTTTGGGATTCTTATACTAATTGTATTTGGGTTACTACTGGTGACCTTGATAATGAGTGTATTATTGCTAATACCCAAGATGGTTTTAAAACTTTGAATATTATTTTCCGTGGAGGGCAGAATTATAGAGCAACCAATTTGTTTTTTTATAAAGATTTTATTATTTATGCTACGGATTCTCAATATATAATAAATTCTATTTATAAAATAAATAGAAAAGATTTTCAGGTAGATACTTTATATCATATTCAAGGTTCTGCTATAAAGGGAGGGCAGAATGGTAATTTAGCATATTTTTCAACTACTGTGGAACCTTCTAAAATTAATCGTGATAAATATTCACATTTGTGGATGACTCAGGATGGATTAACTTGGAGGGAAATATATAAAGCAAAGAAAGATTGGTTACCTGCAATTTTTCAATTTGGAAGTATTGAATTTCCGAAAAATTTAACAAATAAAGGAGGCTTGATAATGTTTTCAGGTAGAGCTTTAACTAAAATAGGTAACAATAGTTGTAAAATTGTATTATAGAATGAGAATACTTCTTATTACACAGTATTTTTATCCTGAGAGTTTTAAAAGTAATGATATTGCTTTTGAATTAGTGAAAAGAGGTTATGAAGTAGATGCACTAGTAGGTATCCCTAATTATCCGGAAGGGCAAATCTATAATGGATATGGTCTCTTTAAGAAACGTCGGGAGAATGTAAAAGGAGTGAATGTATACCGCTCCTTTCAGATACCACGTGGCAAAGGAGGAGGATTAAGGCTAATGATTAATTACCTGAGTTTTGTTTTTTCTTCGTGTTTTAATGTGTTTTTTTATTTTGCTTGGAGAAATTATGATGCAGTAATTGTGCATGAAGTCTCGCCTATATTTCAAGCATATCCTGCTATTCTTCTGAGAAAACTAAGAAAAGTTCCAGTTTACCTATGGGTGTTGGATATATGGCCTGATGCTATGATGTCTGGTGGCGGAATCAAAAATAGGAAAATCTTATCATTTGTAAATAGATTAGTGGTAAATATCTATGGTCAATGTGACAGGATATTGATTAGTAGTAAGCGTTTTACCGAATCTATTTTATCTAAAGGAGATTTTGTTGATAAAATAAAGTATTTCCCTAATTGGAGTGATGACTTATTGAAAGTAGATTCGGAATATCCTATTCCTCAATTACCTGATGGTTTTAAAATAATGCTTGCTGGAAATTTAGGACGTTCCCAAAATTTAGATGCAGTTGTTCAGTTGATTCTATCTTTGAGAGATATAAAGGACTTGAAATGGATATTTATAGGTAATGGAAGTGAAAAGGAATGGCTTGATAATTTTATAGAGGCTAATAAATTGAGTGATGTAGCATTTACATTAGGACGTTTTCCACTTGAAGCAATGCCGGGATTCTTTAAAAAGGCTAATGCTCTGCTTGTTACTTTACGATCAGGATTCCCTCATTTGGGAATGGTAGTTCCTGCACGTTTACAGGCATATATGTCTGCTGGAAGGCCTGTCTTAGCAATGATTGGTAATGGTGGAGCAGACGTGATAAAAGAAGCTAATTGTGGTTATGCTGTTCCTGCGGGAGATTACGAGGCTTTGGCTACTATAATTCGAAATAATGTACTGGTGAATAAGGAGGCTTTTGAGACTTTGGGATATAATGGGCGTTGTTACTTTGAGAGAGAATTTCAAAAAGATATCTGTATAGATAATCTGTGCCGAATACTCAAGGAAGATTTTTAATTAACTAGAATGAAAAAACTAAGTTTAACATACCGTTTTCTTCGTTTTATAGGTTTAAATTATTCAGAGGAGGAATATGGTGATGTCAGTCTATTTAAAGTTATTGGGAAGTTTTTTGGAAACATGTATCATGCTCTTTTATTGAGTATGATGAATTGGGTTATTTTTGAACCAATAAATCCAAGAATGTTACGTCCTTTTCTATTGAGGAGACTTGGCTGTAAGGTAGGCAAGGGAGTATTTATTGGAGATCATGTTGTTGTAGATGAGAATCATGCAGATCATATAATATTAGAAGATCATGTGCATATAGCTAGCGGTACTCGTTTGTTATGCCATCAAAGAGATTTATCTAATTACTGTGTTGGGGATGATTATGCGAAGCTTGGTTATAAACTAGGTATAATCCATATGAAAAAGGGTAGTTTAGTTGGTATGGAATCATTTATTATGCCTGGTGTTACTATTGGTGAGGGTGCAATAGTTGGTGCTGGTTCTTTGGTTACAAAAGATATTCCAGCATGGACAATTGCTGCAGGTAGACCTGCTAAGGTCGTGAAAGAAATTCCTCAGAGAATTTCTGTAAAATAATCTAGTAAATATTATTGTTTTGAATATACTAACCTTCGACATTGAGGACTGGTATAATTGCGACTTTATCTCAGGTGATTTCAATTGGGATAAACATGAAGTGCGTATATATCAGGGAGTAGACCGTATTCTTGCAGAATTGGAGAAACGGAATCAAAAAGGAACATTTTTTTGCCTTGGCTGGATTGCGGAAAGACATCCAGATGTTATTCATTCTATTCAAAAGCAGGGGCATCATATAGGTTGTCATTCCTATCAACATGAGTTATCTTTCCGTTTTGATGAGAAGACATTTAAAGCAGATACATTGAAGGCGAAACGCCTAATAGAAGATGTGACGGGAGAGGAAGTGAATGCATTTCGTGCCCCGGGATTTTCTATCACTAAGAATAATACTTGGGCGCTTTATTGTCTGGCAGAGATGGGATTCAGATATGATTGTTCTATGTTTCCTGCTCCTCATGATTATGGTGGTATGCCAAGTTATGGAGAAGGTGTTCCGAAACGTATTGATGTTGGTGATGGAAGGATTATCAAAGAGTTTCCAATAAATATCCATCAGATAATGGGTAAACATATTGTTTTTTCCGGTGGTGGTTTCTTCCGTTTATTTCCTTATTGGCTGATTAATCATTGGGGAAGACATAGTGATTATATGATGACTTATTTTCATCCGAGAGATTTTGATGAAGAGCAACCTGTCATGAAAAGCTTACCTGTAATGCGTCGTTTTAAGAGTTATGTTGGCATAAAAGGGGCTTTTACTAAGTTTCAAAGGGTATTGGATCATTATGAGTTTTATAATGTAGAACAGGCTGATAAGCTTATTAATTGGAATACTATTCCTATAATGCGATTAGATGATTTAAAATAAGAGACTCATGAATATACTTATTACAGGAATTCACGGTTTTGTGGGCTCCAATCTAGTTGTAGCCTTAAAAAAACGTCATGTTCTTTATGGTCTTGATATCGTCGCTCCTGAAAAGGAGGGAGTAGTGAAGACTTTTGCTTGGGAAGATATTGAATCAACTTCTTTTCCAATGCAGCGTTTGCCACAATTTGATGCCATCATCCATCTGGCCGGTAAAGCACATGATACAAAGAACCAGTCTGTTGCACAGGCGTATTTTGATATCAATACAGGATTGACTCAGAAGATCTTTGATTTCTTTCTGGAATCTACAGCTAAAAAGTTTATATTCTTTAGTTCAGTGAAGGCTGCTGCCGATAGTGTAGTAGGGGATGCGTTGAGGGAAGATGTGATACCTACTCCAATAGGACCTTACGGAGAGAGTAAGATAGCAGCCGAGAATTATATTCTCGATAAATTAAAAAATAAGAATGAAAAATTAAAACTACATGATGATAGGAAGCAGGTATATATATTGAGACCCTGCATGATTCATGGCCCGGGCAATAAAGGAAACCTGAATTTGCTTTATAATGTGGTAAAGAAAGGCATTCCCTGGCCTTTGGGAGATTTTGAGAATAAGCGTTCGTTCACTTCGATTGATAACTTATGTTATGTGGTGGAAGGTTTGCTGACAAAGAATGTAGCGAGTGGCATTTATCACATGGGTGATGACGAAGCCCTATCTACAAATGAATTGATTACTCTCATGTGTGAGGCTATGGGTAAAGCACCTCATATCTGGAAGATGAACCGGAAGATGATGGAAGGTTGTGCAGGTTTAGGAACTTTACTTCATCTGCCGCTGAATACTGAACGTTTGCGGAAACTGACGGAGAATTACGTGGTTAGTAATGAGAAGATTAAAGCAGCACTTGGCATTGAACGAATGCCTGTTCGTGCTGCTGATGGGATTATGAAAACGATAAAATCGTTTTCAAATTAATAATTAACATTTAAAATTAAAGGGGCAAGTACGGTTATGTATTACCTGATTATATTGGTTCTGCTATTTCTGGCAGAACTTTTTTATTTTAGAATAGCTGATAAGTGCAATATCATCGATAAGCCCAATGAGAGAAGTTCTCATACCCGGATTACTTTGCGTGGTGGCGGAATCATTTTCTATTTTGGCGCTTTGGCTTATTTCTTGAGTAATGAATGGGAATATCCCTGGTTCATGTTAGCATTGACCCTAATTACCTTTATCAGTTTTGTGGATGACATTCGTTCCACTTCTCAAGGCTTTCGGTTAGTATTTCACTTTACCGCTATGGCTTTGATGTTTTACCAATGGGGGCTGTTTTCTCTTTCGTGGTGGTGGATAATTATCGCATTGATAGTTTGCACAGGTATTATTAATGCTTATAATTTCATGGATGGTATCAACGGCATTACCGGTGGTTATTCATTGGTTATTCTTGGTGCATTAGCTTATATAAATTCTAAGATAATCACTTTTGTTGAGCCCGCTTTGATTTATACCGTCCTTTGCTCTGTATTTGTATTTTGTTTCTTTAATTTCCGTAAAAAGGCGAAGTGTTTTGCCGGTGATGTTGGTTCTGTGAGTATCGCCTTTATTCTTCTTTTTCTGATAGGGAGACTCATTATTAAAACAGAAGATTTCGGCTGGATTATCCTGTTGTCTGTTTATGGTGTCGACAGTGTGCTTACTATCATTCATCGCTTGATGCTTCATGAAAACATTGGTTTACCTCATCGCAAACATATGTATCAGTTGATGGCGAACGAATTGAGGATGCCTCATGTTGTGGTTTCGTTGATTTATATGGTGGTACAAGCAATAATAATAATTGGCTATATAGGATGTTTGAACTATGGTTATATATTCTTGCTGGGGGTAATTTTATTGCTTAGCTTTATCTATATATGGTTTATGAAGAAGTACTTTAGTTTACATCAAAAGGTTTAATATTAATTGATTGTATATTAATGTCAGAAAACAGCTCCTAGTGGGCTGTTTTCTTTGTTTATATCTGGTAATATCTTCACAGAACACTTACGGATAAAAATATCATGGCTTAAATTCTACAACTATTTTTCTATTCTTATAACTTTATTGTATATTTGCCGAAACAATTCTATATTCACTGAATGGGCTTATTTAGGAAAATAATATATAGCTTTCTGCTTTTCTTACTGATATCCCACATTGGGCTTTCATCGGCCTTTGCGGTGACTGGAGAACACCCGGTATTGATTATCAGTTCATATAATCCGGACGCACGACAAACTTCTGGAAATATTTACGATTTTATGGAAGAATTTGAGCGGCTGGGAGGGGAGGCTCCGATATCTCTGGAAAATATGAACTGCAAAAGTTTCTCCGAAGCTCCTTTATGGAAAAGTAAAATGGAGGAACTTCTTGCTAAATACCGGGGAAAACGTTCGCCTGTACTACTTGTGCTGATTGGTCAGGAGGCTTGGACAGCTTATTTATCACAAGCAGATTCCATACGTGGAAATGTGCCGGTGCTGGCTGCACTGGCAAGCCGTAATGCTATT
The DNA here is from genome assembly GCF_001940965.1 of Bacteroides sp. Phil13. Classification (NCBI taxonomy): domain Bacteria; kingdom Pseudomonadati; phylum Bacteroidota; class Bacteroidia; order Bacteroidales; family Bacteroidaceae; genus Bacteroides; species Bacteroides sp. Phil13. The sequence goes on along the minus strand of NZ_MSHA01000103.1, from coordinate 66,344 downwards.
ATTCTTCCGGATGATTCAGTCGATCTGAAAACATGGATGCCTGATGCAGTGGATTTCTTTAATGACTTCCCTAATTCTTCAGTGAAAGCCGGATTCGTTTATGAATATGATGTAGAAGCCAATATTAATCTGATAAAGAAGCTGTATCCGGAAACCAGGAATATTGCTTTTGTTTCCGATAATAGTTATGGTGGTGTTTCTTTGCAGGCACATGTAGTGGAAGAGATGAAAAAACACTCGGAACTGAACCTTATTCTGCTGGACGGACGAACGAATACAATTTATACCATAAGCGATAAATTACATGAATTGCCTCCCAATACAGCATTGTTATTGGGTACTTGGCGCGTAGATATGTATGACGGATACTTTATGCGCAATGCGACTTATACGATGATGGAGGCTGCCGGTGATGTTCCTACTTTTTCTATAACTTCTGTAGGTATAGGCTATTGGGCGGTAGGTGGAGTGATCCCCTCTTACCGAGCATTGGGTAAGGATATGGCGCATCAGGCGGTTCGTTTGTTGCAGGGACCGGACAGCGACCGGGTGGAAGTAGAGGTAATTCCGAATAAGATACAGATGGATAGCAAGATTGTGAAAGATAAGCGTTTGGATCTGTCTTCCATTCATCAGCCTATAGAAATGGTCAATGAAACTCCATCGTTTTACGAACAATATAAATATCATATCTGGACTGTTGGTACGGTCTTGGTCGTATTGCTGAGTGGATTGTTTGTTTCTCTGTACTTTTACTATCATACTAAGAAACTGAAAGATGAACTTCAGGAGTCGGAGAGTGCTTTGAGAGAAGCGAAAGACCGTGCGGAAGAGTCAAGCCGTCTAAAGAGTGCTTTCCTTGCTAATATGAGCCATGAAATCCGTACGCCGTTGAATGCGATTGTAGGATTCTCCGATGTACTGGCTTCAGGAGGTACTTCGGTGGATGAACAGCAGGGATATGTCGATATTATTAAAACAAATTCGGACTTGTTGCTTCGCCTGATCAATGACATCCTGGATGTTTCTCGTCTGGAGGCAGATAGGGTTACGTTTACAATTGAGAAGTGTGATGTAGTACCACTGTGCCAGCAGGTATTAGCTTCTGTTAGTCAGGCTCGTAAATCGGAAAATGAGTTTATCTTTGAGTGTGACCGTGAAAGTGTGGATTTGCGGACGGATACCCAGCGTTTGCAGCAGGTTATTATAAACTTACTCTCCAATGCCGACAAATTTACCAGAAATGGTAAGATCACATTGAAGCTGGAAGTAGATGATGAGAAGAGAGTAGCTACTTTCTCTGTATCAGATACCGGTACAGGTATTCCGTTGGAAAAACAGAAGCAGGTATTTGAACGGTTTGAGAAACTGAATGAATATGTGCAAGGCACGGGATTGGGTTTATCTATCTGTAAACTGACTGTAGAGAAGTGGGGAGGAGAGATCTGGGTAGATTCCGGATATACAGATGGAGCAAGATTCGTATTTACACATCCATTTGAGATAGAACAACCAAATAAATAATTACTATGAAGAGATTTTACTTTTTTTTAGGGTGGATATTCTTCCTGACAGGAGCCGTGTTGGCTCAGGATAAAATAGTAAAGCTGAAAATTGTAGAAACCAGCGATATACATGGTAACTATTATCCTTATGACTTTATACTTCGACATGAGGCAGCGGGAAGTCTGGCGCGTGTGTATGAGTTTGTTCAGAAGGAACGTGAGACTTATAAGGATAACCTGTTGCTATTGGATAATGGAGATATTCTGCAAGGTCAGCCTTGCGCTTACTATTATAATTATATTGATACCATTTCTCTGCATCTGGCTGCCGAAGTGTTGAATTACATGAAGTATAATGTTGGTAACATGGGAAATCATGATGTGGAAACCGGGCGTGCTGTGTTTGATCGTTGGGCAGGTGATTGTAATTTTCCCATTTTAGGCGCCAATATCATTGATACGGTTACAGGGAAAACGCACTTTAAGCCTTATGAAGTATTGGAACGGGATGGTGTTAAGATTGTAGTGCTGGGAATGATTACTCCTGCTATTCCTGTGTGGTTGTCGGAAAACTTATGGAAAGGTCTGCGCTTTGATGATATGGAAGAGACAGCCCGCAAATGGATGAAGATTATCCGTGAAAAAGAGAATCCGGATTTAGTAATCGGAATTTTCCATGCCGGACAAGATGCTCTGTTGATGGGTGGTAAATATCGTGAGAATGCTTCACTGGAAGTGGCTCGTAACGTTCCTGGTTTTGATATTGTTTTGATGGGACACGATCATACCCGTGAATTGAAGAAGATTAAAAATGTAGAGGGAGACTCTGTGTTGATTATGGACCCGGCAAGTAAGGGAGGGGTTGTGGCGAATGCAGATGTTACTTTGAAATTGCGTAAGGGAAAAGTAGTCGAGAAACATATCAGCGGAGTGCTGACTGAGATGAAGAACTATACTGCAAACAAGGATTTTATGGCTCGTTTTGCTCCCCAGTTTAGTGATGTTCGGGATTTTGTGTCCAAGAAGATAGGAAGTTTCACTGAAACGATTTCTACGCGCCCTGCTTATTTCGGTTCTTCTGCTTTTATTGATTTAATCCATATGTTACAACTTGAAATCACGAATGCAGAAATTTCTTTAGCTGCTCCTCTGTCGTATGATACCGAGATCAGCAAGGGTGATGTGTTTGTAAGCGATATGTTCAATCTGTATAAGTATGAAAATATGCTTTATACTATGAAGTTGTCCGGTAAGGAGATAAAAGATGCATTGGAGATGTCGTATGATTTGTGGACAAACCAGATGAAATCTCCTGATGACCATTTGTTGCTGCTTCGTGAGAAGCGTCGTGAAGGGGCAACGGATCGTGCTTCATTCAAAAACTTCAGCTTCAATTTTGATTCGGCTGCCGGTATCATTTATACGGTGGATGTAACGAAACCCAAGGGGGAAAAGGTGACTATAACCAGTATGGCGGACGGAACTCCTTTCTCTTTGGATAAAATGTATAAAGTAGCACTGAATTCCTACCGCGGTAATGGTGGAGGAGAATTATTGACTAAGGGTTCCGGTATTTCTCAGGATGAATTGAAAGATCGTATCCTGTACTCTACGGATAAAGATTTGCGTTATTACCTGATGCAATATATAGAGAAGAAGGGTGTGATTGAGCCACATGCGTTGGGACAATGGAAGTTTATTCCGGAAGAATGGGTGGAGCCTGCTGCTAAACGGGATTATGAATACTTGTTTGGAAAAGTGGAAAAATAATCACTATCTTTGCAGTCGCAATTTTTAATAGACTGTAGGGACGTGAATAAAAAGATAAAGAGAATTATAGGGGCTGTATGCTTGTTGGTGCTGTTTGTGGCATATCAGACAAGTATTACAGCCTTTACTCATGTCCATTACGTCAATGGAGTGCTGATTACCCACTCTCATCCATTTCACGGTAAGCACACGCACTCTAAAAGTGAACTTGTCGTTATAGGTCGTTTGTCAACTTTCCAATCTCCGGAGGTTGATGTATATGAAGAACTGCACCCTATGCGGATACTTCTGGCTATGCTGGAAGCGGAAAAACTAACATCCTTGGTAAAGGAAGAATGGGGGCAGGTCGTTTCTCTTCGCGCTCCGCCGGCATTCGCGGTATAATCTTTTATCAAGCTTTCAGCTTGGAAAGCTACCGGTTAATATACCGAAAGGTACTTGTAGGTTGTAGCTCGTAGCTTGTCACTCATATTTTCAATACATACATTTTTGAGCGCAAATTAATGAAAAAACATATACTTGCGTTGGTGCTTACTATGGTTTGCATCAGCCTCTATGCCGTAAATCCTATAAAGGAAGGCAACATGATTTCCGGTCACGTGATAGTGAAAGGAACAGAAGAAAATATACCCTATGCAACTATATTAATCAAAGAAAGCGGTCAGGGAACAGTCTCTAATGAAGAAGGTCAGTTCGAATTCCGTAAACTTCCTGTCGGGAAATACACGCTTCGCGTATCAGCGGTAGGTTATAAGACGCAGGAAAAAGAGGTAACTGTCAGTAAAGACTTTACTGCAGTCATACATTTCCAGATGCAGGAAGAGAGTTTCATGACGGATGAAGTAGTGGTATCTGCCAACCGTAATGAAGTGAGCCGTAAGGACGCTCCGGTAGTTGTCAATGTGATGAGTGCCAAGCTCTTTGAGATGGTGAATTCTACAGATTTGGCAAAGACGCTGAACTACCAGTCCGGCCTGCGTGTGGAGAACAACTGTCAGAACTGCGGTTTTCCACAAGTACGTATCAATGGTCTGGAAGGTCCTTATTCTCAGATATTAATAAATAGCCGTCCTATCATCAGTGCCCTTAGCGGGGTATATGGACTGGAACAGATTCCTGTGAATATGATAGAGCGTGTGGAGGTAGTGCGTGGTGGTGGTTCTGCTCTGTTCGGAGCGAATGCAGTAGGTGGTACTATCAATATCATTACTAAAGATCCTATCAGTAATTCTTTTCAGGTATCGAGCATGTTTTCGTGCATGGATGGAAAATCGTGGGAACAATATATGGGTGGTAACGTCTCCCTGGTTGCAAAAGATAATTCTTACGGTATCGCGCTGTATGAAAGCTATCGTAACCGTAACCCTTATGATCGTGATGATGATGGTTTCTCCGAACTTGGTAAACTGAATATGAATACTTTCGGTTTCCGTGCTTACTATCGCCCTACGCACTTCAGCCGTATCAATCTGGAATACCATACTACTAATGAGTTCCGTCGTGGTGGTAATAAATTTGATCTGCAACCGCATGAGTCGGATATTACAGAGCAAACTAAGCACATTATTAATAGTGGTGGTGCCAGCTACGATTTATTCTGGCGTGAATATAAGCATAAGATTTCTCTTTATGGTTCTATTCAGCATACGGATAGAAACAGTTATTATGGAGCGCAACAGGACATGAATGCTTATGGTAAAACGGATGATCTGACCTGGGTAGCCGGTGGCATGTATGTAGGCAATATGAACAACTGCTTCTTTGCTCCTGCTACTTTTACCGGTGGCCTTGAATATCAGAATAACTCCCTGCATGATGTCATGACTGGTTATCATCGTGATATGAAGCAGGATGTACGCATAGCCAGCGCCTTTGTTCAGAATGAATGGAAGATGCGTCAGCTCACTATGCTGGTGGGTGCCCGCCTCGATAAGCACAACCTGATAGACAAGTTGATTTTCAGCCCGCGTATCAATTTCCTTTATAAACCGACTGAGGATTTCCAGGCACGTTTGACGTATTCTACCGGTTTCCGTGCACCGCAAGCTTATGATGAAGATTTGCATGTGACAGCTGTAGGTGGTGAAGGAGTTCAGATTAAGTTGGCTGATAACCTCCGTGAAGAGCGTTCCAACAGTTATAGTGGCTCTGTGGACTGGAGTACACATCTCGGACATTGGCAAGCGAATATTTTGCTGGAAGGTTTTTATACTGACCTGCGCCATGTGTTCGTATTAGAAGATATCGGTAAGGATGATAACGGGGATAAAATCAAAGAACGTCGTAACGGTAGTGGTGCACGGGTATATGGTGTCAATCTGGATGCCAAATTGGCTCATGGCAAAGAAGCACAATTCCAGTTGGGATTCACCGCACAACGTAGCCGTTATATGGATGCCGAGGTCTGGACCAAAGTGGATGGTGAAGAATTAACTACCAAGCGCATGATGCGTACACCGGATTATTATGGCTATTTCACTTTCTCTTCCGCACCATTGAAAAACTTCGATTTCTCTTTGTCAGGCATCTATACCGGAAAGATGATCGTTCCTCACTATGCTCCGGTGGATGCCCCGGAAGGTGCGTTTTGCAATATTGAAAAAGACCGTATGGAGAATACTCCCGATTTCTTTGATCTCAATCTGAAGTTAAATTATACCTTTGTTTTGCGTGATCACATCAAGTTGCAACTCAATGCAGGTGTACAGAATATCTTCAACAGCTTCCAGAAAGACCTGGATAAAGGTGAGTTCCGTGATTCCGGTTATTTTTACGGACCAACGCAACCAAGGACATTCTTTATCGGCTTTAAATTTATGAATTAGGCTGAGGTCTAAATTTAATATTGCAAGTGTTTGCAAAATTATTGCATGGGCTTATGAATTTATTGCAAGAGCATAATTTCATAAGCCCTTTCTTGTAGAAATGTTCCCTTTTTCTTTTTTTAGGATATTTCGGACGGTTTTCAGCGAAATATTGCTTAAGTTTGCCACGCAAATAAGAAAGGGAGATGAAAAATATAAAGAACGTAGATATTGCAACTATTCGCCGTTTTCCGGCAATGGATTTTATTGGGAATGATTTTGCCATATTCGACAATATAGGAGATATCCCTTTGTTCGGTTATCCTACACGCCTGAATGCGTCCTGTCTGACACTCTGCATGAAAGGGTATTGCAAGATACGTATCAATCTGAAAGAACATGAACTTACCGAAGGTGTTCTTGTGGTTACTTTGCCTGAACAGATTTTGCAGCAGGTGGAGCGTTCGGATGATTTCACCGGTGTTTTTATAGTTGTCTCCGGTCAGTTTATAGATGATGTGCTCCCCACGGTACAGCAGTTATTCCCTCTGTTTTTTATGATTAAAGAGCAGCCCTGTGTACGCCTCAATCCGGAACAAATGGAGGCTGTGCAGGAGTATTACTCTTTCCTTCAAAAGAAGGTAAAACTGAAAGACAATCCTTTCCGTAAAGAGATTACTCAAGGATTGATACTGTCTCTTTTCTATGAGATATATAGCATCTATCAAGGCAATGAGCCTACTGTCAGAAAAGTAAAAAGCAGGAAAGAGGATCTTTTTGAGCGTTTTGTCCGTGCAATTACAGAGTCGTACAAACAGGAACGCAGTGTTGCCTATTATGCCGACAAAATGTTTCTGACAGCCAAGCATCTTTCTACAGCTGTAAAAGAAGTCAGTGGAAAGACTGCCGGAGAATGGATAGACAGTCTTGTAATTTTGGAAGCTAAAGCTTTGTTGAAATCTTCCGAAATGAGCATTCAGGAAATCTCCGATGAACTGCATTTTGCTAACCAGTCTTTCTTTGGCAAATATTTCAAGCATCACACCGGAATGTCTCCAAAAGAATATCGTAAGCAATAGTACACAGTGTCGGAATATTCTTTATTTTTGCAGGTATCAAATACCCCCAAAAATAAGAAAACATGGAAAAAAGAGAAATTGACCTTACTGTTTCCTGCTATGGAAAAGTGAAGGATGTGAAGTATGATGCCGTTATACTTCCCTGGGGCGCAACAGAGCCTCATAACTTACATCTTCCGTATCTCACCGATTGCATTTTGCCCCATGACATTGCTGTAGACGCTGCTATGCTGGCACTGAAACGTTCCGGTGTACGTTGTATGGTGATGCCTCCTGTACCATTCGGTGCCCACAACCCCGGGCAGCGTGAACTTCCCTTCTGCATACATACCCGTTATGCCACCCAGCAGGCTATTTTGGAAGATATTGTCGCTTCTCTTTATGCTCAGGGTATGCGTAAACTGATTATTGTCAGTGGACATGGCGGGAATAATTTCAAAGGTATGATACGCGACCTTGCCTTTAGCTATCCGGACTTCCTGATTATTGCTACCGACTGGTTTAGCCTCGTTCCCACGAAAGATTATTTTGAAGCTGAAATAGATGACCATGCCGGTGAGCAGGAAACTTCCGTAATGATGCACTATCATCCGGAGCTGGTAAATCTGAATGAGGCAGGTGATGGGGATTCTAAGCCTTTTGCTATTTCTTCATTGAACGAAAAGCTGGGATGGGCACCGCGCCATTGGGATAAAGCTACAGTGGATAGCGGGGTAGGGAACCCCAAGAAAGCTTCGGCTGAGAAAGGTGAACGCTATGTGAAACCTATTATCGAAAAGCTTGCCAAGCTCTTCACGGAAGTAGGGCAGGGTGAACTTTACTAAGTAAAATAAAACGGGCGGTCCGGTAAGAAATACTTTTCTTAACTGAACCGCCTTGTTGCTTATACTGAGATGAAAAGCTTACTTATCTATCGACATTAGCCATTTACCATCTCTTTTCACCATCGATTGCGTACCTTCTTGTGTTTCTCCGTTTCCGTAGGTTTGCTTTATTTTTACAGTTGCTGTGTTTCCATCTTCCGATATTTCTTCCGATAGAATCTCAATACTTTTCAGTCCACCCATTTTTTCATACTCTTTGCCCACTTTATCTCTCAATAAGGCAACGAATCCTGCTTTTTGCTCTTTCAGTTTATCAGCAGTTTCGCTGTCATCCAAAGCAATGCCATCTACAAACTTTTCATAGTCACCTTTGATAAGGTAGTTGCTATACTTCTTCATCGCATCTCCCGGACTACTGGAAGAGGAGCAAGCTGCCATCATAAACATAGCCATAACCATCAGACTAAAATAAAATACCTTTTTCATACGCTTTTTTTTAAATGATTAATGTGTATTTAAAAATAGTATATCAAACAGAGGCGCTTACTCTGTGCAATATCGTTAGGCAGGAGATAATCTCCTTTGAATCCCGGAATATTCACGTGACTGATACGTCCCTCAGGCAAGTCTATTCCTTGTTTTTTGTATACGAAATCAATCAGTTCCGTACAGTACATTCGCGTTGTATCTGCCAGATTATAATCATGGTCGAATAGTACATGGGCATGATATAACCGTTCTGCCTGTACTGCTGCTCTGTATGCGCTTGCAGAATCCTCTGCAATACGCATAATGGCCCCGTTAATAGCTTTTCTTTCTTCAAAAAACACTTCAACTGTCTCCATTTTTACACGATCCGGATCGTCTTTGAAATCCGGTTCGCCGGGCACAGCATGTATCACATACCATTGTCCGTCTTTCTTCTTCAGGATGCCGGTATGCGAATACGTTCCTTCACGGTCTGCAGCCAGCACCACTCTACTTGTAATCCCTGTTCCTCTTCTGAAAGCGATATCTCCATCCCGAAATAATTCCTGTGGCAATTGCAGCAGGCGGGTCTTTTTATCAGGACTTCCCTGGCATCCCGCCAGTATAAGTGTGAACAACAGCGTTATTTTTAGTAGTGCTACGTGTGGCTTCATTTCCATTAATACAAATATATGAATAAGTTTGCATTACTACACGTTTTTTAAATGAATTTTGTGGAGTGAACGAAAAAAGAGGTAACAACCTCTATACATTGTTACCTCTTTTTTAATCTATACCCTAAAAACTAATCTCTTTCCTTATAAAAACTAATTCTATTTCTTTTTTGATGGCGCAAAGTTAGAGAGTTCTTGGGGAATATGATTTGATATAAATCAAAAAAATGTAGATTCATATTGTCTTTTTTACAGTATGCCCGAGCGTACCCGGCTAAGGGTTTCGGGCGTCATCAGCAAATAAGATGCGATATGTGACAATGGTGCCCGTTTGATGACCTCCGGATGGGTATGCATCAGCATGTTGTAGCGTTCGCGTGCTGTTTCGAATCGCCAGGAGTCAGCTTTCACTTGAGATACGATGAGTGAGTACTCCAGTATCTTACGGTAGAACATATTGATTTCCCAGGAGATTTCTGTCAATCTCATGAATTTATCGTAGGGGAGGAGGTATACTGTGCAAGGTTCCAGAGCTTCTGCCATCAGGCGGGTAGGTTCTTGCTTCAATGTACTTTCTATGCAGATGATGACACAGCCTTCGTAGGAAAAGTGCTCGGTGACGTCTTTACCGTTTTTGTAATAGAACTGGCGCATCATGCCTTTACCCACAAATACCATGTGGTGGCAGACTTGCCCTTCCTTGAATAGGAGTTCACCCTTTTCCAGCTCTTTGCGGATCAGAATATCTTCTATCAGTTTTCTACCCTCAGGTGCCATACCCGGATAACGGGAGTTCACAGTGGCATTAACTGTTTCTTTTAATAGTGTATCCATAATTGTTCGCTGGTATTTATAACCGTTTCCGGGCACAAAGGTACGAAAGATTTGATTTAAATCAAATCTTGTGAAATGATTAGTGCTTAGCGACAAAACCCTTTGTTGTCCACTTCATGCTATACCAGCGTCGTACGAAGATAGCTCCCCGGATGTTTTCATCCAACAGGAAGGCAACCCACATACCACAGATGCCCCATTCCAAAGGAATACCGAAGATGTATCCCAGCCCGACGGCAACGCTCCACTGAACTACCAGTCCGACGTAAAACGGGTAGTTGACGTCGCCGGCTGCACGCAGAGCGTTCGTGGCAAAAATATTGATAGGTCGTCCGATTTCGAGAATAACGTCAATGATGAGGATGGTGGTACCCAGCCGGATGATCTCTTCGTTGGAGGTCAGCCAGTGGAAAATGGTGTTTCCGAAGACGGCCAGAACCGTGGAAAGTATGACGGTGATCATTACGGATTTCTTCATCACGTATTTTCCCATAAGGAAGGCAGCATGAGGTTTTCCCTCTCCGATGAGATGACCGATGCAGATGGCGCCTCCTTGTGCCATGGCAATGCTGAAGAGGTAGGCGAACATGATAATGTTGACGCAGTAGGTACGGGTGGCCAGTGCTTCGACGCCCAGCATATTGATGAAAAAGGTAATCACTACTTGCGATGAACTGTAAGAGAGTTGCTCTCCGGCAGAGGGCAGGCCTACTTTCATCAGGTTCTTCAGCTCGGGCCACGGGAATGGACGGAAATAAGCGACAGGGAAACGGTGGATATGTTTGCGGAACAGGATAATGAATAGTAGTACCATGGAAACTCCGCGGCTGAAAGCTGTGGAAATGGCAGCACCTTCTACACCAAGTTCCGGGAAGCCGAAGCGACCGAAGATAAGGGAGTAGTTACCTATGATATTAAGTATGTTGACAACGACGGTTACCAGCATTGGATAGATGGCTTTGTTTGCACTGCGTAGGGAAGCGGACAGGGTTAGGGAGATAGCTTGAAAGAAAGCGAAAGCACCCACGATGCGCATATAGTCCATACCGTCCGTCATCAGTTCGGGAGTGAGTCCCATGAGGCGTAGTATCGGTCCGGCACAGGAAAAAAGGAACAAGCTGACAGAGACGCCGATCACTATATTCACAAGGATGGATACGCCGACTACCTGGACTACTTTCTTCTGCAGGCGTGCGCCGAGGTATTGGGAGCAAAGAACAGAGGTGCCAAGGTTGATAACCTCGAATATAAGGAAAGTAAGCATGATGATCTGGTTGACCACTCCTACGGCGGCAACGCTACTATCTGAGTGGCGGCTCAACATAATAGTATCTACAGCACCCAGCATCATGATGAGCAGGGTCTCTATAAAGATGGGGGCAGCGAGTTTGGCAAGTCGCTTTTTTAAGCTTTCCTGATGTATCATTTCGTAGTGTTTGAAATCCGGTGATGAAAAATCGTGCAAAGGTACGGAATGAGAGGGAGGGAAGAATTGATATGAGTCAAATAAATTATTTTTTTTCCGACCTTTGCTTTTGACTTTTAACAGATTACACCTTTTCCTGAAAAAAGTCAGAAAAAAATATGATGGAAAGATTTGCATAGTCCAAAAGTTTCCCATACATTTGCACCGCATTTGAGAAACAATGCAGGTTTAAGGAAGTGTGGGTGAGTGGCTGAAACCACCAGTTTGCTAAACTGACGTACGGGTAACTGTACCGGGGGTTCGAATCCCCCCGCTTCCGCAAACAGCCGGTGGATTCGTCTAACGGTTAGGACACATGCCTCTCACGCATGCAATACGAGTTCGATTCTCGTATCCACTACGGAAAATTTAATGCACTCTTAGCTCAGCTGGTAGAGCAATTGACTCTTAATCAATGGGTCCAGGGTTCGAGTCCCTGAGGGTGTACAAGGAATAAAGCGGTCATCAAATAGATGACCGCTTTTTTTATGCAATTATTCCTTTTCTCCGGGAAATACTTCCTATCTTTGCGGACTGAAATCAATAAAACGTAAAAACATTGGATTGGTTATACAGTTTATTCATTGAACACTCCGCCCTACAGGCGGTTGTGGTGCTCTCGCTGATCTCTGCTATTGGTTTGGGGCTGGGAAAGATACATATCTGCGGTATATCGTTGGGAGTGACGTTCGTGTTCTTTGCAGGTATCCTTGCCGGGCATTTCGGATTGTCTATAGACCCGCAGATGCTGAACTATGCGGAGAGCTTCGGCTTGGTGATATTCGTATATGCACTGGGACTGCAGGTCGGTCCTGGCTTCTTCAGTTCGTTCCGCACAGGCGGTGTACAATTGAATATGCTGGCAGTAGGCGTGGTGTTGATCGGTACGCTGATGACACTGCTGGGAAGTTATGGGTTGGGAGTCTCTCTGCCGGATATGGTAGGTATTCTTTGCGGAGCAACAACGAATACACCGGCTCTGGGGGCTGCACAGCAAACGCTGAAACAGATGGGAATCGAAGCGAATACTCCGGCTCTGGGGTGTGCGGTGGCATATCCGATAGGAGTAGTGGGAGTTATTCTCGGTATTCTGATGATACGTAAGGCGCTGGTACGTAAGGCTGATTTGGAAGTCAAGGAGAAAGACGATGTGAATAAACCCTATATTGTTGCATTCCAGGTGCACAATCCGGCAATCTTTAATATGAGTGTGAAGGATATAGCTCAGTTGAGTTATCCTAAGTTTGTGATCTCCCGTTTGTGGCGGGATGGGAATGTCAGCATCCCCACTTCTGAAAAAGTGATTAAAGAAGGCGACCGCTTGCTTGTTATCACTTCAGAAAGAAATGTTCCTGCCTTGACTGTATTGTTCGGTGAGCAAGAAAACACGGACTGGAACAAGGAAGATATTGACTGGAATGCCATTGATAGCCAGTTGATCTCCCAGCGTATCGTGGTGACACGTCCGGAACTGAATGGAAAGAAACTCGGTTCACTCCATTTACGTAATCATTATGGTATCAATATCAGTCGCGTCTATCGTAGCGGGGTGCTGCTGCTGGCTACGGCGGAACTTACCTTGCAATTGGGCGACCGGTTGACGGTAGTGGGGGAGGCCGCTGCTATACAAAATGTGGAAAGAGTTTTGGGAAATGCAGTGAAGAGCTTGAAGGAACCTAATCTGGTGGCTGTATTCGTGGGTATTGTCCTTGGCCTTGCTTTGGGAGCGATACCTATTGCCATACCCGGTGTCAGTACTCCTGTAAAGCTGGGCCTGGCGGGAGGACCGATTATCGTGGGTATCCTTATCGGTACTTTCGGACCACGCATGCATATGGTGACTTATACAACCCGTAGCGCAAACCTGATGCTACGTGCCTTGGGCTTGTCACTCTACCTGGCCTGTCTGGGACTGGATGCGGGAGCTCATTTCTTTGATACGGTATTCCGTCCGGAAGGGTTGTTGTGGATAGCTATCGGCTGTGCACTAACCGTGGTTCCTGTGTTGATAATGGGAGTCATTGCTTTCCGTTGGATGAAAGTCGATTTCGGTTCGGTAGCCGGAATGCTGTGCGGAAGTATGGCGAATCCAATGGCTTTGAATTATGTTAATGATACCATTCCCGGTGATAATCCTTCAGTTTCTTATGCTACGGTTTATCCCTTGTGCATGTTCCTGCGTGTGATTATCGCCCAAGTGCTGCTGATGTTCTTTTTAAGTTGAGAGTTGAGGTTTGGGAACGTAAAGTTGAGGATTAGGAACGTAGAGTTGAGGTTTGAAATGAAGACACAAGCCCATATATAATTTGTAATTTGTAAATTGTAATTAGATATCATGAGTAATATTACCCCTGAAAGCATCATGAGCGACTTGCGTTATTTGCAGTTGCTGTCACGCAGTTTTCCGACGATTGCGGATGCCAGTACAGAAATTATTAACCTGGAAGCCATTCTGAACCTCCCGAAAGGGACAGAGCATTTCCTGACCGATATTCATGGTGAATATGAAGCTTTTCAACATGTGTTGAAGAATGCTTCGGGAGCGGTGAAACGGAAAGTGAATGAAATCTTCGGGCATACATTGCGTGAGAGTGAGAAGAAAGAAATATGTACTCTGATTTATTATCCCGAAGAAAAGTTACAGTTGATTAAAGAGCAGGAAGCCGATCTGGATGACTGGTATCTGATTACACTGAATCAATTGGTGAAGGTATGCCAGAATGTTTCTTCCAAATATACACGCTCTAAAGTGCGTAAGGCACTTCCGGCTGAATTCTCGTACATTATTCAGGAGTTGCTGCATGAATCGAGCGTAGAGCCAAACAAGCATGCCTATATCAATGTAATTATCAGTACTATCATTTCCACCAAGCGTTCGGATGATTTCATCATTGCAATGTGTAATCTCATTCAGAGGTTAACGATTGACTCTCTGCATATTGTAGGTGATATTTACGACCGTGGCCCGGGAGCACACATCATTATGGATACACTTTGTGATTATCACAATTTTGATATTCAATGGGGAAATCATGATATTCTGTGGATGGGAGCCGCTTCCGGTAATGATGCCTGCATTGCCAATGTGATCCGTATGTCGATGCGTTATGCCAACCTGGTTACACTGGAGGACGGATATGGTATTAACCTGTTACCACTTGCCACGTTTGCCATGGATACGTATGCGGATGATCCCTGTACAATCTTCGCTCCGAAGATGAACTTTGTGGACAGCAACTACAATGAGAAGACTTTACGGCTGATTACGCAGATGCATAAGGCGATTACGGTGATACAGTTCAAGCTGGAAGCGGAGATTATAGACCGTCGTCCGGAGTTCGGTATGCAGAACCGGAAGTTACTGGATAAGATTGATTTTGAGAGAGGCGTCTTTGTATACGAGGGAAAGGAATATCCATTGCGTGACACAAACTTCCCGACCATAGATCCGGCTGAACCATACCGTCTGTCTGATGAGGAACGGGAACTGATAGATAAAATCCATGCTTCGTTCATGAATAGTGAGAAGTTGAAGAAACATATGCGTTGCTTGTTTACATATGGAGGAATGTATCTGGTTTGTAACAGTAATTTGCTGTACCATGCTTCCATGCCTCTGAATGAGGATGGTAGTTTCAAACATGTCCGTATTGGAAAGAAGGAGTATTGGGGCAGGAAACTATTGTGCAAGACAGACCAGTTGATCCGTACGGCTTACTTCGATGAAGACGGTACGGAGGAGAAGAGTTTTGCACTGGATTATGTGTGGTATATGTGGTGTGGCCCGGATGCTCCATCGTTTGACAAAGATAAAATGGCGATTTTTGAACGCTATTTCATTGGAGAAAAAGAATTGGCTAAAGAGACGAAAGGATATTACTATACTCTACGTAATCGTGCTGATATTTGTGAACGCATTCTTGCAGAGTTCGAAGTCACGGGACCTCATTCACACATCATTAATGGCCATGTACCTGTGAAGATCATCAAGGGTGAAAAACCGATAAAAGCAGATGGTAAGTTGTTGGTGATTGATGGCGGGTTCTCCAAGGCATATCAACCGGAAACAGGTATTGCCGGATATACGTTGGTCTATCATTCACATGGCTTGCAATTAGTGCAACATGAACCGTTCCAAAGCCGTCAGAAGGCGATAGAGGAAGGCCAGGACATCAAGTCTAATATCTTTGTCGTAGAGTTCAATTCACAACGTATGATGGTGAAAGATACGGATCAAGGAAAAATACTGGTGACACAGATACAAGACTTGAAGAAGTTGCTGGTGGCGTACAGGACGGGACTTATAAAGGAAAAGTGATTTTAGTATTTAAACAACACCACTCCTCCTTCCACAATCACTCCTTTATCGTAAGTGACCCCTTTGTTGTAGTAGCGGCTGCCACCATAACCACCTGTGACGAATACACCCAAACGGTCATTTAGACGATATTCCAGATTGACACGTGCTTGGAGAGCGTAAAGGCGTGCAGGGAAGCCATAGTCTTTGTTCTTGAAGTTTTCGATGTGCTGGAAGCCCAGGTCACCGCTGATAAATAATTGCTTATATAGGGGAAGCTCAAGACCTGCACGATAGAAGAGAGAGGCTGAAAACTTATCGCTGAAATCCAGATAGTGCGTACCACCGCCTAAGATGGTATAGAACAGATTGTTCTTGAAGCGAGCACCTACATTCAGTTTTGTAGCATTGCCTCCGAAAAGCATTAACTGCACTTTAGTATCCGGATTGGCATTGACCAGACCTAACTGGAAACCGTCGAAACTATTCTTATAATAGTTGACTAATCCAATCTGTACGCCTTTTCCTTTTCCGGCAAAATTGAAAGGGGCAACTTGTGCTCCTGTGAAGTGTTCACCTACCACATTCCCCAGACCGGATATCTGTAAACCTTGCATGTTTTCTCCTGTGATGTTACCCAAACCGCTGATTTGTACGCCTCGCAGATTTTCGCCTACGATGTTCAGCAAGCCGGAAGCGGTGATACCAATGAAATCTTCGCCTGAAATGTTGGCTAATCCTGCAATATGTGCTCCCGAAGAATTCTCTCCGGCAATGTTCAGCAAGCCACCAATGAGAACACCACTGGCATTGTCTCCTACAATATTGGTAAGTCCGGAGAATATAACACCTTGTGCATGATTTCCTGTGATACCGACTAAACCGGACAAGGATACACCACAGAGATTATCTCCGTTCACATTACTGATACCTGCTATCTGAACACCGCGCATGCTGCCTCCTACCAGGTTGGCAAGACCTGTAACCTGTACACCGTTCATGTCACGGTATACCACACTACCCAGTAGATTGATACCCACGCCGTTCAGACGGTTCATAGAAGAGAATAGACCGAGGTTGAAACAAGTACTTCCTACAGTATCAGTCTGTTGTGTGGACATATTTTTCCACAGGGAGAGATTGACGCCGACAGGTTCTCTGTTTTTCTTGGTTGTTTCAGTCGATTTGTTGTCTGTAGTCTGTGCAGAAAGTGTTCCTGCAACTATCAGTAATGCAATAATAGATGGAAATAATCTTCTCATTGATTTTAATCTTTAATTTCATCCGGCCAGGGCGCTAAGTTACCGGTTGCACGGAGCGTAGGACGCTGTGCATCTACCGACCGAAGGTAGTTACTTAATTTCTGTGCTAATTTCTTTACAATGCGTGGGTTTTCCATTGCCACGTCGTTTTTCTCGCTGATATCAGCGGGGATATTGAATAGTTCACGCTTACCGTCTACAAAGTAGTAGACGAGTTTCCAGTCACCGGAACGAATGGAGCAAGTTGCTCCGATACCCGGCCCCGAAGGTCCCCAGCTATGAGGATAGTGCCAATAGATATCGCGGTCTTTTACCTTCCCTTTTCCCGTTAGCAATGGCATGAAGCTGATGCCGTCCCGTTGTTGTACGGTGGTATATTCTTGAATACCTGCTATTTCGAGGATGGTCGGATAAAAGTCTTCAATCATGAGATAATCTCCGCATTTCGTATCGGGAGCCACTACACCAGGCCAGCTTACGATCATTGGTTCGCGGATACCTCCTTCATAGGCGGAACCTTTTCCACTGTTGAGTGGGTAGTTCTGAGTATGGAGTTCTCCGGCGCGGGTATGTGCGGCCAGTCCGCCATTGTCGGACATGAAAAGGATTACGGTATTGTCTGTTAGCTGGTTACGTTCCAGATAATCCATCAGGTCTCCCAAGCTCTTGTCCATGCCTTCGATGAGGGTGGCATAAGCTGCTTCTACGGGAGGAAGCCCTTTATCCAGATATTTCTGGTAAAAACGATAATCGGGTTGTATGGGAGTATGAATGGCATAATGAGCCATGTATAGGAAAAATGGTTTATCCTTTTGCTGTGCCTTATCCAAAGCTTTCATAGCCTCTAATGTAAGTGCTTCGCTGAGGAAAGTATCCGTGCCATGATATTGCTCCAATCCGGGAACGGCAGCTAACGGACTTTTGCCATCCGGCTTATTCCCAAAATTATTTTTGCCGTAATAACTGGCAGGTGATCCGGCTGCATGTCCGGCTATATTCACTTCGAATCCCATTGTCAGCGGATCGGCTCCAGGTGTATCATTTGCTCCGAAATGGGCTTTACCGCAATGTATGGTCTGGTAACCGTTATCTTTAAGTACCTGTGCCAACGTAGTCACTTGGGTAGTACGTTCAATTCCCGGTTCCTGGCAAATGCCGTTTACATTCCATTCGGGATAGGTCATTACTGAGTCGGGTTGTTCGTGAGTGGTATTTTTACGTAATGTCCAACTGGTTACGCGATGGCGGGCTGCATTCATTCCTGTGAAAAGGCTGACACGGGTAGGGGAACTGATACTGCAGGCATACGCTTGTGTGAACATCTTGCCTTGTGTTGCCAGACGTTCCATGTTCGGTGTATGGTAGGTGTCGTTGTAGTGTGTCCGTTGAGTCCAGAAGGGCAGAGAAGTATCCTGCCATCCCATGTCATCAACCAGAAACAAAACAATGTTCGGACGTTGCTTTTCTTTCGGCACACCTTTTTCCGGAGATGCTGCAATCGCTTCTCCTGCCATGCCCCACATTGGAATCATGGCAGCCGATATTAATAATTCGCTTTTCATTTGAGATAATACTTTAATAAAGGTTAGTCGGTTAATTACAATCTTATCCCTTTGCTTCCTGGTATAAGAATCGTTTAATGGAGCGTTTTGGAGTTTTCTCAAATTCTTCGGGATAGATTTTCATTTTGAATATCTGGCTGTATGCAGGCAACATGGTGTTTAGCGTGGCACGGTTTTCTTCCATGACCCGTTCTATATCTGCGGTAGTCAGGCCGTGTGCAAAGGCATCGTCGAAGTCCGGATATACCAGTCCGACAAGCTTTTCATTCTGCTGCACGATAATACTTTCGGCAACGTACGGCATGTTATTCAACTTATCTTCTATTTCTTCGGGGTATATATTTTGTCCACTGGAACCGAGCAACATATTCTTGCTGCGTCCTTTGATGGTGATATTCCCTTCGGCGTCCATTAGTGCAAGGTCGCCTGTATGCAGCCAACCGTCAGCGTCGATTGCTTCACGTGTGGCTTCTTCATTTTTATAGTATCCAAGCATAACATTCGGTCCGCGGCATACGATTTCCCCCGGTATATTTTCCGGATCGGAAGAAAGGACTTTCACTTCCATACGCGGAACCGCCTTACCGCAGGAACCCGGTTTGAAGCGTGACCAGTCTTCGTAACAGATAATCGGACCACATTCTGTCATCCCATAACCTACCGTGTAGGGGAATTCTATCATGTGCAGGAATTGTTCTACTTCCTGATTGAAAGCGGCACCGCCTACGATGACTTCTGCAAAACGCCCGCCGAAAGCATTGACTACTCCTTCGCGTACAGTTGCTTTAATCTTGTCATTGATGATGGGAACTTTCAGCAATAGCTTCATGGTAGGTGTTTCCAGTTTCGGAAGCACGTTCTTCTTAATGATCTTTTCTATAATAAGCGGTACAGCCACTACAAGGTGGGGCTTCACTTCCGAGAATGCCTGGAAAATGATTTTGGGGCTTGGCATGCGGGTTAGGAAGTAGATCTGACATCCTGCTGAGAACTCGTACAGGAATTCGAATGCCAACCCGTACATGTGTGCCATTGGCAACATGGAGATAATCTTGTCTCCGGCTTTCAATGGCAATACTTCGAATGCGAATGCCGTATTGGACCACAGGCTGCGGTAGGGCAGCATTACCCCCTTGGAATAACTCGTCGTTCCGGAAGTATAGTTGATGACTGCCAGTTCTTCGGGCTGATCTTTGTGATATTTAATGTGTTCTTTACGGAAATTCTTGGGATATTTCTTGCCGAACAGTTCGTTCAGATGTTCACGGGCGTAATCCAGTTTCTGTGTGCGTGAGATGAGAATGGAGAAGTCTGTCATCAGAATGATGCCTTCCAGGATAGTCATGGCAGATTCGTTGAGGTTTTCCCATACCTGGTCGCCCACAAAGAGTAATTTGGCTTCGGAGTGATTGACAATGTTGTGTACATTGTCCGCTTTGAACTCATGAAGGATAGGAACTGCAACCGCTCCGTAGGTAAGTGTGGCAAGGAAGGTGACTCCCCAGTGTGAACTATTACGTCCACAGATGGCTATCTTATCGCCTTTTTTAATACCGCTTGCTTCGAAGATTAAATGTACTTTCTCTATTTTGCGGGCTACATCTTTGTATTGTAGGGTAGCGCCATTATAATCTGTCAGGGCATCAAGGTCCCAATTCTCTTTAATACTATTCTCAATGTAGGCGATAAAGCTTTGTTCCATGATATTATATATTGCACATTTATTTGAAATTTGTGCAAATATAAGGCTTTATCAAAAGAAAGCAAATTTTTAGCTAAAAAAAGCGGGATATGTATATAATTTAGCCCTGGCATATTAAAATATGGCCAGGACTATTGAAATATTTACGATTTTAAATACCAATGATAGATGCGTTGTACGCCTTCTTCTATTTCTACTTTGTGGTGCCAACCCAGAGAATGTAGTTTTGAAGGGTCGGTCAGTTTACGCATGGTGCCGTCCGGTTTGCTACTATCGAAACTCAGTTGGCCTTTGTAGCCTACAGTAGAAACTATCAGTTCGGCAAGGTTGCGGATGGAGATTTCTTTACCTGTACCTATATTGATGTGGCAGTTACGAATGTCTTTATCGTCTGGTTTATAGGTGTCTTTGAAGTCTACATGTTCCATGACGAATACACTGGCATCTGCCATTTCTTCGCTCCAAAGGAATTCGCGAAGCGGTGTACCGGTACCCCAAAGTTTCACTTCATTGTCACTGATACCGTATTTAGCAAGAATGGTGAGAATATCCTCTTTGCTGCCGGTTCCGTCAATGCCTTCTACGGGACGGAGATCCAGGTCTTTGCGTATGGCATCCCAATCACCTTGTTTCAGACAGTGGGCAAGGTGTATCTTGCGAATCATGGCAGGAAGTACATGACTGCGTTCCAGATCGAAATTATCGTTCGGGCCATAGAGGTTGGTAGGCATTACAGCAATATAATTCGTACCGTATTGCAGGTTGAAGCTTTCGCACATTTTCAGTCCGGCAATCTTAGCTATGGCATAGGGTTCATTGGTGTATTCCAGGGGAGAGGTAAGAAGTACTTCTTCTTTCATGGGTTGCTCGGCATCGCGTGGATAAATGCAAGTGCTGCCCAGAAAGAGGAGTTTCTTTACATTGTGGCGGAAGCTTTCTCCGATGACGTTCTGTTGTATTTGCAGGTTCTTGTAGATGAAATCGGCACGATAGATACTGTTTGCCATGATGCCGCCTACGAAAGCGGCAGCAAGGAATACATATTCCGGTTGTTCTTCATCAAAGAATCTACGAACGGCAATGGCGTCCAGTAAGTCGACTTCTTTGTGGGTTTTGCCAATAAGATTGGTATATCCTTTATCTTGCAGGTTCTTCCAGATTGCAGAACCTACCAGGCCACGATGACCTGCTACGTAGATTTTGGCGTTTTTGTCTAACATTATATTTTAAGTTTTATGTATTAATTCTCTTGTGATCTCAGATACAGCTTTCTCACAAACTTCATGTCATGCGTTGCCATAATCTTCACGAGATCTTCAAAGCTGGTTTGTCTTGGGTTCCAGCCCAAAAGTGTTTTGGCTTTGGTAGGATCACCCAGCAATTGTTCAACTTCGGCAGGACGGAAGTATTTTGAATCTACTTCTACAATGATTTTGCCTGTCTTCACATCAATGCCTTTTTCTTCGATACCTTCACCTTCCCAACGCAGTTCAATACCTACTTCTTTGAAGGCGAGTGTGGCAAACTCACGAACAGTATGCATTTCTCCTGTGGCAATCACGAAATCTTCCGGTGTATCATGCTGAAGAATGAGCCACATACACTCTACATAATCTTTCGCATATCCCCAGTCACGGCGTGCGTCCAGATTACCTAAATACAATTTATCCTGAAAACCTTGTGCTATGCGTGCAGCAGCCAGCGTAATCTTGCGGGTTACAAATGTCTCACCTCTGCGTTCACTTTCATGATTGAAAAGGATACCGTTTACGGCAAACATTCCATAACTTTCGCGGTAGTTTTTGGTAATCCAGAAACCATATTGTTTGGCTACTCCGTACGGGCTACGGGGATAGAAAGGCGTTGTTTCCGTTTGAGGAACTTCCTGTACTTTTCCGTAGAGTTCCGAAGTAGATGCCTGATAAATCTTTGTTTTTTTCTCCATGCCCAGGATGCGGACAGCTTCCAGCATACGGAGTGTACCAATGGCGTCCGCTTCAGCTGTGTATTCCGGTACATCAAAAGATACCTTTACATGACTTTGTGCGGCAAGATTATAGATTTCATCCGGTTGCACCTGCTGAATGATTCGAATGAGCGAACTGCTATCCGTCATATCGCCGTAATGCAGGTTAATAGTACGTTTCTGTTTCATGTCGCGCACCCATTCGTCGAAGTACAAGTGTTCGATACGTCCTGTATTGAATGAGGATGAACGGCGGAGAATACCGTGAACTTCATATCCTTTTTGTAATAAGAATTCGGCAAGAAACGAACCGTCCTGACCTGTTATTCCGGAGATTAGAGCTGTTTTCATATTGTAGGCTTCGTTATAAATTGATTTTAAGAGGACAAAATTCGTTGTTTTTTACGAGAAAACAAAACTTTTTTCATTTATATATCTTATCCACTACCAACGCAATCGCCCCGTCTCCCGTTACATTACAGGCAGTACCGAAGCTATCCATCGCAATGTAGAGCGCAATCATCAATGCTTGTGCCGATTCATCGAAACCAAGCATGGACTGCAATATACCCAAAGATGCCATGATAGCACCACCAGGAACTCCGGGAGCCGCTACCATGGTGATTCCCAGCATGAAAATAAAACCGGCAAATAGTGGGAAATCGAAAGGTATACCCTGCATCATCATCAAGGCAAGGGCGCATGCAACTATCTTGAGCGTACTTCCGGATAGATGTATCGTAGCACAAAGTGGAATCACAAAACCTGCTATGTCAGATGATACCCCATTCTTTTTAGTCTGTTCCAATGTGACAGGAATAGTGGCAGCAGAAGACTGTGTACCTAAGGCGGTGAAATAGGCAGGCATCATCCGTCCCAATAATTTAAAGGGATTCTTACGGACGAATAGTGCAGCTATGCAATACTGGAACACTAAAAGGAAGATATGCAACAGGAAGATCACACCGATTATCTTTATGAAGACCATTAATACGGAGAATACCTGTCCCGAATGTGTCATATTAAGGAATATACCGAATATGTAAATAGGGAGCAATGGCAGAATGACTGCACTGATCATGCGAACTATAATTTCCTGGAAATCGCGTGCAGCATTCTTCAACGTATCGTTTTTCAGTTGAGCAAGCCCAAGTCCTAACATGAAAGCTAATACCAGAGCTGTCATAACATTCATCAGCGGAGGTATGGCAACAGAAAAGAAAGGCAATATGCCTTGCGCTTCACTGACTTCTTCCAGCGGAACTCCGGGTTCTATCAGGTGAGGAAATACTGTTACACCAGTAAAGTAAGACAAGAAACCGGAAAATAAGGTTGCCCCATAAGCAATCAGTGCTGTAATTAATAATAGTTTTCCGGCACCTTTACCAATATCGGCAATTGCCACTGTCACTAACCCTACAATAATAAGTGGTATGGAGAAGTTCAGGAACTCACTGAAAATACTGTTGAACGTAACGAAAAAGCGTACCATACCTCCGGGAAGAAAATTACCCAAAAGAATGCCCAATGCTATGGCTATTATGATACGCGGCAGTAGTCCGATATGTAGTTTTTTCATAAATCTGTATTTAAGTTTTTCAGGTGAAATGTAGTCATGTTTGCAAAAGTACGATTTTTATTCGAAATTCATACGAACAAATGCCCTTGGCATATTGTTTCCATTTCAATGAAACAATAACAAAAAAATGCAAGTTATGACCAAAAACAAACAAAAGACAGACATCGGCTTAATTGGACTTGCCGTAATGGGGGAGAATCTGGCCTTGAACATGGCAGATAAGGGATGGCACGTATCCGTGTATAATCGGACCGTTCCGGGAGTAGAAGAAGGTGTGGTAGAACGCTTTACCAATGGCCGTGCCAAAGGAAAGACTATTGAAGGATATACTGAAATACCCGATTTTGTGGAGTCCATTTCTACACCGCGCAAAATCATGATGATGGTTCGTGCGGGCAATGCGGTAGATGAGTTGATGGAACAGCTTTTTCCGTATCTTTCTCCGGGAGACATACTAATAGATGGTGGAAATTCAAATTACGAAGATACCAATCGTCGTGTGGCATTGGCTGAACAGAAAGGTTTTCGTTTTGTCGGAGCTGGTGTTTCCGGCGGAGAAGAAGGGGCGCTGAATGGTGCTTCTATTATGCCGGGTGGTTCTGTTACTGCCTGGGATGAAGTGAAACCCATTCTGCAAAGTATCGCTGCACGTGCTGCCGATGGTACTCCTTGCTGTGATTGGATTGGGCCGGCTGGTTCGGGACACTTTGTCAAGATGATACATAATGGTATCGAGTATGGCGATATGCAGCTGATTGCCGAAGCCTACTGGGTGATGAAGAATCTATTGCAACTGGATAATGAAGAGATGGCTTCTGTATTTGCTCATTGGAATGAGGGTAAATTGCGCAGTTATCTGATAGAAATCACTGCCAACATTTTACGCCATAAAGATAAGGCAGGTGGATATCTGATTGATAAGATTTTGGATACTGCCGGACAGAAAGGTACTGGTAAATGGTCTGTTATCAATGCTATGGAACTGGGAATGCCCTTGGGACTGATTGCTACGGCTGTTTTTGAGCGTAGCCTTTCGGCACAGAAAAATCTGCGTGAAGCGGCTTCCAAGCAATTCGCTTGCCAGCGTTCGCAAGTGGTATATAATAAACCGGAACTGGTGAAGGATATTTATTCGGCCTTGTATGCTTCCAAATTGGTATCTTATGCACAAGGATTTGCTGTATTGCAAAAGGCATCCGATACTTTCGGTTGGGATCTCGATCTGGCATCCATTGCCCGTATGTGGCGTGGTGGTTGTATTATCCGTAGTGTATTCCTGAATGACATAGCTGCAGCTTTTGAAGCATCACAGAAGCCGAAACACTTGCTGCTTGCTCCTTACTTCCGGGATGAAATTAAAGAATTGCTTTCGGGTTGGAAGCATCTTGTAGCTCATGCAATGAAAGAAGAACTCCCTGTTCCTGCTTTCTCTTCTGCACTGAACTATTTCTATTCACTGGTATCTGCGAAGTTACCTGCCAATATGATTCAGGCACAACGCGATTACTTTGGTGCACATACTTTCGAACGTACTGATGAACTTCGCGGGCAATTCTTCCATGAGAACTGGACCGGACATGGCGGAGATACAAAATCAGGTACATATAATGTGTAGTCACTAACTACTAATCACTAACCACTAATCACTAAATTAAATGAGTAAATTTGTAATGATCATATTCGGCGCCTCGGGTGACCTGACGAAGCGCAAACTTATGCCGGCACTCTACTCTCTTTATAAAGATAATCGGTTGCCGGAAGAGTTTAGCATTTTAGGAATTGGGCGCACAGACTACGCGGATGATACTTACCGTGACTATATATTGAATGAACTGGAACATTTTGTCACTCCCGCTGAAGTAGGGATGAAGGAATTCTGTACTCATTTACATTATCTCAGCATAGATCCTGCCAAAGAAGAAGGTTACGAAATGTTGGGCAAGCGTTTACAGGAAATCACAGGTGAGAAAGCTCCGGATAATTTGCTGTTCTATCTTGCTACGCCTCCTTCACTTTATGGAGTTATTCCCCTGCATCTGAAAAAAGCCGGATTGAATCGTAAGCATACCCGTATCATCGTTGAGAAACCTTTCGGCTACGACCTGAAGTCAGCACAAGAACTAAACAAAATATATGCTTCCGTCTTTGAGGAGCACCAGATTTATCGTATCGATCATTTTCTCGGTAAAGAAACAGCTCAAAATATTCTTGCTTTCCGTTTTGCCAACGGCATCTTCGAACCGCTGTGGAACCGTAATTATATCGATTATATAGAAGTTACTGCAGTAGAGAATCTGGGTATTGAACAGCGTGGCGGTTTCTATGATGGAACAGGAGCTTTGCGGGATATGGTTCAGAACCATCTTATCCAGTTGGTAGCTCTTACCGCTATGGAACCTCCTGCAGTTTTTACGGCTGACAATTTCCGTAATGAAGTGGTGAAGGTCTATGAATCCTTGAAACCTCTGACGGATGAAGATTTGAATGAACATATAGTCCGCGGGCAATATACGGCTTCCGGTTCTAAAAAGGGCTACCGTGAAGAAAAGAACGTTCCTGCCGACTCGCGCACTGAAACTTACATTGCCATGAAAATCGGTATCGATAACTGGCGCTGGAGTGGTGTACCTTTCTACATCCGCACAGGAAAGCAGATGCCTACGAAGGTGACGGAGATTGTAGTGCATTTCCGTGAGACACCGCATCAGATGTTTCATTGCCATGGCGGACATTGTCCGCGGGCTAATAAACTTATCCTTCGCTTGCAACCCAATGAGGGCATCGTACTGAAGTTTGGTATGAAAGTGCCCGGTCCGGGATTCGATGTGAAGCAGGTGATGATGGATTTCAGTTATGACCAATTGGGCGGAAAGGCTACAGGTGATGCTTATGCCCGCCTGATAGAAGACTGTATTCAGGGTGATCCGACCCTTTTCACTCGTAGTGATGCCGTCGAAGCTTCCTGGCGTTTCTTCGATCCGGTATTGCGCTATTGGAACGAATATCCGGATGCACCTCTCTATGGCTATCCCGTCGGAACCTGGGGACCTCTGGAGAGTGAAGCTATGATGCACGAACATGGTGCTGACTGGACCAATCCGTGTAAAAACTTAACGAACACTGATCAATATTGTGAGTTATGAAAACTTATATCTATAGTACAGCTGTTGAAACGGCACGAGCTCTTATCAAACACATCATAAGTCTGATGGAGGCAGAGCCGCAAAAGATTTTCCACATAGCATTCAGCGGAGGCAGTACGCCTTCGCTCATGTTCGATTTGTGGGCGGATGAGTTCAAGGATGCCACTCCCTGGTTGCGTATGCGCATCTATTGGGTGGATGAACGTTGTGTGCCTGCCGAAGATTCAGAAAGTAATTATGGCACTATGCGCCGTTTGTTGTTGGATAAGGTTCATATGCCGGAGGAATACATTTTTCCTATCGATGGTAACAATCGTCCCGACAATGAGGCGAAGCGTTACTCCAGTGTAGTACGTTGTCATGCATCTCTCTGGCATGGATTCCCGGCTCTTGACATTGTGTTGCTCGGTGCTGGCGAAGATGGACATACCTCGTCTATTTTTCCCGGACAGGAGCATTTACTTTCTTCCTTTCATCCTTATGAGGTGAGTGTGAATCCTTACAACGGTCAGAAGCGTATTGCTATGACCGGCTGTCTGTTATTCAATGCCAAGCAATTGATCTTCTTCGTTACAGGCAGAAATAAGGCTAATGTCGTGCAGGATATTCTGGATTCGGGTGATACCGGTCCGGCTGCCTATGTAGCCCATCATGCATGGAATGTAGAAGTATTTATGGATGAGCTGGCAAAACCTTAGCCCATCCATAAAAGCAATTATTGAGAGAGTGATTTATGAGTTGGATGTCCCGCTTTCGAGGATGCTGACGATGGAGAACAGTGTGAAGCAGATGCCTCCTAATCCGGCCAATACACGTGCAGGAACAAAGTAAACGTCGTCCAGTGTCGCCATTTCAAACATAAAGGCAGATAAGAAAAGGCAGGTCAGTGCAGTGAGTACTGGAATAAGCGGAATGCGATTCGCCAGTTTGAAGACATTCCGCCAGATAACTGCCAGTAGGATCACTTTACTGGAAATGCTGTAACAAACCAAACCCAGACCTATCATTATATATCCGATGGAGGACTTATCAGGATCGATGTCAGTCAGTATCCAAAGTCCCCAGAGGATACTAAGTGTACCCATTGCCAATACAAGGGCAGGCCACCATTTTCGTTCCGAACCGGCATAAGTGTTCCGTATCTGGCGTGATATGGTAGCTACAAGTGCCACTAAGCTGGTGCATATGCAAGCTAATCCTGCCATAACATGTCCGGCTACGAAATAAGCAACATGAGTGCTGCTTTGTCCTAATAGCCAGAAAGTCCATACCCATGTAATTACAGCAAAGATGACAGCAAGAATAATCAGCGCATCTCCTTGTGCAGATGAGAAAGCTTTTGCCGGTACGGTATGATCCGTTCGTTTTGAGTTTTGTGGGATTAGAGTGAAACGGGT
Source organism: Bacteroides sp. Phil13 (assembly GCF_001940965.1). Classification (NCBI taxonomy): domain Bacteria; kingdom Pseudomonadati; phylum Bacteroidota; class Bacteroidia; order Bacteroidales; family Bacteroidaceae; genus Bacteroides; species Bacteroides sp. Phil13. The sequence goes on along the minus strand of NZ_MSHA01000103.1, from coordinate 38,013 downwards.
GGATGCAGTGGCAGTGGTAGCTACGCAGGCGGTGATAAATGCTACTCCACAAATGACGTGCCCTGCTACGAAATGGGCGGCAGTAATACCGTCATTTATATAAGTCATTCCACCAATGAAACATACTATTGCAGCCAGATAGCCGAGAATAGGCAATACGTATTTTGCCGCAGTACTGTATGTGTGGATGAGTTGCCGGATGATGGTAGCTGCAGTAGCAAACAATGCAATGCATATCATTCCTAATGAAAATACTACGGGCCCGGCAACAAATCGGTTTACGTCCGTCCCCATGTCGAGCACAAAGGCTCCGTAGCCAAAACAGAAGAGAGCCATCAGCAGTGGGATAGCCCTGAAAAGGATACTAATACCGTAATTCATAACTGTTATCGTTTTTAAGTTTCCCCTTCCAACAGCATTTCTTGTGGTTTGTTTTCAATTTTAATATTTATTTATTTCCGGTAGATAGTCTCCCGGTTCTTTTAAGAACTTTGTAGTCTGTACTTTTGTTAGTATTCATACTTACTAACAACTTAATATCAGATAATTATGTGTAAGACAAATGTATTTTTAATCACCGCGCTTGTGATTATCTTTTCAGTAATACCTCAGAAACGTGTAAGGGCTTGTACACGTGTAGTTTATCAAGGAAACAAAGATATGGTGATAACAGGCCGTACCATGGATTGGAAGGAAGATACCCGTAGTAATATCTGGATCTTTCCGCGAGGCATGGAGCGTAATGGAGAGGTGGGAAAGGACCCGATGCGTTGGAAATCCAAATATGGTAGTGTCGTTACTTCGGCTTATGATATATGTAGCACTGACGGCATGAATGAGAAAGGACTCGTTGCTAATTTATTATGGTTGGCAGAATCGTCTTATCCTCAATGGAATGGTGAAAAACCGGCTTTGTCCATAGCTGCCTGGGTGCAATATATGCTTGATAATTTTGCAACGGTGAGTGAAGCGGTTTCCGAAATAGAAAAGAATACCTTCGATGTGGTATCGGATATGATGCCTGACGGTACACGTATGGCTACTCTTCATCTCTCCATTTCAGATGCTACGGGTGATAATGCTATCTTTGAATATATAGATGGAAAGCTGAATATACACCATAACAGGTCCTATCAGGTGATGACCAATTCACCCGTTTTTGACCAGCAACTGGCACTTGATGATTATTGGAAGACTATTGGAGGAACGACCTTCTTACCCGGCACTAACCGGGCTGCCGACCGTTTTGTGAGGGCTTCATTCTATATTAATGCAATTCCTAAGACCGAAGATACACGTACGGCACTGGCCAGTGTTTTTAGCGTGATACGCAATACTTCTGTTCCGTTTGGCATTAGTACTCCTGATCAGCCGAACATATCTTCAACGCGTTGGAGAACGGTTTCCGATCAAAAGGATAAAGTTTATTACTTTGAATCTACTTTATATCCCAATGTATTCTGGGTTGACTTCAAGGATGTGGATTTTTCAGAGAAAGCACCCGTCAGGAAGTTGAACCTCCTTGATGGTAAGACGTATGCGGGAAATACTGCTAAAGAGTTTGTTACTGCAAAACCTTTCCAATTTTTGGGAATAAAGTGAGTGGAATAGTTGAGATACACAAAAAAGCACTTCCTGTCGTTCGCTCACGGAGGAAGTGCTTCACACAAAAACTAAACTAGACTTAACTAAACTATTCTATTGGGGGAAGTTTCACAACTTCCTTTATCTGTTCGATGCAAAGGTAAAAAAACATTTTTTAATATGCAATAGGAAATTATGTTTTGTCGACAGATTCGGATATTTTATCGACAAATGAATGTTATATTCTAACTCCTTTTATCTAGGAATGCCTGAAATACCTGTTTATAACTATCGCTGACGGGGATATACGTTTTATCGAACACAATTCGTCCGCGGTCAATAACTCTTATTTTTTCTTTCTGGACAATGTAAGATCTGTGAACTCGCATGAAACGGGAAGCTGGTAATAATTCCTCCATTGATTTCATGCTCATAAGGGATAATATAGGCCGGGCACTATCTTCTATAAAAATCTTAACATAATCTTTTAAACCCTCCACATAAAGTATCTTTTTAAGCTCTATTTGTACTAGCTTATAGTCGCTTTTTACAAATATACTTTCAATTTCTTCTTTGGGTTGCTGTAATAGCTCAAACCATTGCACTGCTTTGTTGGCTGCCTGCAAAAAATCTACGTAGGAGATTGGTTTTAACAGGTAATCCAGGGCATTTACTTTATAACCATCGATAGCGTATTGCTCAAAAGCAGTACTAAATACGATACGGGTATGCGGATCTACCATTTTAGAGAACTCGAGGCCATTAAGTTCTGGCATTTGTATATCGAGGAAAAGCAAGTCAACTCGCTTCTCCGGTAGCTCTTTCATAGCCTGTACGGCACTGGAATACTTTCCGTCCAATGTCAGGAACGGGGTCTTATTGACGTAGCTTTCCAATAGGTCTAAAGCTAACGGTTCGTCGTCTACTATGGCACAAGTCAAGTTCATAATGTTGAATATTTAAGGGTTATAGAGTGATAGAATGATAATGTGATAGGGTGATATTACTTTATCACTCTATCACTTTATAACCTTATCACCAATATTGATTTATATTCTTTTCTGTCATCACTTACTCCCTGCTTCCATTCATACCGACCGGGATAGGTCAGTTCCAGACGTTTCCGTACCTGCTCCAGCCCTATACCACTTCCACTTTTATCAGCTTGGCTTTTGGGATGGTAGCTGTTGGTTATTTCACAGCACACCTGACCGGGACTTTCGCTGAAATGGATGCGGATAAAGCTGGGCTCAGTAGGGGAGATGCCATGTTTGAAGGCATTCTCTATGAGGGAGATGAAAATGAGTGGGGCTATTTCCGTACGGCTATCGGCACGGACATCGATTTGGGTCTCTACGGTCACGTTGGAGGCAAGACGGATACGCATCAGCTCGATATAGTTGCGGATGAAGTCCATTTCTTTGCCCAAGGCAACAAAGTTTTGTTGGTTATCGTAGAGAACATGGCGCAAAAGACGGCTCAACTCTTGGACAGCAGCTTGTGCTTTATCGCTGTCAAAAGCGATAAGGGCATAGATATTGTTCAGGGTATTGAGCAGGAAGTGCGGATTCAGTTGATTACGCAAGTTTTTCAATTCAGCTTCTGTACGGCTTTTCTCTGCCTCACGACGGGCAGCTTCCACTTTTATCCAGCGACCGCTCATACGGATAGCAGCTGCCAGACCGACAGTGAGAACCATTGAGAATACGTCGCGCAGAATAAATATCCAACTGGGAGGTCCGGGACGCTTGGGAGGAGTGGACTTCACATAGGTATGGAAGATGAAATCCTGCCAGAAGTGTACACCAATAGCGGTGCAAAGTATAAGCAGGAGGTTCAGTATGATATACTGTTTAATTCGTCCTTCAAACAGAAAGCGGGGAATAAAGAAGCAGTAGTTTATATAAAACACGATAAGGAACGATATCGGCACTGTACTGCCATGACGCAGGTAGTCTATCCAGCTAACCGTGAATCCACTGCGGTTCATCAGCAGAAATGGAAAGGCAAAAACAATGCCCCATCCGATGATATGAATGAGGACTTCTACAATCCGGCGTGTTTTGGGTTCTTGCATAATCATATTACAAAAATAATAATTTTAATGAAAAATGAAGAATGAGGAATGAAGAATTTCCATACAAATATGACTGCGCAGCATAATTCTTCATTCTTCATTTTTCATTCTTCATTTACTCGTATCTGATTGCCTCTATCGGATCCAGATCTGCTGCTTTCTTAGCCGGATACCAGCCAAAGAACACACCAGTGACGGTACAGACTGCGAAGGAGAGGAATACACTCCATGCCTGGATGTAGATGGGCCAGTGGGCTACGTTCTTCACAATGAATGAGGCTCCGCAGCCGATGACGACTCCAATGATGCCACCTGTAATACTAATAAGGATGGCCTCAATCAGGAATTGTGAAAGAATATCCACGCCACGTGCGCCTACGGACATACGCAGACCGATTTCACGCGTACGTTCGGTTACGCTGACATACATAATGTTCATGATACCGATACCACCTACTACCAGAGAAATGCCGGCAATACATGCCAAAAGTGTAGTCATTAAGTCGGTGGTAGAATTCAGCATCGTACTGAGTTCTTGCTGGCTACGGATGGTGAAATCATCGTCATCATTTTCTTTCAGCTTGTGATTACGGCGCAGGATGGTGGTAATTTCGTCCGTGGCATAATCTGTCATGTCTTCGGAGAGGGCAGAGGCAAAGATACCTTGAAGATAGGTAACGGCCAACATGCGTTTCATTACGGTGGTGTAGGGGGCCAGCACAATTTCATCCTGGTCCATACCCATGGAGTTGTATCCTTTCGCTTTGAGCACACCTACTACACGTAGGGGAACCTGATTGAAACGGATAATATGTCCGATAGGGTTCTGTCCGTTAGGGAAGAGGTTGTCTACAATAGTCTTACCTATGATACAGACTTTTGCTGCATTCTGGATGTCAGCTTCGGTGAACATCTCGCCGCTTTCCACACTTAACTGGCGAATTTCGAGGTATTCGGTACCTACACCATTTACGGAGGCAGGATAATTATTGTTTCCGGCAATAAGCTGTCCGCTGGACGATACGTTTGGACTGACAGCTGCCAGAAAGTTAGTCTCATCTCGTAATGCTTCATAATCGGTCAGTTTCAAAGTCTGCATGGAAGAAGCATCTTGACGGACACCGCCACGCGTATCACTGCCCGGGTGAATCATGATCATGTTCGACCCCATTTCCGATATCTGTGCCTGGATACTTTTCTTCGAACCCTGTCCGATGGCAAGCATGGTGATGACGGAGGCCACACCAATGATGATACCCAGCATGGTGAGGAAGGCGCGAAGCTTGTTGTTGGCAAGGGCGCGGAGGGCTATTTTGAAAAGGTTTGTTCCGTTCATAATTTATATTTCTTAATCTTCATCATTTTTCGGTAATGCTGCCAGTGCCGCTGCTGCCGATAGAATTTTCGTATTCACCGTGTCTTCCGTCACATGCCCGTCACGCAGACGAATGTTCCGGCTACTGTACTGGGCTATTTCGGGATTATGGGTAACGAATATAATGGTGCGTCCTTCGGCATGTAGTTTTTGGAAAAGAACCAATATCTCAAAAGAAGTACGCGTGTCCAGATTACCTGTTGCCTCATCGGCAAGGATTACCGCAGGGTTGTTTACCAAGGCACGGGCAATGGCTACACGTTGCATCTGTCCACCCGACATCTGGTTCGATTTATGTTCCAGACGGTCGCCCAGCCCTACGGCTTGCAGAGCTTCTATGGCCCGGCGTCTGCGTTCGGCTGCTGAGACAGAAGCATTATACATTAAAGGCAATTCTACATTCTCCACGGCAGTTGTCTTTGCCAGCAAATTATAGCTTTGGAATACGAAACCGATTTTCCGATTTCGTAATATGGCGCGCTGAGGCTTGCTCATGGTACGTACGGATATACCGTCCAGCAAGTATTCTCCACTGGTAGGAGTATCGAGGCAACCCAGGGTATTCAACAGTGTCGATTTACCGGAACCGGACGTACCCATGATGGTGACGAACTCTCCTTCGGCAATGGAAAAGGAGATGCCACGCAGGGCATGCACCGTTTCCTCGCCCACTTGGAAATCACGCCGGATGTTTTGCAATTCTATGACTGTTTTACTCATAATATGATTACTTATTATTTTTCTTTTTATTGTTTCCCGGAGGGCCAGGCATGAAAGGACTTCTTTCTCCTCCTTCCTGTCCTTCGGCTACAGCTGCCTGTCCGCTGCCTGTGCTGATTACTGCATCAGCTACGACTTGCGTGTTTTCATTGATGCCACCTGTAATTTCCGTCATAATTCCGTTAGAGATACCGATGCTGACCGGATGTGCGGTAAACGTATCTCCTTCACGGGTCCATACCTTATGCTCTCCTTCGCAGTCCTTGATTACGGCATCCTTGCCTACCAATGGAACTGCCGGTGTAAAGCGTAAAGCCTTTGTTGGAACACTCAGTACTCCTTGTTTATCCAGTGTATAGATTGTAATGTTTGCTGTCAATCTCGGTTTCAACTTCAAATCAGGGTTGTGGGCGGAGATCACTACTTCATAAGTTACCACAGTGGTAGATGTAGTGGTACTGCTTGAACTGCTGGTTGCTCCAAGACGGATTTGTGTAACTTTACCTTCGAATACATCATTCGGATAAGCATCTACTGTAAAGCTCACACGTTGTCCTTCTTCTACATCGCCTATGTCAGCTTCATCTACATCGGCCACTACTTGCATTTGTGTCAAGTCCGCAGCAATGGTGAAGAGGGTCGGAGTTTCGAAGCCGGAAGCTACTGTCTGTCCTTCTTCTACATCACGGCTGATAACAACGCCGTCGATAGGAGAGGTGATGGTGGCGTACGACAAGTTACGTTCTGCTTTGGCAAGAGATGCCTTACTACTGTCATAGGCACTTTTGGCTTTCTGGTAGTTGTAGAGGCTTTGCTCGTAATCCGTATCGCTGATGAGTTGCTTCTCGTGCAGACCTTTGTTGCGTTCGTAGTTCTTCTGTTGATATTCATATTCGGCTTTGGCACCATCATAGGTTGCTTTTTGTGAAGCAAGCTCACTTTGCAGGGTCACTTTATCCATTTCGGCAATGAGTTGCCCTTTGGTCACTACCGAATTATAATCTGCATACAGCTTATCAATGATACCACTGACCTGTGTACCTACTTCCACTTCAGTCACCGGTTCAATGGTGCCTGTGGCAGTCACAGAGTTGGAAATGTCGCTACGACTTACAGTAGTCGTCTCGTATACCACTTTCCGTTTTTGGGCTTCTCCGCCAAATGCCCAAATAGCTAGGCCGGCTACAATGATGACTCCGACCGCCATACTGATAATTTTCTTCTTGCTCATATCGTTTCTTTTATTTATCACTAATCACTCTATCACCTTATCATTCTATCACAACCTTATCCCTTCTCCCTGGTAGAATCGCAATAACTGTGCATTCAATATAGCCATATATTTGGCTTGCAATGTTTCCTGTTGCGCATTGAGCAGGTTATTCTTCTCTGTCAGCAGTTCTACTGTATTCTTCATGCCCAGGTTGAACTGCTCTTGAATGAGATCGTAACTTGTCTGTGTACTGCGTAGTTTCTCGGCAGCTGCTACATATTGTTGTTGTGCACTATTGGCATCTAACCATAAACTTTCAATAGTCTTGTATAAGGTCTTCTGCTGATCCTGCAAGTCCAGTTCGCTGGTCTGTTTTTGCAGGCGGGCTTTCTGTACCGCACTTTTGGTTTGACGGTTGTTGAAGATAGGAATGCTTACGGTCAGACCTAATGAGTTGTTCCAGTTATTCTTCACCTGTTCGGAGAAGGAGAAATCATTGCCGTTGGCGTTCGTTGTACCGATACCGGCACTGAGGCTCAGTGTAGGGATATATCCTGCTTTGGCAATGCTGATATCCAAATCGGAAGCCTGTACATTCAGCTTGCCCGATTCTATCTCAGGACGGAAAGTGAGAGCAGCTCGATACACATCTGTTTTGGTGGGCAGGGGCGTCAGCACATTTTCATCACCTAAGGCAGGCAGATAGAGATTCATTTCACTTTCACCATCCAACTCCAGAAGTTGTTTCAGTTGTAATTTGTAATCTTGCAAGGTGGCTTGTGCCGTCACTAACTGATATTTATCAGTGCTGACCTGTGATTCCAACTGTGCGAGGTCGCTCTTGGCGATACTTCCGGCCTCCAGCAACTGTTGTCCGCGATCACGTTCGGCCTGGCTGACGGCAAGAGTATTCTCATTTACTTTAACAGCTTCGGCAGCGTAGAGTATCTGCACATATATTTGTGCAATGCTCTCTTCGATAGAATTTTCACTTTCGGCTACATTGAGTTCGGCAATGCGGTTGTTCAGCTTCTGTTGCTTGATGGTGTTCAGGCGCTTGCTGCCATTGTAGAGGGTCCAACTGGCATCAATACCATAGCTACCGTTGTACGACGTCTTACTGGTGCTACTGGTGATGTTGTCACCATCGATAATCGTATTCGTCTCGCTGTTGGGGCGGTTTACGATACGTTGGCTGACACTTGCCGACAAACTGGGAAACAGGGCTGCTTTCGCAGTTTTCACATCCACTTCGGCGCTTTCCGCACTGATACGGTTACGCTTCAGGGTGATGTTGTGTTGCAGGGCATAGTCAATGCAGGTTTGCAAGTCCCACTGAGAGGGGAGCGCCGCATCGTCTTGCGATGAAGTACTTTGTACTGTGATTTCCTGCGCTGCAGTGGGAGTCGCATCCTGTGCCTGCAGAGTCGTGCTGCCGACACAGGCGCTTGCCACACTGAGTGTTATCACTGTCAATCTTCTTACGTTTCTCATATCTTCGTTATGCTATATTGTTTTACGTTTGCGAAGATACAGTGTCGTAAAATGCCCTGCAAAATAGATAGACGGTTCGGAATTTTTCGACGCCGGAATGCTTTTTTGTGTCGATAACTAACTTTTTGCCCTTTTATTTGTTATTTAGAATATAAAAGTTTTATATTTGTAATGATTATAATTTCTCTATTATGAAGAATACAATCCAGAAAATCTGGCGGTTTTACGTCGATGGATTCCGGGGTATGACGCTCGGGAAAACTCTGTGGTTCATTATTCTGGTGAAACTGTTCATCATGTTTTTCATATTGCGTATATTCTTCTTCCCCAATTATCTAAACTCGTCTGCGGTAGGCGAAGATAAAGAGGAATATGTAAGTAGGGAACTTATTGACCGTGCTCTTGGTGATCCTCCTTCTTCCACTCCGGATTGACCAGCGCTTAATACTGTAAATTACTTATAACTTCATAATTAATAACTTGATTTCTTATGCTTGAACACATCGACACTTCTCTGATTGACTGGTCGAGGGCGCAATTCGCACTGACAGCCATTTATCACTGGATTTTTGTGCCGCTCACATTGGGGCTGGCAGTCATCATGGGTATCATGGAGACCATGTATTATCGTACGGGGGATGAGTTTTGGAAACGCACCGCCAAGTTTTGGATGAAATTGTTCGGTATCAACTTTGCCGTGGGAGTGGCCACGGGACTGATTCTTGAATTTGAGTTCGGAACCAACTGGAGTAACTACAGCTGGTTTGTGGGCGACATTTTTGGAGCACCACTTGCCATCGAAGGAATTTTGGCTTTCTTTATGGAAGCTACTTTTATTGCAGTCATGTTCTTTGGCTGGGATAAGGTGAGCAGGAAATTCCATCTGGCATCTACCTGGCTGACGGGATTGGGGGCCACAATATCTGCTTGGTGGATACTTGTGGCGAATGCATGGATGCAGAATCCGGTGGGGATGGAATTCAATCCTGATACGGTGAGAAATGAGATGGTAGATTTCTGGGCAGTAGCATTATCACCTACAGCAGTAAATAAGTTTTTCCATACCGTGTTGTCCGGTTGGGTGCTGGGTGCTGTATTTGTGGTAGGTGTTGCCTGCTGGTTCCTGCTGAAGAAACGGGATAAGAAGTTTGCATTGTCAAGCATAAAGATTGCTGCCTGGGTAGGTTTGGTTTCGGCTGTGCTTTCTGCATGGACCGGTGATGGGTCGGGTTATCAGGTGGCGCAAACGCAGCCGATGAAGCTGGCAGCAATGGAAGGTTATTACGAGGGGCAGCAAGGGGCCGGATTGGTAGCAATCGGTATGCTGAATCCTGAAAAGAAGACATACGATGACGGACAGGCTCCTTTCCTGTTCAGGATGGAGATACCAAAGATGCTCTCTTTGCTTGCTGAAAGAAAAATGGATGCATTTGTACCCGGTATTACAGACTTGTTGGAGGGTGGATATGAATTGAAAGACGGTACCAAAGCACTTTCCGCAGAAGAGAAGATAGAGCGTGGGAAGACAGCAATTGCTGCATTGGCAGCTTATCGTGATGCCAAGTCGGCAGGTAACGAGGAAGATGCGAAGATAGCGGCCAAAACGTTGAAAGAAAATGTAGCTTATTTCGGCTATGGATATATTAAGGATGTGAATGATCTGGTACCTAATGTACCGTTGACATTCTATGCTTTCCGTGTGATGGTGATGCTGGGTGGTTACTTTATATTGTTCTTTATTGTAATACTGTTCCTGGTATATAAGCGTGATTTGTCGAAGATGAAGTGGATGCATTGGGTTGCATTACTGACCATTCCGTTGGGCTATCTGGCGGGACAAGCCGGATGGGTAGTTGCAGAGTGCGGACGTCAGCCGTGGGCTATACAGGATATGTTGCCTGTGAATGCGGCTATTTCTAAGCTGGATGTGGGTTCCGTACAGACGACATTCTTTATCTTCCTGGTGTTGTTTACTATTATGCTGATAGCAGAAATCGGTATTCTGTTGAAGGCAATAAAGAAAGGACCGGAGAATAATTAATAATTAGAAATTAATAATTAAAAATTAAAGTTCATGTCTTACGTTTTTCTACAACAATATTGGTGGTTCGTGGTATCATTGCTGGGGGCCCTTCTTGTATTCCTGCTGTTTGTGCAGGGAGGTAATTCGCTTATCTTCTGTCTGGGTAAGACGGAAGAACATCGGAAGATGATGGTTAACTCTACAGGGCGGAAATGGGAGTTCACATTTACGACGTTAGTTACGTTTGGCGGTGCATTTTTTGCATCGTTCCCATTGTTCTACAGTACGAGTTTTGGTGGTGCATACTGGTTGTGGATGATTATCCTGTTTAGCTTTGTGTTGCAGGCTGTCAGTTATGAATTCCAGAGCAAGGCGGGTAATCTGCTGGGAAAAAATACATATCGTACTTTCCTGGTGATTAACGGTGTAGTAGGTCCGGTACTGCTGGGTGGTGCGGTGGCTACGTTCTTTACAGGTTCGGAGTTTTATATCAATAAAGCCAGTATGACGAATACGGTGATGCCTGTTATCAGCCATTGGGCAAATGGCTGGCACGGACTGGATGCATTGGCTAACCCATGGAATGTAGTGTTGGGATTGGCTGTATTCTTCCTTGCACGTATTTTGGGTGCATTGTACTTTATTAATAATATTGATGATAAAGATTTGGTGGCACGTAGCCGTCGTTCCCTGATAGGAAATTCGGTGTTGTTCCTGGTATTCTTTTTGTCATTTGTTATCCGTACACTGTTGGCGGATGGATATGCTGTGAATCCGGAGACGGGAGAAATCTTCATGGAGCCTTATAAGTATCTGACGAACTTTATTGAAATGCCGGTGGTGTTGGTGCTTTTCCTTATTGGGGTGGTACTAGTGCTTTTTGGTATTGGGAAGAGTTTGTTGAAGCCTAAATTTGATAAGGGTATTTGGTTTACAGGTATCGGTACGGTACTTACAGTGTTGGCATTACTGCTTGTTGCGGGCTACAATAATACGGCTTATTATCCTTCTACAAGTGATTTGCAAAGTTCACTGACGCTGGCAAACAGCTGTTCCAGTGAGTTTACATTGAGGGTGATGTTCTATGTTTCTTTCTTGGTTCCGTTTGTGCTCGCGTATATCTTCTATGCTTGGAGGAGCATTGATATACATAAGATCGATGAGAAAGAGATGAAGGACGGAGGGCATTCGTACTAAAAGGCTATTGATTCATTTGTTTTATATAAGGGATTGTTTTGTTCAGGACTAATGAATATAACGTTTGCTCTTAGGAATAATTGGGTGTCAACGTTGGTTAACAGATCTGTCAACGTTGGTTGACGGTTCTGTTAACCAACGTTGACAGGCCTGTTAACCAAGGTCAACACTCTATAAGACTTACTGTTTAGATGCAAAATGAGCTGGGTAAATACCTGTTTAGCTTGCTTCTTATACCTGTTTAGGTAGCTTCTTATTTATAACTAACCTGTTGCATACCAATCAGTCGGTCATACCTCTCTCCAAAAGGCCGGTGATAAACAAGTATCAGATATTCATTCTCCGTTTCATAGAAATTCCCCTCTGCCTGTGCGGTGCTTCCTACTGTACTTCCGGGGGCTACATACAGATACTGGTAATTATATGCTCCCTGCTTCAGCAATCGGGCACACTCATAAGCGTGAGTCTCCGGATTATATTTCAGCAGATTCTCTTCATTAAAATCATCATACGTGAAAGCTCCTTGCAGATAAAACTTTCCCTCTGTAAGCGGATTCTCCCATAACAGAGAGAAATGTACAAAGAAGTAATCTGCTTCCGTATTGTTATCCACCGCTTCATCATACCGTATTACAAAACGTCCATTTTGATCCTGGTCATAACTATAATTGAGTAGACGAGGCAGGTCCGGTTGCAGCGTGACGTGATAGTAAGGGGCATGATAGCGGATACTTTCCACACCTTGTGAGGCATATCGTGTACTCACCATTTCGAAACGGCGATATTCGTTTCTTGCTGGAAATATCAGCGCACGGTTATGTTCGTAGCGTAACTGGTCAGGACCAACGTAAGAAGGTTGAAGATTGGTAACTTCGTTGTCTGTACGATTATCTTGTAAAACGTGCACTTTGATTTCATTCTGAGGGTTACGAATGGGATATCCCTTATGCTGGATACTGAAGCTGACTTGCTGATGGGTCTTGTTACGATCTATCTCTGTATCACTGCTGACTTGTGCTGATATGTTTACCTCTTTCTCCAATATCCGGAAGCAAGTGCTGAAAGCGGGTTTATTCTTGCCCTCTGCATCATCATAAACCACCAGACGATAGTTACCGGAAAGTTTGGGACGTACCTGGTCATTAGGAAGCGTTAGGCGATAGTGTGTGTAGGGCAGAGTAGTGTTGACGGAAATATCGTGATCCTCTATCGGATTATCATTGAAACCATCCAGGTATTCTGTTTCGGAAAGGTCGGACGGGGTCCAGTCTGCATTGCAATGTGTGAGGACATACTGATAACGATGGTAATCGTGCGTGAGGTGGTCGAATGAGATTTCTACAGTTTCACCTTCACCTAACCGGATGACGGCAGGAGCCATATAGTCGTTGTTGGCGATGACCTGCACCGTATGTATATGCGGATTATAAACTTCTGTACGTTGGGCATGTGCTCCACAACAGATAAGTATGCAAATTAAAAACAATGGCAAGACCTTCTTCATCCCGTAGATATTAATGCCACAAATATACACAGATTATTTCTTTTTCTTCCTCTCTGTCTTCTGCTTCTTGGCTGCTTTCTTTTCTGCTTTTTCTGTTGGAGGGAATTTGGGAACTAACTTCATCAACCTTAATATCTGTGACTGTCTGCGCAGGATGTAAGCTGACGGGTGTGCGGAATCAAAGCGTATGGGGTTAGGAAGGGTTGCTGCAATCAATGCACTTTGACCTGCTGTTAGTTTAGCAGCAGTGGTGTGGAACTTGTATTTGGCGGTAGCTTCTGCTCCATAAATACCTTTTCCCATTTCGATAGAGTTAAGATATACTTCCATGATCCGTTCTTTCGACCAACAGAGCTCAATAAGCCAGGTGAAGTAAACTTCAAGTCCTTTTCGCGTCCATGAAGATTGGGGCCAAAGAAATACATTTTTTGCAGTCTGTTGGCTGATGGTACTGGCTCCTCGCTTCCGCTTTCGTGTTTCATTCTCTTTCATAGCTTTTTTTATTTCTATGAAATCGAAACCATTGTGAGTAGCAAAGCGATTGTCTTCCGAAGCGATTACCGCCATCGGCAGGTGAGGAGAGATTTTATCAAAAGAAACCCAACTGTGATGCCAGACCGGTTTTTCGCCTTTAAAAATCTGTTGGGTACTACGGATAACCATAAGGGGAGTGAAGTAAACGGGAATAAAACGATAGATCACCACTGTGAGAATAGTGGAGATAAAGAAAAAGAGTATCAGATTGCGTAGGATTCGCAAAACCTTCTTCATATTTATTGCCGTGGCTTTTGTTGGTTAGTAACGTACTACGAGCTACAAGTACGGACGCTTTTAGGTGTGATAGCAAAATCTTTGCTTTTTCCTAAAAAACATTGCGTAGCAACTTGTAGCTCGTAGCTTTGTATCTTGTAGCTTATTTACCTGCTTCTGCGTTCTTAATCATCTGTTCGCTGGCATACATATAGATATCCACACGACGGTTTTGACTGGCTGTCATGCTGTCATCATACTGATTGTAGCCTACGCCTTCCACTTGCTTGAATTGTGCAGGAGAAACGCCGCAATCCTGCAGATAGTTTTCTACAGTATATGCACGGTCTTTTGAAACTTTCATGTTTGCTTCATAAGTACCTACTTTATCTGTATGGCCTACGATAGCAATGTCCGTTGTAGGGTCTTCCTTCAGAATCTGGGCCAGTTCGCGCAAAGAAGCTTTTGATGTATTGCTCAATGCTGATGAATTAAAACCAAACAGGATGCCTGATTCGAAAGTTACTTTTACAGCAGCAAGTCCGTTGGTATCGGTTACTTTCTCTACTTGTGCACCTTCAATTTTGGCAGCTTCGGCAGCTTTCTTATCCATCTTATGGCCAATGGCAACACCGGCACCTGTACCTACTGCCGCACCGACAGCCGCACCGATAGCTGCGCCCTTACCTTTACCGATAAGTCCGCCAATGATAGCACCGGCTGCTGCGCCTGATCCACCACCAATCACACCGCCTTTTGCGGTATTGTTCATTGTACTGCAACTTCCTAATAATATAGCACCGCTCAATAACAGTACACTAATTTTCATCTTTTTCATAATTTGTTCTTTTAAAAATGTTACTATGTTTGTAATGCAAAGTTAGATATATAACAAATATGTTGATGTTATGTTTAGGCTTTTTCTTCTCCATTTTTAGAGAATTTTTCTTTTTATAAATATAAACCAGAGTGTGAGGATAAATCCTTTAGCAATGGTGGTTGCACTTACGGCCCACCATATAGCATCTACCCCCATTCCCATGTGTACCAGAAGCAGGGCTACGGGTATACGCATATAGTTGCACGATATACTGATGATGGCTGGTGGAATTGTTCTTCCCAATCCGTAGAATACGCCTTGCATGGTAATTTCCAGCATCATGAAGAGCTGTGAATAACCGTCTATACGCAGGAAATCACCACCTACGCGGAAAGCCTCCGGTTCGGGTACGAAAATGGAAAACACTTCACTTCCAAAGAAAATGAAGAGTAATGAGCATAGGGTACCGAATATAGATGTCATCCAGAGTGTAGTGCGCCAGGCCTTTTTTACTCTTGATTTTTCTCCGGCAGCATAATTCTGTGCAATGAAGGTACTTAATGCGGTAGAGAAACCTTGCGAGGTATTCCAGGTAATGGCTTCTATTTGTCCTCCGGTAGTGAAAGCCATAAGTCCGATATGTCCCCCTTGTTCCGAAGCCGTACGCGAAAGGAACATATTGACAAAGGCAAACAAGGTATTCAGCGTAGCTACCGGAAGCCCGAGCTTGAATATACGGTGGGTGTATTTCTTTTTAAGACGGGTAAGAAAAGGGAAGCCTCCCAGCAGATTGTCTTTATACCGTAGCTGATAAATGAAAATACCGAATACTGTAGCTTCGGATAACCATGTGGCGAGGGCTGCACCCACTGTTCCCCAGCCAAAACCGAAGATAAATAACGGGTCGAGTATGATATTCATTATCAATCCGGTACCACTGATGTAGAAAGGTGTCTTGCTTCGTCCTGCCGCATTGTATATTCCTGTGAAGGCGGCCGATAAAAATACGAAAGGTAATCCTGTTGAGACAATACGTAGGTAAGTTACGGCATTCTGTGTGATATGCTCTTTCAGTTCGAATATATGCAGGATAGGATCGGCAAATAGAAATAACAGGGCTGCCCAGCATACAGAAATGAGCAGGGCAATACTGATATTATGCGAAGCGAATTGCCGTGCATCTTGTTCGCTACGAGCCCCGATAGATTGCCCTACGCTGACTTCAGAACCTACTTTATTCAGCAAGGCTATGGAACCGGACATCCAGGTGAGTATACCTACTGCACCGACAGCAGCAACTGCTTCGCTGCCTAAACGGCCCACCCATGCCATGTCCGTCAGGCTGTACGCCATCTGGATAAAGGAAGTAGCCATAATAGGTATCGCCAGATTAAATAACTGGCGATTGATAGGCCCTTTAGTCAGATTCTTTGTTCCTTGCATGATTTACAGTCTGTAAATTTCGGACTGCAAATTTACGGATTATTTGTTAATAATCACACTGCCGGTTGCTTTTCTGTCTATTGAGTTACCGGGAACCTTTTTGTAAGCGACTGTGCCCGGTGCATCTATACTCCGGGTGAGGGTGGTTTTTCCGTCAATCAGGTCTATGGCAGCTTTAAATAAGTGTTCATTCGGATCTCCTAAAGGAAACATTTCAATGGGAGATACAGTTTGAGCATCAACGTATGTGAATGCTTCGTCAAGTTGTACATCCGGCGCTATTCCATCAGCATAATCAGTAAAGTCTACTGAATTGTATATTTGACAAACAATAGGGTGCATCTCCCACTTTTTGTCGTCGCTTGTATATTCCAGTGAACCGACGTTTTTACCTACAGTTGTTTCTCCAATTACCACAACATTCATAAAAGGTTCCAATGAGTTGATCACCATTTCCGAAGCGGATGCACTGGAACTACTTACTAATACATACAGTGTTTTTAGGTTCAGGTTTTTCCCGTTTGATCCGAGCAAACTCTTGTTTGTATTAAATTGGACCTTTTTGTTTTTTTGTTTATCATTGTATTGTAGGTAACCTAATTTGTTGCCAACTTGATTTCCTGGTTGGAGAATGGTACATAATAAGATACCGGAAGATAATGCTCCACCATTGTTGTACCGTAAATCCAAGACAAATTCATCCACTCCGTTAAAGTCAGAGCCTGAAAGAGATTTTAAATGGTCGTCGTAAGACGTGTCATCATCGCTTTTCCCTGCAGTGAAATGGTTGTAAAGCAGATAACCTACTTTTTTATTTTTGACCGGACTTTCGATGACATTCCATGTATATACCGGATCATCTTCAACTTTCCGGGCTGATGCTAAATTTATTTTTTCATTCTGAATCACAAACTTCTTTGTTGCCGGGTCCCATTTGGCTATTGTTAATGAACAGGCTTCGCCACCGGATAATGATGCAAAATTAGCATCTGTAACTGGAGCATCATTGATTTCTGTAATCCAGTCGCCTCGTTGCAATCCGGCATCATCAGCCGGCGAACCTTTTACTACATATAGTACGAGCGCAAGTATATCCTGATGTGTTTTATCAGCATAAATACCTGTAAATTCAAAACCGTATGAATACTCTTCATTTATCGTACTACGCGTATTTCCTCCTGTGAGTTCTTTGATATAGGAGAAATATTGGTGTTTGCTTTCACGAACTTTCCCGTCTTTATCAGACAGTAATGAATAAAAGAAAGTTTCCGGATCATTCGCATAATTCAGCTTGCCGGCTACCGGTATTTCATTGTACCAATAGTAATGTTCGCGCATGGTATCCTCTATCCATGCCTGCGTATCAGGACGATCACTGTTACCACTTGGATCGTCATCATCCTTGCAGGCACTTAAAGAGAGACAGATGAACAGGAATAATAAAGTTTTGATTTTCATATATAAGTTCGTTTTATAGTAAACGCAAATATATGAATTTATATTCTTTATTGAGTTAATTTCCGATAGATTATCTTTTTATTGAACACAGCTTAATACTCATTAAACTTTTCTGTGGATGAACTTTCCCTCTATCCAGTAAGTGGCATGGTTAGCCTTGAACTTTAATATGACATAGTTCGGGTCAGTCGGGCCGCCGGGAAAATGGTTGATGAACCAGTCTTGCCAAAGTTCTTGTTTGATGTCTGCATCTGTGATAACTTCTACATCACCGGTCATGCAAACACTGTCTCCCTGGGCATAGAAACATAAACCACCTTTCGGATTCTTTCGAAAATCAACTGTTTTCCATGAGTCGTTTCCGGTTGACATCCAAACGGTTGAAATACCTTCGGCTTTAACCATACTCATTGGTACAGGGCGGGGATATCCCTCTTGGTTAATAGAGGTAAGAACTACTACTTCGCTCTTTTGAAGCATTTCTGCGGCTTTCTTTTCAAGTGTTTCCATCTTTTTAATCTGTTTTGTTAATTGAATGGTGCAAATATAAGTAGCCGGAGATATTCCTTCATTGTATAAAAACGACATTTACGCTTCTACGTAAGTCAGCGTGACTTCTTCTTCCGGCGAAGGAAGGGCCAGAAAAGAGTAGGGGGTATTACCTGACATTCTTTTTATTTCTCTTGAAAGATGGGGGACATCATAGTATCCTGCATGAACAGCAGTAGATAACAGGTTATCGCAGGTAGCACTCCTCAATAGATCTACCGCATTCTTGAATTGCATAATTCTGCTGTATATTTTGGGAGTATATCCTGTATTCATTTTGAATTTACGTTCGAATTGTCGTTGGCAGAGACAAATATCTTCCACTAATGATTGTACCGGGAGTTTTCCCTGATGACGGTTTATTTGTTCTATGGCAAACGCAATCTGTGGGTCCGTCTGTAGATCATATTTGTATAAAGACTTGATGAATAATTCTTCTATTATCTTTATTCTGTCTCCAAAGTTATCCTCTTCACATAGTCTTTCTGCAAACGAGGCATCGAAGAAGTTAGTTACTTCATCAGCACAGATTCTTTGATTGGTAAGTTCGTGCAGGGGTAATTGTATGAAACGTGATAATCCGGAAGGTAGAAAACGGACTCCCAGCATATGAATGGTTTCCGCATAAGCTACCAGTTCCGAGTAACTATTCATCGGTCCAATGAAGTAGGAACGGTAAGGTTTCATGGTTAGCCTGCCATCTACCGTCTGTGTAGCCTCTCCAAGGGTGAAGATAAAATCCGTGCATCCGTCGGGAAGTATGTTGATGCGCATTCCATATTCAGGATTGCCTTTAAATTCCCAATATTTGTCAATATAGGGGGAGAGCAGACTGCATGGTGGGTATTCTTTGTACATAAATTTAGGATGTCATTGCACAAAGGTAATCATTGGCAGGTTATATACCTTATTTTTCCATTTCTTTTTCCGTCATATCTACTTCTCCCTGAAAGTTGATGGACTGGCGGTTTTGCATGTTTACGAATATGGTAGAGGAGCCGTTGCTAAAAATATCGATATCAAAATTGAATTTATCTTCCGTGCTCCGTGCCGTGAATTTAATTTTTGCTGTTCCTTTCTTATCCCAATCCAGTTTATAGTCGGTAAGTGGAGCTTTGAAGTTAAGCCCTTCTCCGCCACCATAAGGAATTGAATAGGCCCTTCCATAATAAGGTAGATGGGATATGATGGAATCGTTTCTGATTTCTATAGAATATGGAGAAGTCAGCATCACGGACCGTCCCCTTGCAGGAAGTGCCCGGTTCACATCTATTTTATATTTCCCGGATGTGATGAGTTTTTCAACCGCTTGTTTCTTTAGCTCTTTCTTTTCTTTCTTAGTTTGTGCAGAAAGAGTCGGTATACTGATTGCCATAATCAGCAATAAGGAAAAAATAATTCGGATTGCTTTCATACATACTTATATTTTATGGATTATATATATGGGTAACAATCAAATGTACTGATAAAGATAATCAGGTACGTGCTTATTTAATGATATTTAGAATTATTTTACCAGTCGGTAAACAAAAGATGCACCTAATTTGTAGGGTAACCATTCGGCGCTGGCATTTTTGCCCACATACATTTCTCCGGTAGATTTTATATAACCTTTATATCTGGAATGTTGCCATCCATAGCTTGCGAAAAGGTCTACTGCCCAACGGTCGTTTATTTTAATTTGATAGCCTAAAGTTGCTCCGAAAGACATGCCATTGCCTTTTTGATATTTATCATGATTGATATAATTCCATTTTGTGAATTTAAACAGTCTGTGATAACTGCCATATCCTCCTACATAGAGTCCGTTGAATGCTCCTTTAGGGTAATATCTGCCTTCTACAATTAATTGGCCGAATCTCATAGGGTTGCCCTCGATGCTTTTCCAGGGTGAGTATACGGCATCTCCATTGAATGTCCACTTATCTGTAAGTTTGGTTTCTGCTGACATGTTCACTACACCCATAGCCCAATACAAAGCGTTCCATTTGAGTTTGGTTTGAGCCTGAACGGCAGATAAGGATAAGGCCAAAAGGGCCAGCAATAGTAATTTTCTCTTCATAACGAATGGTTTAGATATAGTTATTTAGTTAAAGTCTTCTTTGTGTTTTGATTTGTAAGGAGCTATCAATCAGATGCTTTAGCCTTCTTTGAATAAAAAAAAGGAACTTTCAAAGTTCCTTTTGTGTGATCCGCTTGGGATTTTCACTTTATGGCTGTATGTGTTTGAAACACAAATGCTTTCTAAACTACTAAAATCGTACCGTAACGATTTAGTAACGATTTCCAAAATGTTGATTTGTCTGCTTATGACACCGTTGTGTCTGCTTAACTTTCCGGGTTCAAAACTACAACTTTCCTTTTAATCTACCAAACTATTTGAGTATTAAATAGATAAAAATATTTTTCCGGTGCAAGGTGCGAGCCTATATATAAGTATAGGCTTGCACCTTGCACCAGACTATGAAAGCAGGGATCATTCATATAAATACTTCTCTCCTTGATATTCGATAAATATTTGCTTAGCAATAATATTTAGAACTCTTTTAATATCATAAAAAGTGGGTAGCAAATTCTCCAGAAGAGTTATCTCTAATTCTTCTTTAATCCATTGGATATAGGCAATTGCAGCATCAATAGGAATCATGACGAAGGGAATTATATATCTGTAATGGGATGAATTATAATCTTTATTTGCGCACATCACACCTTCTTCATCATTTGCTATTAAATGTAATTGACTAATTTCTCCCCAATCAGAATGTATCGGATCAGAAGCCATACCATAGACAGAGGAATATAGTTCTTCATTATCCAATTCTTGTTGTAACTGTTTAAATGATTTTCCGTCAAGTTTCCATTTCTTATTATTTTCCAAATCTTCGATGGTAAAGCCATCTGCCTTTAATAACTCTAAAAACTTTGTATTCCTAACGTGAAAGTATCCGTGATCTTCTATACAGGTTTCTGGGTATGTTTTGTAAAATTCATATCTGTTTTTATAGGATATTAAGCGGTATTGTCTTTGTACTGTTTTTCCATGTTTCATTAAATAGAGGAATTTAATGTATGCTTCATAGATGATTCTTTGATGTATGATACATATTTCAAATTTATTATTTTTATATGCGGTAAGACCATCTTGATAACATTTAAATATTTTTGTAAACAAACCTATAACGGTTGCTCTATCTCGATCAACACAGATATATTCGTTTTCATAAGGATCAATACATTTATCTATAAGTGTTGTAATTGAATCGCATATTGGTATTATAAGTTTATTGTTATCTTCTAATAACGGCATAATATCCTCTATTGTCTCTAAATCTTTGTAAGGCGTCCACATATTTTCTTTAATTAATTTATAGTCATACGGTAATTCCAAAATGCGAAGATATTGAAAAGATGGTTATTAGGTTAAATTTATTAGGTATTTCTTGAAAAGTTATGCCAAGTTGGTAACAAGTTGGCAAATGCTCCGGCACTATTGGATGAACTTTGCAGCAAATTAAAATGATAACTGTAATATGGAAGTAATAACAATGGATAGCAAGGTGTATAAAGACCTTGTCGGGAAAATTCAATGAATTACCGACTTCGTGGCAAAGGCACAGGTTATGCCCAAAGAGGAAAATGAGGTGTGGCTGGATAGTAATCAGGTGGCGGATGCCCTTAATATAAGTACACGCACATTACAACGATTGAGAAACGAAAACCTGATAAGTTACTCTATGCTAAGAGGACGGTGCCTTTATAAACTTTCGGAAATAGAACGGGGACTGAATGAACGCATCATCAAATGCAAACCACAGGATAGGGAGAATTTTCGGAGGAATTATTTCTTGAATGATAACGAGAATGGATAAAGAGGATATTCTTCTGCTAACGGATAAGGGGTTGGCGGTTTTCAAGTATTATATCCCTTTCTCTTTTAAACTCGGACGTAATTTCTTAAATCCGCTGTACAAAGATAGCAAGGCTTCGTGTAATGTGTATTTTGACCGGAGAAACGGAATGTACAAAATGAAGGATTTCGGAAATGATGATTATTCGGGGGACTGTTTTGCGTTGGTCGGCAAGCTAAACGGACTGAATTGTAAAGAACCTAAAGACTTTGTGCAAATACTGGCTATCATTGATCGGGATATGCACTTGGGCTTATCTGACAAGTTCGAAATGAGAATTTCCTCTACTACATCTGTTCCGGTGATTGCGGAAGTTACACATGTACCGAAAAAAGAGCTTTACGGCTGCGGAACTTGCCTTTTGGGGAGAAAGTGGTATCACGCAAGAGGTGCTGAAATTGTTCCGGGTGGTTTCGTTGAAGAAGTTCAGCAGCGAGAATAACGAAGGGAAACCGTTCAGCATTGTGGCGACGGATAAAGAACCGGTATTCGGATATACTGCAAAGCAATATGTGAAGGTGTACCGCCCGCACTCGGAGATGCGCTTTTTATATGCCGGGGATTTTGGGGAAAATTACTGCTTTGGGCTGGAACAGTTGCCTGCTAAGGGGGATTTGCTCTTTATTACGGGTGGTGAGAAGGACGTGATGAGCCTGACGGTTCACGGGTTTCATGCTATCTGCTTCAATTCGGAAACGGTGACTATTCCCGTGGGGATTATTCATAGGCTCTCTTTCCGGTTCAAACATATTGTCCTGCTCTATGATGTGGATAAAGCGGGGCTGGACAGTTCGGCAAAACAAGAACTGGCGTTGAAGAACTATGGGGTGAAACGATTGTTGCTGCCACTGGCGGGAACGAAGGTGGAAAAGGATATTTCGGACTTTTTCCGTTTGGGAAACAGCCGGGAGGATTTGATTAAACTATTTCTGGATTATCTGGATACAATATACAGCGAAACTATGTCTGCTCTGAAATCTTGTGAGGTGGATTTTAATAATCCGCCGCCCGTGGCACAAATGGTTGTGTCGGTGAATGATGTGCCGTTAAGCACGCAAGGGAATATCCTCTGTATTACCGGTGGTGAGGGAACCGGAAAAAGTAATTATGTGACGGCATTGATAGCCGGTGCCATCGGACAATCCGATAAGAATAAGGATAAGGTGATGGATACGTTGGGGGTGTCGGTTTGTGAAAACAGCAAGCGAAAGGCGATTCTGTTTTATGATACGGAACAGTCGGAGGTGCAGACGTACAAGAACATTACAAACCTTTTAAGGCGTTGCGGACGGGAAACGATGCCGGAATACCTGAAAACGTATTGCCTGACGGGAATGAGCCGGAAAGAGCGTTTGCAGGCGATTATCCAAAGCATGGATAAGTTTCATTATCAGTTCCGGGGGATTCACATGGTGGTGATTGACGGGATTGCGGACTTGATAAAGGGTGCGAATGATGAAACGGAAAGTATTGCCGTGGTGGAGGAATTGTACCGGCTGGCGGGGATTTACAATACTTGTATCGTTACTATCCTGCATTTTATTCCTTCGGGGCTGAAGTTGCGCGGGCATCTGGGTAGTGAGTTGCAACGAAAGGCGGCGGCTATCCTCTCGATAGAGAAAGATACTGATCCGTCGGTGTCGGTGGTGAAGGCGCTGAAGGTGCGTGACGGTAGCCCGCTGGATGTGCCTATCATGTAGTTTGCATGGGATAAGGATGCCGGGATGCACGTGTATCTGGGGGAAAAGCCGAAAGAGGAAAAGGAGAAGCGGAAAGAGGATGAACTCGTGGCGGTGGCACGGGATATTTTCGGACGGCAGGACTTTATTACTTATGTGGATTTAGCGGAACAGATTCAAGCGATACTGGACGTGAAGGAACGCACGGCGAAAAGTTATATCAAGTTCATGCGGGAAAAGGAAATCATACGGAAAGACCCGTCGAACCAGAGTTATTATATCATCGGGAACTTAAAATAGGCGGGCTTATGATACCATTGGATAAAGAAACATTCGAGGCGTATATGGAACGGTTGCTCGAACAAGTGGAAAGAGTTGTAGGTGCACTGGACAAGAAGGACAAGAAGCCGCAAAATTACCTGAACGGGGAACGGCTGTACGATAACCAGGACGTTTGCCTGCTGCTGAACATCAGCAAACGGACACTGCAACGGTATAGGGATAATGGGTTGAAGTATCATACGATCCTGCATAAGACGTATTATAGGGAGAAGGACTTGCACGAGTTTATACGGAGGTATTTCGATGGGGAGAATGTAGGGAAAGGCAAAACGAAAGAATGTAAGGAAGATGAACGTACAGAGGATGGTATGTTGTCCGATGGTGAGAACGAAGTAACAGAAGATATTTAGGTTGTTATAATTTCCATTTAAGCAGATTTAGCCGATAACCTGACGTTGTGTGTGTATCCCGTACTGTCGTGATGATAGGATGGGATATTTTTTCAAAGTTTTGGCAGTAACAGGTAAATACTGCCGAAAATTTGAAAATGAAAGTAGGAATACATGTTGTTAGGCATAAAATAATATAATTCATCTGACAGGTGTCCTTTTTTGAAAAATAAAAGCTATATTTGTGATAAAATCTCGAATAAAGCAATTAAAGTATGGTTATTCAATTTACAATAGGAAATTTTCTATCTTTCAAAGAACAATCTATATTGTCATTAGCGGCATCGGCTTTGAAAGAAGTACAGGTTCCGGCTGAAGATATAATCTTTAGTGTAGGGACTGCCGGATTATCGTTAATGAAGAGTGCGGTGGTTTATGGTGCCAATGCATCCGGTAAATCCAATTTCATTAAGGCTTTTGAGTTTTTTAAGTGGTATGTGATAAATTCGTCGAAAGATATTCAGGCAGGGGAACGTGTTAATATAGAAAGTTTCCGGTTAAACTCGCTTACTGCGGGTGAACCAAGTTATTTTGAAGCCATATTCTGTGATGAAGATAATCAATATCGTTATGGATTTGAAGCTGATAATTCTTTGGTACATTCGGAATGGCTCTATCAAAAAGTTAATAAAAAGAGGGCTAAGGAGGTGGAACTATTCTACCGGGAAAAAGATAGCTTCGATATTCATACCAAGTTTGTCGTTGGTAAAGAGCTTGCAGGTAAACGAATGGTGAGAGCGAATGCATTATTGCTTTCTGTTGCGGCACAATTTAATGATCCGACAGCAGTGGAGATAATGAAATGGTTGAACGATACCACTATTATTTCTGGTTCTAATGATGAGAAGATATGGAATACCGCCACTATCCAACTGGATGACATCAAAATGAAACAGAGAATTGTAGAGTTTTCACGCTATGCTGATTTAGGTATTGAGAATATTGAAAAAATTGATAATACTATTGTCAGTACGCATACGCAGTACGATGATGAAGGTAATGAAGTCAAAGCTGTTACTTTCCCATTCAGGAAAAATGAATCGGAAGGTACAATAAAGTATTTTTCTTTAGCATATCCTATTATTGATGCTTTGGATAATGGAAAGCGTCTGATTATAGATGAATTTGATTCTAAGATGCATCCACTTCTTACGTGTAGAATTATTGCCTTGTTTAATTCAAAAGAAACAAATCCGAAAAATGCTCAATTGATTTTCACTACTCACGATACTAATTTGTTGAGTGCTAATATATTCCGACGGGATCAGATTTGGTTCACACAAAAAGACCGTTATGGGGCAACCGAACTTTATTCATTAGCAGAGTATAAAGTTCGTAATGATGCTTCGTTTGAAAAAGATTACTTATCCGGAAAGTACGGAGCTATTCCAATTGTCGGAGATTTAACCCGTTTGTTTAATACGCAAGAAAAATAAACTATGGCGGCTACAAAAAGGAAAAATATAAATCCGCGTATCGAAAGAAAAATAACCCGTATCAGTGGTGTGCGTGAAGTGAAACAAACATTTCTGATTATTTGCGAAGGGGTTAATACTGAGCCGGACTATTTTAATGCTTTCCGCTTGACTTCTGCCAATGTGAAAGCTATCGGTCAAGGCATGGGAACATTAGCATTAGTACAGAAAGCTATCAATATAAAAGAGCAGGAAAGGCAAAAAGGAAGGACATACAATCAGAATTGGGTGGTCTTTGACAAAGATGATTTTCCAGAAAATGACTTTAACTCTGCTATACTATTAGCACGCCAAAATGGTTTTGAGGTGGCTTATAGTAATCAGGCCTTTGAATTTTGGTTCTTACTTCACTTTAATCTGTATCAAGGGGCTTTGCATCGTTCCAGATATGAAAAAATGTTGAGTACTTTGCTCGGATTTGCTTATACAAAGAAGTCGGGTGTAAGCTTTAAAATGTTTAATGCTTTATTCCCTAAACAAGAACAAGCTATTAATCATGCTAAAACTATCATGAAACAATTTGATGGGAATAACCCGGCACAACAAGAGTCTTCCACTACTGTTTATTTGTTGGTAGAAGAGTTAAACAGATTCATATAATTAATATCTTATTTTTATATGGAAAATATACAATTGTCAAATATATTGCATATACAAGAAGCAAGTAAACAGGGTAAGCTCGTTATGTTTGTGGGTGCAGGTGTGTCTGCGAATTCCGGTGTACCTATGTGGAGTGAATTAATTCAAGGACTTAAAAAAGAATTACCAGATTCTTTGAAAAATGAAACGGATGATTTGAAAATCGCACAATTGTATAAAGATTCAAGAGGTTATAAAGAATATATCGAGAAAATAAAAGAGTTGTTATTGCATGGAAAAATTGCTCCTAATCCAATTCATGATGCTATATTAGAATTAGCTCCTTGTCACATAATAACTACTAATTATGATGATCTAATAGAGCAAAATATAGAACAAAAGTTTATGCAATATCACATAATAAGGAAAGATGAAGATTTGCCATATACTCAATATCAAAATATGCTTATTAAGATGCATGGAGATTTTAATGTTGGGAATATTGTTTTAACGGAAAATGATTATTATAATTATAATAATAACTTTCCATTAATCAATGCTTTTGTAAAGTCACTTTTTGCATCAAAATTAATCTTATTTATTGGTTTCTCTTTCAATGATATGAATCTTAAGATATTGTTAAATAGCGTAAGCAATATTCTAAAAGAAAATATGCAACGTATCTACTTGTTGACTAATAAAGATATAGATTCAATACAAAGAAACTATTATGAAAAAAAAGGAATTAATATTGTTGAACTAACTCCCGAATTTGTAAATGAAAAAATAAAAATGCAATCAATTAATATAGATGATATAGGATTGACTTCACAATATGGTATTGCTTTATATAAACAATTGGTTTTAATAAAACAATATAGACAAGAAAACGATTTGATTGATTATTTATATAAACGTATTAAATCATATGAAGATGAAATTAAAGTTTTAGGAAATGGACTAAAATATATTTTTCCAGAAGAAGAAATTTCCTTTTGGAATTATCATTCAAGTGGACTACAAATACACTCACCATATATAAAGAATCTAACAAAAAAATTACAAACATATACAGGAAGAAAAGAATTCATCAATAAATATAATGGTAAAATATTCTATTTAAGGAAGCAAGCTTACTTAAATAGAATATTCAAAATAGACAATCTTAAAATTGTAAATACAACATTTTATAGAAAATTGAAAAAGTTATTCCCTACAACAACAGGTATAGAACTTTTTTATGAGCTCGACTATATTAATTTATCCAATTACTTAAAAAAATAAGGCATCAAGTAAAGAAATATAATATCGAAGATTTGGAATTGCCATATTTGCTATATAAATTAGGTGATTATTATCAAGCTTATCTGATGTACAAAGATTTAGCCAATGAAAATTGGAAGAAACAAAGATATATTTTGTACTTTATTTGTATGCATAATATTCATGCAATAAGATACGGTATAAAAATTCAATTGATGAATAGAAGTGATATTGATCATGAAAAAATTGTAAAAGATATTGAGAGGATTGATTTGCAGGATGTTTTAATAAAACTTCCAATAGATAAATCGATTAAACATGTTCTTGAAGATTTGCTTTCGTATCGTTTTCACAGTATAAATTTAGTTGAAAGTGATATTTTAAAAGAAGATTTATCCGGCCAAAGAGTTTCTGCTGAAAAAGGTGGTTTTTCCTCAAATAGCAAAATATTTCTTTTGGAACATAAATCATATCAGGAATTAGATTTTTGTAATGAGAATTTTATTATTTGCGACAATAATAATTATTCTAAAGACATATATTATAATGTAGCAGCAGGCATACTTATCAGTAATGTGACAAAATCAAATGGGGATAGGTTCTTTGGCCAAACCAAAATAGACGAATTAAGTAAAGAACATCTACTTATACTTATTTTTCATATTCAAAACGAAAATCTATTGAAAATTTACAAACGCTATAATATAGAAAACATAATATTGAGTGAAAATGGCTGTTCTTTTATAAATTCAATTATAAGGAATGCAAACGAGAGTATCAATAATAATAATAGTATGAACTATTTAATTATTAATAGAGATTCTGTTTGCAATATTATACAAAATATCATCAGCATAATTAATAAATCAAATTGTGAAAATATTAATTATTCTGATTTATATCCGATCATAAATCACATTTGGGATAATACTTATTTTATGAGATTTGGAAAAGATATAACAAATTTGATATATAAACATAAGCCCAAAATCAATGATGCTATATTTTTGATAAATAACATTATGAGTGTTCATAATGATGATAATTCGAATAATGCTACATTTCTTTTATGTAGCTATCTAAATGCGCAAAACGTAACTATAGACAATATAAAATCATTAAATGATATTAAGATTAATGATGATTATTTCTATTTGGCGTCATTGTATCCGGCATTATCAGAAAATCTTAAGAAAGAAGCTATATTATGGTTTAGAGAAAATCTAAATGCCCTGTATTATGCAGCTCTTATACATTCAAATTACAGAATACCGATTTTAGATGTAGCAACATTGTCTATGCTAATTGAGGAACCATTTAACAATGTTTCTAAATACAAACAAATAGAAGAAACTGTTTGTGCTGTATTAGTTCTTATTAGAAAAGATACTAAACAGCAAGAATTACATCCAATATTAGATCAATTTGGTACAGTAAATGAATGTTTTAATTTTTTGATAAATCCATTGCATTTTAAAAATAAACAAATGATAAAACCAACATGGTTGTGTCGTTGTGAAGATGATATATTAAAGGAACTTTTAAAGGATGAAGTATTGAGAAACAAAATGAAAACATATATAAAAGAAGACTATTGGGGGAAATTAGAATATGAACGAATATGGAAAATTTTGTAAAACGGATTATTGTTATGTAGTATAATTAGAGATTTTACACTTTATATGTAAATTATAATCAGAAAATAATATGAAACTATATAATAAGCATAGGCCTAAGAAGTATATGAATAACAAACAGATAGTCATTTTATTAGGAGCAGGCTTTGTGTTCCCATGGGTAAAATTAAGTTCATCAAGTATTAAAGAAGCATTTATTAAAGATGATACTTTTTCAATAAATGGGCAAACTATTGGAGAATTTATCTTTAATAAATTAGATAGTTTTTATGATTATGGAGAAGCTAATTTTGAAACATTCATAGCTGCAATAGAATCTATGATGAACTATATTATATCTTCTACAAACATAGGTAAATCTGTTAAAAACACATCTTTCACCCCTGTGATTTATGATTTGAAAGAAACTTTTTCTGAAATTTTTAAAGATAAAAATGAAGATGAACAAAGAATTTATATTCATAGTATTTATCAACACTTTATAAATCTCGTTTTAAATAAAATCAAAGAATATAATAAATATGTTTTAGACAAAAAGAATGAAAGAATAAACAAAAGTTTAATTGAATTCATAAGCTATCTAATGAACAAAAGATATTCTATTAAAATATATACTACAAACTACGATCGTTTAATTCCTCAAATTCTATCTCCACATTTTAAAGTATATGAAGCTTTAAAAGACAAAGCAAATGGGAATAAAGTATTTATTTATGATTTACAAAGATTTAGAAAAGTACATTTAAGCCATTTTAATTTGCATGGTTCTATATTTTTGGACACAGAGATTGATCCTGTTAAAATGAAATATAGTGTAATTTATAATCCCCAAGCTCCTAAATATATAAAAGCATTAAATCCTGATGGAGGTAATCCAAATGAGCCTTTATTGTTTTCTCCAATCATTACAGGTTATACAAAAACCCAAAGAGGCTTTAGTACCCCTTTTAACTTAGGTTTTAATGCATTTACTAATGATTGCAATGATTGTAGAGCTATAATTACTATGGGATATTCATTCTCCGACCCACATATAAATTCTATTTTATCGAATTTTACATGCTGGGGGAAATCCAAACTTGTAAATGTTACATTTACAGATGAAGAATTTCAAAAAACACCCGAAGGAATAGCTTTTGATTATGAGATTTATAATCTTTATAAAGAATACGAAGATAAAACATGGTTTCATAGCCAGAAAAGGAAAATACATGTTTATAAGAAAGGGGTTGAAGATTTTTTATTAGACAGAGTAAATTGGAAATATATTTTGGAGTAAGATGTAAAGCCGCTACGCTATTATTAACAGGTTGTAGCGGCTTTTTTTAGTTAAAGTTTAAAGCCTTTGGGCTTGTTAGTGTGGGCGGTGTCCGGGTCGTCCTTGTTGCCGGGCTTGGGAATGCCACCGATGACGAGTTTGCTGCCTAACGAGTTCATGGCATCTTTGATGCTGAAGCTGACGGGAGGCTGGTTCAGGTGCGGGGGCTTCTTTTCCGGAGGGGCGGAAAGGAAGTCGGGCGGCTGGTGGACGTAGGGCTTGCCGTCGGATGCGGGGGACGTTGTTGGTGATGCCGAAGGTGTGCCCGGTGACGGGGTGATGCCGTGACCTTTGTTCTCGGTTTGGCTCTCGTCCTTGCTGTTGCTGTCTTCATTCTGTTTGACGGGCTTGAGGGAGAGCTGGATCTTGCGGTCGAGGGCAGCAAGGTCGGATTTTCCAATTTTGGCACTGGTGCTTTTCCCACTCTTATTAACTGCACGACCTGATGTTATATCTCAATCTTCAGGAAGAATTGTTTTCTTCGTGCTGAATTGCTTGGTTTCTCCATCGACTGTGATACGTGCCATAATGGTCACTGTTCCGTCTTTCTTCGGTTCGTTCTTCTTTAAATAGAAGAGGATTCTAAATGTACTTTTCATACCGTAACGTTTTTAATTTGCAAAATTAGTTTTCTATGTTCGGAATGAAGCGGACTAACGAGTGACAATATGCGACATATCAATGACTTAGCGTTAAAATCGTTACGATTTTCTCCGTAACAAAATACCGTAACGATTTGGTAACGATTATTAGTCTGAAATTGGCTTTTGAAGTTCTTTTTACTGTCCGTATGGGGTAAGAAAAAAGCTCCCTAAACCGTTAGTTTAGAGAGCTTTGTCATACTTTGGCGGAGTATTGTCTTTTCTCCTAAGTGATCCGCTTGGGGCTCGAACCCAAGACCCCAACATTAAAAGTGTTGTGCTCTACCTGCTGAGCTAGCGAATCAGACCTTTATCGCTGTTAAGCGGGCGCAAAGATAGAGACATTTTTTGAAAAAGCAAAAGGATTTCTCTTTTTTTCTTATCTTTGCCAAAGTTTTGTGGCAGATTGCAAAGAGCGCTGCATAGTATTAAAGTAAATACATTATTAATATAATACACTTAAAACTTTATGGCAACAGTTGACGATAAAAAGATTATCTTTTCTATGGTAGGGCTGAACAAGACCATTCAGCAGAACAATAAACAGGTGTTGAAGAACATCTATCTTTCGTTCTTCTATGGCGCAAAGATCGGTATCATTGGTTTGAATGGTTCCGGTAAATCTACCTTGCTGAAGATTATCGCCGGGTTGGACAAGTCTTATCAGGGCGAAGTGGTATTTTCACCGGGTTACTCAGTAGGCTATCTGGCTCAGGAGCCTTATCTGGATCCTACAAAAACTGTAAAAGAGATTGTAATGGAAGGTGTGCAGCCCATTGTAGATGCATTGACTGAGTATGAAGAGATCAATCAGAAGTTTGGTTTGCCTGAATACTACGAGGATGCTGATAAGATGGACAAGCTATTTGCACGTCAGGGAGAGTTGCAGGATATTATCGATGCAACTGATGCCTGGAATCTGGATAGTAAATTAGAGCGTGCTATGGATGCCCTTCGTTGCCCGCCCGAAGATGCAAGCGTGGAACATCTTTCTGGAGGTGAACGCCGTCGTGTGGCACTCTGTCGCTTGTTGTTGCAGAAGCCTGACGTACTGTTGCTGGATGAGCCTACCAACCACCTTGATGCTGAATCTATCGATTGGTTGGAGCAACATTTACAACAATACGAAGGTACAGTAATTGCTGTTACTCACGACCGTTATTTCCTTGATCATGTAGCAGGCTGGATTCTTGAATTAGACCGTGGTGAAGGTATTCCTTGGAAGGGTAACTACTCCAGCTGGCTGGAGCAGAAGACTAAGCGTATGGAAATGGAGGAAAAGACAGCCAGTAAGCGCCGTAAAACATTGGAACGTGAATTGGAGTGGGTGCGTATGGCTCCTAAAGCACGTCAGGCGAAAGGTAAAGCACGTTTGAACTCTTACGATAAATTGATGAACGAAGACATCAAGGAGAAGGAAGAGAAACTGGAAATCTTCATTCCCAATGGTCCGCGTCTTGGTAATAAAGTTATCGAAGCAAAACATGTGGCAAAGGCCTATGGTGATAAGTTACTGTTTGATGATCTCAATTTTATGCTTCCTCCCAATGGTATCGTTGGTGTTATCGGTCCTAACGGTGCCGGTAAAACTACGCTGTTCCGTCTGATTATGGGATTGGAAACTGTAGATAAAGGTGAGTTTGAAGTAGGAGAGACCGTAAAGGTGGCTTATGTAGACCAGCAACACAGTGACATCGATCCGAATAAAAGTGTTTATCAGGTAATCTCCGGTGGTACGGAACTGATTCGTATGGGTGGACGCGATATTAATGCGCGTGCTTACCTGTCACGCTTTAATTTCTCTGGTGGTGATCAGGAGAAACTTTGTGGCGTACTTTCCGGTGGTGAACGCAATCGCCTGCATCTTGCTATGGCATTGAAAGAAGAGGGTAACGTACTGTTATTGGACGAACCTACCAATGATATTGACGTGAATACACTTCGCGCTCTTGAAGAAGGTCTTGAAGATTTTGCCGGATGTGCCGTAATCATCAGTCACGATCGTTGGTTCCTCGATCGTATTTGTACTCACATTCTTGCGTTCGAAGGAGACTCCAATGTCTTCTATTTCGAAGGTTCTTATTCAGAATATGAGGAAAATAAACAGAAACGTTTAGGAAAAGAAGAACCTACCCGTGTTCGTTATAGAAAGCTAATGAATGATTAATAATTGCTAGGAATCTGATAGCATAAATTATATTTTAGTGACAAATAGAAAGCCCTGCAAAAATCTTGTAGGGCTTTTTTGTTATAAAAAGTTTCAATAACTCCTATATACCCTAAAATTTTGTAGCAGAAATGTAATACAAATCTAAATCTTATTAATTATATTTGCGTCTTAAAACAGTATTTAATACTTAATTAACAATTCTAATTAACACATTTAATTAACAAAAAACAGAAGTATGAAAAAACATCTAATTCATTTCCTGTTGATGGCAGTGCTGTCCGTATTTAGTGCTGCGGCATTTGCTCAGACAGCAGTGAGGGGGCAGCTTGTCGACTCCGAAACAGGCGAACCGTTGGTGGGTGCTGCCGTTATGGTAGAAGGCACTTCACAAGGTACGGTGACCGATATTGATGGTTATTTTAAGCAAAGTGTTGCTCAAGGTGGAACACTGCTGTTCAAGTATGTAGGTTTTAAAGACCTTAAGAAGAAAATAACACAGAAGGGAGCTTCTGTTGATTTGGGTACTATCAAGATGGAACCGGATGCAGTGATGCTGGCGGACGTTACGATTACTTCGTCGGTGGCTGTGGCTCGTAAGACTCCGATTGCCGTGTCTACAGTAGATCCGATTTTTATCGAAGAAAAGCTGGGTACACAGGAGTTTCCCGAAATCTTAAAATCTACGCCGGGTGTATATAGTACGAAAGACGGTGGTGGTTATGGTGACTCTAAAACTGTAATTCGCGGTTTCAAGCAAGAAAATGTAGCTGTTATGATTAATGGCGTACCAATGAATGGTATGGAGAATAATAAGGTATATTGGTCCAATTGGGCAGGTTTGTCCGATGTTACCCGCTCAATGCAAGTACAGCGCGGTTTGGGTGCTTCTAAAGTTGCTTCTCCTGCAGTGGGTGGTTCAATCAATGTTATAACTAAAAGCACAGAGGCTACGAAAGGTGGTTTTGTTTCCTACGGTATGGGTAATGACGGTTACAACAAAATTTTGTTTAGTGTTTCCTCTGGCTTGTCAAAAGATGGATGGGCATTTACTTTGCTTGGTGGTAAAACATGGGGTGATGGTTATGTTCAGGGTACTGAGTTTGAAGGGTATAACTACTTTATCAGTGTAGCAAAACGCTTCAATGATAACCATCAATTAACATTTAGTGCTTTTGCAGCTCCTCAAAAACATTATCAACGTAGCAATCAAGATGGGTTGACCATTAAAGAGTGGCAAAGAGTTAAAAATTACATGGGTAGTGATAGTCCTTATAAATATAATCCTACTTATGGTTTCGGTAAAAATGGTGAGCGTAAAATGACTCAGTATAACGAATACCATAAACCTCAAATCTCATTGAACCACTTGTGGCAGATTGATCAGAAATCAAGTTTGAGTACGGCTTTATATGTGTCTATTGGGCGTGGCAACGGATATAGCGGACAGACTGATAATGATCATAAAAATATGTGGTATGGTGCAAGTAATGGTATAGTGAATACGACTTTCCGTAATGCAGATGGAACATTTGCCTATGATCAGATTCAGGAAATGAATGAACAAAGTACTACAGGTTCTAAGATGGTAATGAGTAAGAACTTGAATAATCATATGTGGTATGGTTTACTTTCTACTTATACAACAAAGTTTGGAGAGTATTTAGATTTTTATGGGGGTGTTGATTTCCGTTATTATAAAGGATTGCACCAAAACAAGATCGTTGATCTTTATAATGGAGCATATTATGTAGATTATAATCGTGGTAATGTAAAAGCTGAGAATTATGCGGGAGCTGGTACCGCAGAGTTTAAAAATAAGAAATTGCAGGTTGGTGATGTTGTTTATCGTGACTATGACGGTTTTGTTATGTCAGAAGGTGTATTTGGACAATTGGAATACAATCGTGATAAGCTGAGTGCATTCGTTTCAGGTTCTGTTTCCAATACAGGTTACTGGCGTTACGATCGTTTCTATTATGACAAACAACATGCAAAGTCTGATACAAACAACTATCTAGGCTGGAACCTTAAGGGTGGGGTAAACTATAATCTGACGGAGAATCATAATGTATTCTTCAACTTGGGTTATATTAGTCGTGCTCCAATGTTTGATGCAGCTTTCATTAATTCTCAGAATAGCCATGCTTTGAATCCTGATGCCAAGAACGAAAAAATTTTCTCTTTTGAATTAGGCTATGGGTATCGTAGTCGTTTCTTCACAGCTAATGTGAATGCTTACTATACGAAGTGGATGGATAAAACAATGACAAGATCTCAAGACTTTAAGTATACTGGTGACAGTGGGCAAACTGTTAATGACCGTTGGACAGTGAATATGCAAGGTGTTGATGCACGCCATATGGGTGTGGAGCTTGATTTTGTTGTTAAACCATTCCAATGGATGGATGTTACTGGTATGTTCTCTATTGGTGACTGGCGTTGGGATTGCGATGCGAATGGTTATTTCTACAACACAGCAGGTGAACCGTTGAAAGATCTTGATGGTGGAATAGCATCTGGTATAGGAGCTTCAGATCATGCAAAAGCTAACTTCAAAATGGACAACATTCATGTGGGTGGTGCAGCACAAACAACGGCGGCTTTAGGACTCAATGTACGTCCGATGAAAGGAGTACGTGTAGGGCTTGACTGGAATTTCTTTGGTCGCAACTATGCTGACTATGCTATCAGTGCTAGTGGATTAGCGCCCAATGCAAAGATAGCAATTAATGAACCATGGAGAATACCTTCCTATAGTACATTTGATTTGAATGCTGGATACACCTTTGATTTTGGTAAAGTGCGTGCAACCTTGAGCGGTAATGTGAATAATCTGTTTAATCAGGAGTATATTGCTGATGCTTATGATGGATCAGATAGTAACTGGGAAACTGCATATCGCGTGCTCTATGGCTTTGGCCGTACTTATAACGTAAGATTGAAGTTCACATTCTAAACCTTTAAGAAGTACGATTATGAATAAAAAAATGATATTTAGTTTGTTTGCAATACTACTTCTTTTAGTAGGTTGCGATTATAATGACAAGTATTTTGATGGATACGATGATACCCTTGTAACTGATGTTATTCAGTATGAGGGTGATTTCACAGGGAAGTATCCTGCAGAAGGATATTTCACAGATAGAGGAGCCCTACAGAATGAACTAAACAGTATGCTAAAGAAGATTTATCCTTATTGTGATAAAGGTTCCATGGCAAAGGTTAATGTGCTTTTTGGTGACATTACTGTGGATTATGAACCAGTAACAGCGGATGTTTCTTATGAATTGACGACTGAGGATTATGATGCGATGGGTACAGATGCGGGGCAACCAGGAAAATATAATAATTTTGATTCTAGTATGGATGTTGATGCTTATTTGAAGATATTTTGTTCTGAAAAATATGCAAGCCTTGCTGAAGGAAAGATTATTAGTATTACTTATAAATATTATGCAAGTGGGACTACTTCTAGCTTAGTAAAGACTTATAAGAAGGGAGTAAATGACTGGGAAGAATTCAGTAGCTTTACACCGGACAAAAAATATGAGTTGACCAATGAAGATTATGATGCTATGGGCACTGAAAGTGGGACACCGGGCAAGTATAATAATTTTGATTCAAATATGGATGTAGATTTTTATTTAACTACTTTCTTGAAACAAAAATTAGCTTATGCCAAGTCAGGGACTACTTGTGAAGTGACATATAAGTATTATGCAAATAAGATAACCACTGATGAAAAAGCCCTATATAAGTATGATGGTAATGCATGGGCTGCATACGATCCGTTTGCTGAGAATTTGGCTGTGTCTACGAAGATTGCAGAACTCTCTTTCGATGGTAGTACGTGGACACTGCTTCGTTTACTGGGTGGAAATTATGTGATTACTTTTGCCGCTGAAGATTACCAGACGTTGGTGAATTGGGTCGCTGAGAATAAACCGGCTTTCATGAGTAGTCAGAATCCTACTACGGAAGAATATTACTTTGGTTCTTCTGGTAAGTATGGTAATATCAATAACAAATATGGTACTTGGAAGGCTTATTATAATATTGATGGATATTTGGATGGTAAGACTGACGAAGAAACACAAGAAATTATGGATGAGCGTCTTGCATTTGGTATTTCTGAAATTCTTTTGCCATCATGGATTACTGAACCGGATCCGGGTTTAAGCTATATAGTAGTCTATAAGATATATTCTGGCCGTGGTGATGGCAATTATGCTATGTCATTCATGTATAATGAAGAGACTGGAAAATATGAAAAAACAGCAGGTCCAGTAGCTCGATAATTTGGATGATGTGCTAACAGATTTAATAAAATATGGAGATGTGTCAACACTAAGGCACATCTCCTTTTTTTATATTTAAATGTTTTTTTTCTCTATGCGACTCTTTT
>NZ_MSHA01000102.1:44886-63471 GCF_001940965.1 Bacteroides sp. Phil13 | reverse complement strand
TCTACGTGAACGGCAGCAAGGAGAGAAACGGTATTGTCCCCATCATGGGACGAGTGACAATCAACGGTTCTGTGGCGCAGTTCAGTTGCAAGCAGACCATCCCGAAAACGCTTTGGGATGCGAAAGGCAACCGAGCCAAAGGCAAGAGCATTGAAGCAAGGGACATCAACCACGCCTTAGATAACATCAAGGCACAAATCATCAAGCATTACCAGCGCATTTCAGACCGTGAAGCGTATGTTACGGCGGAAATGGTGCGCAATGCCTATCAAGGAATCGGCTGCGAGTATGAGACATTGCTCGGAGCGTTTGACAAGGACAATGCCACATTTCAAAAGCGTGTGGGTACTGACCGTGTAAAAGGAACTTACATGGCAAGGGTTCGTGCAAGAAACCATGTGGCGGCATTCATCAAGGCGAACTACAAGCGAAGCGACCTGTCTATGCTTGAACTGACACCCGACTTCATCAAGGAGTTTGCCGTTTTCCTTTCCACCGACAGAGGATTGCAGAACGGCAGCATCTGG
Source organism: Bacteroides sp. Phil13 (assembly GCF_001940965.1). NCBI lineage: Bacteria > Pseudomonadati > Bacteroidota > Bacteroidia > Bacteroidales > Bacteroidaceae > Bacteroides > Bacteroides sp. Phil13. The sequence goes on along the minus strand of NZ_MSHA01000102.1, from coordinate 62,944 downwards.
ACTAACTGCATGTGGCTGAAAGGTGTGGTCATGCGTGCGCACTTCAACGGACTTATACCGAGAAATCCGTTTGCGCAATTCCATATCAGTCCGAACATCAAGGAACGTGAGTATCTGACGGAAGAAGAACTGAAAACATTGATGACACACGAATTTGCGGATGCCAAACTTTCCTACATCCGTGACATCTTTGTTTTCGCCAGCTTCACCGCACTTTCATTCGTGGACGTTAAGGAACTGACTACTGATGATATAGTGGAGGTGAACGGTGAGAAGTGGATATTATCCAAACGGCACAAGACCAAAGTTCCGTTCCAAGTGAAACTGCTTGACATCCCTTTGCAGATTATCAGGCGTTACGAGGAATTTCAAACGGACAAGTCTATTTTCCCGAATCTGAACTATTGGTCTATATGCAAGCCATTGAAAAAGATGATAAAAGAGTGCGGAATCACAAAGGACATCTCATTCCATTGTGCAAGGCATGGGTTCGCCACCCTCGCACTAAGTAAAGGTATGCCGATTGAAAGTGTCAGCCGTGTGTTGGGGCATACGAACATCGTTACAACCCAACTCTATGCGAAGATAACAACGCAGAAGATAGACCACGACCTTACGATGTTCGGTGACAAACTGAACCAGTCTTTTGGAAATACAACAATGGCATAGGACTATGGAAAGAAACATTATAAGAATAGACGAGTTTGGCAATGTAATTTTACCGAATGACATAACCAATGTTTGGATGAACGAAGCCGAGTTGTTGGATTTGTTCGGTGTCACCGCCCCGACCATTCGGGCAGGGATAAGGGCTCTTTGCAAGAGTGACGTGTTAAGGGAGTACGAGATAAAGCGTACCATACGCCTATCCGACAAGTGCGGTATGGAGTTTTACAACCTTGAAGCGATAATCGCCCTCGCTTTCCACATCGGTACATTCGGAGCGATGCAAATGCGCAATGCCGTTCTGAAAAGGTTATACTTGCGAAAAGAGAAACAAGCCATCTTCTTTTCGCTGGGCAGTGCCGATGCAGGAAAGACCAAATACCTCTCGTAGATTGGGATGAGGGACTGACGTAATGCAGTCATTAAATCCGCAAGTCAGTACAACAATACGACAGATACTCTGATTTTTTCTCCCGAAAAGCGTTATCCAACCATTCGCTTTTCGGGAGTTTTTTCGTCTTTTCAATCCGATTCCATTGCCCAGCCATTGAAAGTTTTTGTTCCGAGGGGCTTTTTTCTATATTCTGCTATATTTTGCGTAACAACTTATCCATTAAATACTTATACTTTTGTAGCTGGTATTTTCCGATCTTAAAACCATTTGATTATGTCAGCTAAAAAACAACAAAACAGCCACAAACCGCCATCAGATGGCAGTGTGGCAAAAGAAGAGTTCATCCGAGTGGGAACAACGCTCTACAAGATTGTGGAGCAGCCAAGACTGAACGGAGGGTATGTAAAGAAACGCATCCCTTGGAACAACGAGACCCTGCGCCAAGACTATGGCAAGGACTACATCGGCAGCGTTCCCAAGTATGACGGTTTCTGCACCATACCCGAACACATCGGCTACCGCCCCGTAGTCGGCAAGTTTCTTAACCTCTATGAACCGATAGACCACCAACCAAAGGAAGGGGATTTCTCTCACATCCAATCATTGGTACGGCACATCTTCGGGGAGCAATACGAGTTGGGGATGGACTATCTGCAACTGCTCTACCTGCAACCCGTACAGAAACTGCCCATCCTGCTGCTGGTATCTGAAGAACGCAACACAGGCAAGAGTACATTCCTGAACTTTCTGAAAGCCCTCTTTCAGAACAATGTCACGTTCAATACCAACGAAGATTTCCGCAGCCAGTTCAATTCCGATTGGGCAGGAAAGCTCCTTATCGTGGTGGATGAGGTGCTGCTCAACCGCAGGGAGGACAGCGAGAGGTTGAAGAACCTCAGTACAACCCTATCCTATAAGGTGGAAGCCAAAGGCAAAGACCGTGACGAGATTGCGTTCTTTGCCAAGTTCGTGCTATGCTCCAACAACGAGTACCTGCCTGTAATCATAGATGCAGGAGAAACACGCTATTGGGTGCGCAAGATAGACCGCTTGCAGTCCGATGACACTGACTTCCTACAAAAGTTGAAAGCGGAGATACCCGCCTTTCTCCATTTTCTGCAACACAGACAGCTATCCACCGAAAAAGAAAGCCGTATGTGGTTTGCACCCTCGTTGTTGCAAACCGAAGCCTTGCGGAAGATTATCCGCAGTAATCGCAACCGGTTGGAGATAGAGATGCAAGAACTTATCCTTGACATCATGGACAGTGTCGGCACGGACACTTTCTCGTTCTGTTACAACGACCTTCTTCTTTTGCTGGTACACTCACAGGTAAAGGTGGAGAAACACCAAGTCCGTAAGGTATTGCAGGAGTGTTGGAAACTTACCCCTGCACCGAATACACTTACTTACACCACCTATCAAGTGGACTATACCCGAGAGTGTCGCTATTCTCCCATACGAAGAATCGGACGGTTCTATACCGTAACAAGAGAACAATTGGCTGCACTCTGATTATTTTGATGAAATGATGAATAAGTATATAACTACACTGATAGATAAAGGTTTGTACTCTCATCAAACACTCATCAAAAACAACTTACTGATGAAAAGAGAAAAAGGGTCAGGCAGACCATGCACTATAAGGCAAATGATGATTTTCTCTTTTGGTAAGTGCTTTGATGAAACAATGATGAGAACGTATAAGATTGCTATCCAATAGTTTGGCATACACATTCATCAATTCATCGGTTTTACAATCATCATCAAACCATAGGAAAATCATGAACATACAGGAAGTAAAGAACATACGCATTGCAGACTATCTGCAAAGTCTGGGTTACACGCCCGTCAAACAACAAGGCAACAGCCTTTGGTACAAATCACCGTTGAGAGAGGAAAAGGATGCCTCGTTCAAGGTAAACACCGAGCTTAACAGGTGGTACGATTTCGGACTTGGCAAAGGCGGCAACATTATCGCATTGGCAGAGGAACTATACGCAACCGACTATGTGCCTTATCTGCTCAACAAGATAGCGGAGCGGGTACCGCACATCCGTCCCGTATCTTTCTCTTTTCGCCAGCAAGCATCCGAACCGAGTTTCCAACATTTGGAGGTGGGAGAACTTGCCCATCCTGCATTACTCCGTTATTTGCAGGAAAGGGGCATAAACTCCGACTTGGCAAGGCTGGAATGTAAGGAACTGCATTTCATCCATAACGGCAAGCCCTATTTCGCCATCGGCTTCCCGAATGTGGCAGGAGGATTTGAAGTACGCAACCGTTTCTTCAAGGGGTGCATCGCGCCGAAAGACATCAGCCATATACGCCAGCAGGGAGAGCCGAGAGAGAAGTGTTTGGTATTCGAGGGTTTTATGGACTATCTTTCTTTCCTCACGCTCCGGATGAAGAACTGCCCGACCATGCCCGACCTTGACAGGCAGGATTATGTCATACTCAACTCTACTGTCAATGTGCCGAAAGCTATTGACGTGCTGTACCCGTATGAACGCATCCACTGTATGCTTGACAATGACAAGGCAGGATATGAAGCGACACGGGCTATCGAATTGGAATACTCCTACCGTGTGCGTGACTTCTCGGGCAATTACAGGGGGTATTCGGACTTGAACGATTACCTGTGCGGCAGGAAGCAGGAACAGAAGAACAGCACCAGCCAAGCGCAGGAGATAAAGCAGGAAACCGGACAACGTGCCGCCCCAAGACAGAAAAGGGGCAGGGGCATTTAGTCCGGCAGGATTACCAGCGACAGGCGGTTTAATTTGGAGAGCAAGGTTATGTTTCGGTAAACCGAAACTACCTTGCTTTGCTTGACAGCAAAGAAAATTTCTCCCGTTGGTCGCAATTTTTAAGATACCATTTAAATGTAAAAACCTATGACGAATATAAAGGATAAGCCGGGGGGACGTCCGGCAAAGAAACGGATAGAGAAGCAGCAACGGGTAGTCAGCACGAAGCTGACCGAGTTGCAGTATTATGCCATCAGGAAGCGAGCCGGGGAAGCCGGGTTGCGTGTCAGTGAGTATGTCCGGCAGGCGGTTGTTTCGGCAGAGGTCATACCCCGGCTGAATAGGCAGGATGCGGACACCATCCGCAAGCTGGCAGGGGAAGCCAACAACATCAACCAACTGGCGCACCGAGCGAATGCCGGAGGTTTCGCACTGGTGGCGGTGGAACTGGTGAAACTCAAAAACAGGATTGTCGAAATTATAAATCAGTTGTCGGATGATTGGAAAAATAAAAAAGGGAAGCGGGTTTAAGGGCTGTGTGAACTATGTGCTTGGTAAGGAGCAGGCGGTTTTGCTTCATGCGGACGGGGTTCTGACTGAAAGCCGGGGCGATATAATCCGCAGCTTCTGTATGCAGACCGGGATGAATCCCGATTTGAAGAAGCCTGTCGGACATATTGCGTTAAGTTATTCGGCAGTGGATGCACCCAAATTGACAGACGAGAAGATGGTACAGCTTGCGCAGGAGTATATGCGTGAAATGAAAATCACCGATACGCAGTATATCATCGTGCGCCATCAAGACCGGGAACACCCACATGTGCATATCGTGTTCAACCGCATAGACAACAACGGCAAGACCATTTCGGACAGGAACGATATGTACCGTAACGAGCAGGTATGCAAGAAGCTGAAAACCAAACACGGGCTTTATTTTGCTGGTGGAAAAGAACAGGTAAAGCAGCACCGCTTGAAAGAGCCGGACAAGTCGAAATACGAGATTTACACGGCTGTAAAGAACGAAATCGGGAAGTTCAAGAACTGGCGGCAGTTACAGGAGCGGTTAGCGGAAAAGGGTATTACTGTCCGGTTCAAGTACAAGGGGCAGACGGGCGAGATACAGGGCGTTTCCTTTTCCAAAGGCGAATACACGTTCAAGGGTTCGGAGATAGACCGCAATTTTAGTTTCTCCAAACTGGATAAATGTTTCGGGGATGCAGGACTGAATACGGTCGGAAATCAACGGCAGACAGCTTTTACACCCGTTCGGGAGCCATTGCCGACACAGGGAAAGACTGACAGTCCGTTGATAACTGGCTCACTCGGTCTGTTCACCGCTTCATCACCCCCTGCGGATGAAGAACCAAACTTGAATTTAAGAAAGAAGAAGAAAAAGAAAAAACAACTTAATTTGTAAACACATGGAGAAAAATTTGATTTTAGAGGGGCTTCTCTCAATGGTTACTGAATTGAAAGAGAAGCAGGAAGCACAGGTAACGCCAGCCAGTCGGGAGGAAACTCTTGAAAGACTGAACGCAATCGAACAGGCATTGTCGGAATTGCACAGTAACCCGGCTGTTCCCGAAAAGGATTTGCAGGCTATCCGAAGCCAGCTTGACGAGATAAGGAATAGGATGCAAGGTCAGCAGAAACATATCGAGGACACCAAGAAAATAGTATTGGAAACCTACCGTTGTTTCAAGGTAATGCTTGATGCTTTGGGCTCTTGCAAGACGGATAAAGAGGAAGCTATACCCTTACCGCTCTATCAACGGATTTGCAACAAGGTCGCTTCTTGGATTCGTCCGGGATTGTTCCTTTTTTCGGCAGTGCTGGTTATCTGTTCCGTTTCCATATTCTTGAATATCCGTTTGGCTGAACGTATGCAGCAGTTACAGGACAACGATATGAAATACCGCTATTTGCTGATGCAAGGACAGGCAGACGGGGAAACTTTTGATATACTGGAAAACAAGTTCAAATGGCAACGGGATAACGGCTTTATCCGAAGTCTGACCGATTCAGTGATGGATTTTGAATACCGCATCCAAAAGCAGGCGGAAGCACTGGAACGTGCAAGGCTGTTGAACGAGCAAGCCGAACAGCTAAAGAAAGAAGCTGATAAGCTGGGTAAGCCATAAACGGGGAAAGCCGGGATGGATGAAGCACATTCACCGTTCCGGCTTTTCAGATTCACTTCTTTTTCTTCGTACAGTGTTCTTTCTCGAACTGGCGTAGCGTGGTGACGCTGAACCTTTCCTTGATGAACTCCCGGACATCGGAAGCCTTGTAATACACTTTTCCGCTGATAGTGAAGTATGGCAACGCACCGATAGCCCGGTAGCGTTGCAGGGTTTTGATGCTTACTTTGAACAGCAGGCACAAGTCTTGATTATCCAATAGGTTATCATCTTCGGGCAGTACCCTGTCTGCATTGCGTAGTACCCGTACATCTTTGCAGAGTTCTTCCAGTTTGGCATACAGCTTCTGCATCCATCCACCAAATTCGTCATTGTCTATATACATAATTGCTTCATTTTTCAGATTATACATTTTGTTTGTCAATCGATTGATGAAGCAAAGTTCTAAAAACGGATACAAAGAAATTACAGGAGAACTAATGGAGTCCCCTATAAATAAATCATAAGTTGCTGATTATCTATATCCTTTCTTATCATGTTCATTTTTGATTAGGTTTGCCAGTCCATTAAGAAATTCGGTGAGTTTGCCCGGCTTCCGTTTTATCACGTCCTCATGTTTTTGGTGGCAGTCGCTTATCTTAATGTTAAACAACCATTCAAAACCTTTGGATAAGTCCACTAAATAGGCAGGTTTACCGTTCTGATAAACGATGTCTTTGGAGAGGAATAAGCCGCTTACCACTTCCATGATATTGATAAGGGTTGTTTTGTCGGCGAGGTAGAGAGGGGAAAGGGGCTGTTTATTGATGCGTTGCTGTAGTTGTTCCGGGTATTTGATGCGCCATTCAATAAGGCGTATTTCAGTGTTCAAAAGTCCTATCGCTTCATCAATTAAATGCAAATAGGGCATTTTTTTCTTGCTCAAACCGTACACGATACGATTTAAGACGGTGTAAACCAAAGGAAAAATAGCGAAGTAAAATACTGTAATCCTGTTCGTTGATACCAAAATCGGCTACATGCGTAGCCAATTCCTCAATAGCTTCTGTAAACTCCGATGCAGAAACTTTACGTTGTGAATATTCCGACAATAAGCGGAAAAATCGCTGTTCTAAAATTAGATTCATGTATGTATTCATATAAAAAATAAGCCTTAGCGAGACTTAGGAAAAGGCTTATTTCAATTCATAATATTGTAATCCGCAAGTTGTTGTTTTGGGGGAATTTAGAAAAATAGTTTATAGCAAAGTAATCCCAATAAAAATAGCACTAAAAGGCATATTGTAAGAAATATATATATCCTAAACATATATATTTGGTCTGATTGCTCCTTTTCTATGGTTTTTTTACGGATTTCTTCTATCTTTTCAATGGAAACATTGGATAAATCAGCATTTTTACCTTTGCCTACAAGATATTTGTGATGTTCTTTCATCCTGTCTCTATTCAACTTGCGAAGCTCACGGTTCTCTTTGTCCCGTTGTAGCATATCATTTATGCAACCTAATGTTCCCATTTTCCAGTTAACATTTAATTTCCAAACCTTGATATATCAATTTCTTTTTGTAGTTCCCTAAAGATACGTTCCAAATCATATCCATGCGGATTGGAAATTTGGAAACATCCGCTTTCTATGGGGCTATTAACCTGAGGAGCAGTTATCACCGTGTCATTGAAAACGAAAGCGATGTACTTTCCTACACTCTTTGTTGTGGCTTCTCTCCATATAGGCAATTTATCTTGGAGGAAGACACCGGTAATGACCGAGTGTCCAAAAGCATCAGTTTCCAAACGTAAAGAATCGAAATCCATAACAGTAAGGAAAGGTGTTTGTGAAAGGCTGTCTGTAGTCTGTGATGTTACGTAGTACCAGCCGTTTGTCCGGTGAAAGGATTTTGTCTGCATACAAGCTGTCATTAGTAGGCAGAAAAAGAGAATTGTTGAAATCTTCATATCCGCTATTTTTAGGTTAATACATCTTCTCCAACGTCCACACCATCTTATTGGGATTATAGGCTTCCATTACGAGATGTGTTCCTGTGTATTCCATCACTGTCCACGGACCTGCTATGTTGTCGAACGTGATGATTTTTCCATTTACTTGATAAGTAAAATCTGTGTTCCATATATATCCGTCTTCTTCGTTCGTCCTTGTATAAATGCCTTCTGATTCGTTAGTAAACTGAAGAATGGATTGTTTTGTGTAGTCTATCTCATCTTCGATATTGTACACGGTCATTTGCGCTTGCCAAGTAGTTTGCTTCAGGGCTTCGGGGGTGAAGACAGAAGTAGGGGCATCATCGTTACTACAATTTGTCAGACATAACATGGCGCAAATAATGAATGTGGAAAGCACCATACATAAAGTAATTTTCTTTTTCATCTTATCTCTATTTTAAGTGATTGACAATAATTATATATTTCTCTTCATAGGGATACTAACAATACCTTTATTAATCTCTTTTTTACCCACTTTTTTGAAGCCTAAAGATGTATAAAAAGTTTCTGCATAGGTTGAAGAATTAACTGTTATATAAGTAAAATTACAATTGCTCATCATATAGTCAAATAACGATTTTCCTATTCCTTGCCGATGATAGTGTGGCAAGACAAAGAAGAGGGATATATGTTGCCTTTCCCGATGTACACCGATTATTCCTATCAATAAATGATTGTCAAAAGCCCCATATATGTCAAGCGTATTCATCAACGATGTGTCATACACGAAACTTTTAAAGGTTTCAATCCCTTCTTCCGTAAAATCGTTAATGCCACACTCTATACATACTTGATAGGATAAGTTTATAGCATTTTTATATTCTTCTTTCATTAATTTCCGTATCATACTAATAGTTTTTAATCAATGTGTGCAAAGTAATGAAAGGTGGAGGAAAAAGGTCTTGACAATTATCAAGACCCCAATATAACAATTGTTAAAAGGTGAGTTATATCTCTAACTTGCGGCGTATGCGGCTAATGGTTTCCGGTGTAACCCCTAAGAATGAAGCGATGCTTTTCAAAGGAACTACTTCTTTCAAGTTAGGACAACGTTCCATCAAGTTCCTGTATCGTATTTCAGGCGTACAATATGAATCAAGTAATCGTTCATATACCATTTCAAATAGACTCTCTGCCACATGCCTTCCGAATCGTTGAGTTTTCATATCCGTTTCCCAATATTCAATAATGTCATGACGGGATATTTCATATACAGAACACTCTGTTATGGCTTGAATATTTACTAACGATAAGCCACTTCTCATTAAAGAAGAATAGTCACATACAAACTCGTTGGTGAAAGCGTATCCAACAATGTGTTCTTCACCCTCTCCATCAATATATGTATATTGGAATGTACCGTTTTCTACCCATTCGGCAAAACGTGATATTTCATTCTGACGAATAAAGAAATCTTTTTTGTGGTATATACGTTGCTTCCCTTTTTCATGAAATAAATCTTTTACGAGGGAATAGTCTAAATTGTCGAGGTATGAATTAAAATCTTTCATTGTCGTAAGCTATTTATTCAGTCCACGGCGTATGCGACTGATTGTTTCCGGTGTGACTTGCAAGAAAGAGGCAATCTCCTTTAACGTAATGTACTCTTGAATATCGGGGCATCTATTCAATAAGTCAAGATACAGTTCTGCCGTAGTCTTGCAGTACATATCTATTAATCTATGATACATTAATAAGTATGATTGTTCAATAAGAGTACATTTTACTTGCATGGTTTCTACATTTGTGGCAAAGAATTCCTCTACTTTTAAATAGGGTATATAACAAATCTTTGTATCGCAAACGGCTTCAATTGTTACTAATGACGGTTGATTAGGCTCTATAAGTGTGCATAAACTTCCTGTAAACTCTCCGGAGAAAGTATATCCTACTATATGTATATTCCCTTTTTCATCCACACGAGTATATCTCAATAAGCCGTGTTCGATATAAGCTCCCCGATGATTCACTTTGCCTTGAATAGTGAATTGTTCACCCTTTTTGAGTTCGATATAAGTACCATGTTCCAAAATGAACTGCTTTAGCTGTTCTAATTTCGAATGGTTGGCATATTGTGAGTTAAAATCTTCCATACTATAAACTAATTGCAATTAAAATATAGAATAACCTCGTGAGTTGTTCTCTTAAAAAGGGAAAATAGATTCCTGACTTTATCAAAACATCTTCTCTTTTTTTTAATCTACTTTATTGTGAGTTTAGTTTGTGCTTTTGTATATATATCCAAAACGTACCAAACTAACTTTTGTAGCCTGCAAAATATATGTGCTGGCGAAAGAAGAAACAATCTTTTTTCTTTTCGCCAATTTTAAAGTTTGTAACTCTCATAGTTTGAGGAAGAAATGAATACTTTTATTTCTTCTTCTGTTGGAAGTTCTATCCTATACTTTTGCACAAAAATATTTGGGTCTAACCCGGCAGTGGCATACTTAACCAAGGTATCTCCCTTTTCGGTGCAGAGCAAAATGCCGATAGGTGGGTTATCATCCGGCTGCATCACTTCCGCTTTAAAATAGTTCAGATACATATTTAGTTGCGAAGCGTACTCATGGCGGAACTTATCTATCTTCAATTCTACAATAACATGGCATTTCAAAATGCGGTGATAGAACACAAGGTCGGCAAAGAAATAATCCTCGTCTATCAAGATACGTTTTTGCCGGGCTTCAAAACAGAAGCCATGTCCCATTTCTAACAGGAAGTGTTGCAGGTTGTCAAGAATGGCTTGTTCCAAATCAGTTTCTGTCACCAATGCACGTTCATTCAACTCTAAGAACTCCAAAGTAACAGGGGTGTTGATAACATCTTTAGGTTGTAATAAGGTTGCTTGTTGCTGGACTAAAGCGGAGAGGGCTTCTTTGTTTTTGGATAGTCCGCTACGTTCGTAATATAAAGATGCGATTTGTCGCTCCAACTCCTTTACAGACCAGCAGCCACGAATGGTTTCCATTTCATAGAAAGCACGTTTTACCGGGTTCTCAATTCCCGATATAGTGTTTAAATGGGTGGAAGATAATCTATTGAATAATCTATCAGCCGGAATCATCCATGTTTCGGTTTGTGGGTATTCTGTTGATAGTTTCCAAACTCCATTTTCAGATTCGGCGGTCACCAACCGCCGAATTGGTTCAGTGAATTCGGCGGTCAATGACTGCCGAATTTGAATTTGTGATGCAATGTATTGTGTAACAGGTTCTTTTAGTTGTGGATAAACAAGGTACAACCGTCTAAATTCCCTGAATCTACGTTCATTCAGACCTTTTGTTTTCAGTCGTTGTTCCAGCTTCTTCAACAGTTGTTCACCGTAGGCGGCACGGTCTTCTCCGTTCTGCTCAAATTCTACAATATAGCAACCCATAAGCCAGTTACGGGAAGTAAGGGCAAGGTTTACAGCATGTGCGGCTTGTGCCTGCAACGTGTTCTGTATCGTGCTGATATGTTTTACTAATGCTTCAAAGTTCATAGTTACAAAGATAAGTCTTTTATGGTTAAAACTTTAGTTCGGGCAAGCTGTTTATTGCTTCCTCTTTCAATTTATCCACCGCACGGGTGTACTTCTCCGTATGCTTCAATCCGCTATGCCCTAAAAGGCTGGCTACGGTTTTGATATTTGCCCCATTGTTCAGAATGTTCACGGCAAACGAATGCCGGGCACAATGCCAGCTTATATGTTTGTCTATCCCGGCTCTCTTTACCCAACGCTTTACTGATTTACAGCAACTTTCGTAAGTAGGTAAATCGAATATCAAACAGTTTTTATCTGCCGGGGCTTCACCAATGATAGACAATAGACCATCATTCAGGGGAATAACCACACCACTACTGGCAGAATGTCCCTTTGTCTTGCTTTGTTCAAATTTCAATAACCGATTAGCGTAATCCACATTCTTATAGGTAAGGTCTTTTACATCACAGAAACGCAAACCACTGTATAAACAGAAGATAAAAGCCCGTCTGACATTCGGGTTCTCGTTGTCATAATGGCAAGCCGCCAACTTTTGTATTTCTTCGGGAGAAAGAACATCTTTTCGAAGCATTTGGCTATCCACTTTACAGGTAACACTTTTACATGGGTCTTTCAACATTACATCGTGGTCAATCGCATATCGAATAACTTTCTTGAAACGCTGGTAAATGCTTTTAGCACCTTCACCCACACTTCGGGATTGCAAATAGGCTACAAACTGCTCCATCATTTCTTTGGTGATAAGTTCCGGTTTGATACTAAACTCATTCATGGGGTATTGCTCTTTTAAGAAGTCCTTAAAACGGCTAAGCGCAATTTGTACCATGCGAATATCTTTCTTGGTATAACTGTTGATATAGGCTTGGAAATAGTCTAAGAAATTGACCGTTCTATCTTTTTTCAACCGATAGCCCAACATACTTTCTTTAAATTCCTGCTCACGCTCCGCACGTATCTTTGTGGCAAGCTCCAATGTTTCTTTGTTCTGCTGGCGTTCCGCAGGGGTACGGGGCTTATCTATCAGATACAGACTAAGGTTTTCTTTTCGCCTGTTATGCTTTACTGCAAACTTGGGCTTACCTTGCATCTTTCCACTATCATAGTACACTTGATTGCCGTTTTCATCTAATACGGGCTTTTCCTCTCTACCTAAATAATACTCTAAGTAAAGGCTGATTCTACCATCCGAGAGCTTATTTTGCTCTAACTTGGGGTTTTCTTTCGTTTTATTTTCTAACTTTGCCATTGTTTAGAGGTTTTATCCCGATTTAGGTACCATAACCGGGTGATTACGCTAAATAGTTGATTTTCTTTTGTTTTCCAATATTGCAAAGGTACAAAAGAAAATGATATTTCAAAGTGTACTAAAAGTGTACTGAATAACGGAAAATGGGCAAAATATGGCAAAAATAGAGAAAATAGGAAATATTCAAATAGTTGATAATAAGGAAGATAAATTCTTTTATTTTCCTATGATTTCTATGGCTTGTACCGGGTCTGGGTACTGAGGCGGAGAAAGTTGAAAAACTCTCTCCGCTTTTTTTTATGTCCCTCGTAACTCGTTGGTTTGCCGATTCTACCAACTTTTTATTGAATTGCTGAGTTCAAGTTATAAATGCGACATTTTCTTCTATTTCATCAGCGTCATACCTGATCCTATATCACAAATAGTGTTCAATGCGGATATATACAACAAAAAAATGAACGTAATATGCAAATTTGTCATTGGATATTTCTTGGGCATTTATTTTTTCCTAACTTTGCAAAGGATAGTTGAGAAGCTTTTGCCATTTTATATTTTAATATTTACCCAATATGCCAAATCAGAATACATTTCTGTATCCCCCTTTGACATTTCGAATACTTGCGGTTGCTATTCTCGCTTGTTTATTTCTGGTGCCCAAGACGATGGCTGATACAAAAGATCAAGAGTATATTGTTCTTATCAGTTCTTCCACTTTTCGTGAGAAATGGGCTTATGATCTACTTGAAACCGTAGAAAAGGCATTCAATGAAGAAAATTCAGTGAAGGTATATTCGGAGACTCTCACAACATGGCATTTCAATAATCAACAGGAAATAGATCAGAAGGTTGATTATCTAAAGGATAAATATTCTGTGCCTCCCCAAGCTGTCATATTTGTAGGCGATCCGGGATGGTACGTTTGTAAACCGCTTTTTGACACCATCTGGAGAGGGGTACCTACAATTATTTGCCACTCAATGCCGCATACGCCGGCTGATATAAATAAGCACTACGATGGCGAATATATACCTGATGACAAGGGAGTTGCATTAGAACACTTTCTTGAAAATGCAGTTTATTATGATGTTCCACCCAGCTTTATCCAGAAGAATATTATTTATGTTGTGATTGTATTGGGTACTGCTATTGTTCTGCTGTTATTTTACTTTATGCACAAGCGTATCAAGAAAGTGAGAGAAACGGAGTGGCAAGAGCATCTGCATTTGCTTGAAAATATTCTTGACAACCTTCCTATTGCAGCTAAGGTGAAAGATGTCGATAATGATATGCGTTATACTTTTATAAATAAAAAGGCTGAAGAACTCTTTGAATATCCAGCTAAGGAGGCGATTGGAAGAACTGATTTCGATATAATGCCTGAGGCTGCAACGATGATCAGGAAAGAAGATGAAGAATTGGTAAGAACGGGAATTGCCCAATTTGGTACCAGGCGCTTCTTTACGAATAAGAATGAGGAACGGTTTACTTTCCAGAATAATAATATAGTTTCATTCTCCAATGGACGTAAATGGATTCTCTATACAGCCTGGGATATTACGGACCAGAAGATTCTGGAACGTAAACTGCGTTTGGCTAAAGAAGAGGCTGAAGAGTCCAATCGTATAAAATCAGCTTTCCTGGCTAATATGAGTCATGAAATACGTACTCCGCTCAATGCAATAGTAGGTTTTTCGAGCATATTGGCCGAAGATGTATCGGAAGAAGAACGGACGGAATATCTCAGCATCATTAGTAAGAATAATGATATTTTGTTGCAGTTGATTAATGATATCCTGGATTTGTCGAAGATTGAGGCGGGGACACTGGAATATGTTTATGCAAATATAGATGTAAATAAGATGCTATCTGAGATAGAGCAGGCTGCCAGGATGAGACAAACGAATGCGAATGTCGCTATATGTGCGGTGACACCACTGGAGGGACTGCTTTTGTATACTGACCAACGCAGAGTTACCCAGGTACTGAATAATTTCATCAGTAATGCCATGAAGTTTACAAATACCGGGAGTATCACGTTTGGGTATGAAGAACCAAAAGATGGCTATATACGCTTCTTTGTGACAGACACTGGTACCGGTATCCCTCCTGAAAAGGTGGCGGATATATTCAACCGTTTTGTAAAGCTCGATTCTTTCAAACAAGGAACCGGACTTGGACTGGCTATTTCACAGAATATCGTGAAGGAGCTCAAAGGTGAGATAGGAGTGGCGTCTGAGTTAGGTAAAGGCTCTACTTTCTGGTTTACGTTGCCCTACGAGAAGATGGGGGCGCACCGTTCCATTCTCTCGTAAGAATATTTCTAATTTGTAGCATCAGGAAGGAATCTTTACCTAGGGTAAGCCTTTCCTATCGGTCATAGGGTTCTGTGGGTTACTACTGCCCTCTACTGTGGCGTACAGTTTTTGAGGGAATCAGTGTGCTGGCTGCAAATAACATTAATCTTTTCATTTTCTGTGAGTTTAGGTTTAGGCTTGGATAACATTTCAGAGGGGATTTGGTTCTGTCTTTTAAAAAAATGTATCTTTGCGATCGTCAAAAATGCTATGAAACGTAATTAAATAGGGATATCATGAACAAGAAAAACACTCTTTTGCTTTTTCTGTGCCTGTTCTGCCTGTGGGCGGTAGCACAAGAAAAGAAGCCGGTAAAGATTGCCTGTGTGGGCAATAGCATCACTTATGGCTCAGGAATTAAAAATCAGTTTCAGAACAGTTATCCGGGATTGCTCTCCCAGCTTTTGGGTGAGGGGTACGATGTGCGTAACTTCGGAATCAGCGCCCGCGTAATGCTGAACAAGGGAGATCATCCGTACATGCACGAGCAGAAATTCCGCGATCTGCTGGCATTTCAGCCAGACATCGTTACCATTAAATTGGGAACGAATGACAGCAAGCCTTGGAACTGGCATTACGGAAAGGATTTCGGAAAGGACCTGACGGAGATGTTGGATATTCTTCAGGACTTGCCTTCCAAGCCTAAGATATATTTGTGCTTCCCGGTGCCGGCTGTGAAACGGAATTTCGGCATCAACGACAGTGTAATTACAAATGGTATCATCCCCGTGATACGCCGTGTTGCAAAGAAGCGCCACTTGCCTGTTGTGGATCTTTACGCACTTTTGAAGCCGCATCCCGATTATTATACGGACGGCATCCACCCCAACGAACAGGGGGCGGCTCTGATAGCCGGCGAGCTTTATCGTACGCTGACCGGCAACGAGGCACCGAAGATTGTCACTGAACAACCCTTCCCCGGCAAAAAGTCGCAATGGGAAGGTTTCGATCGTTATGATTTTATCTGTAATGCCCGTAAGGCTACAGTAGTTGTTCCCCGTAAGGTGGCCGAAGGCCATCCCTGGATATGGCGTCCAGCTTTCTTTGGAGCTTTCCCTTCAGTAGATAAAACTTTGTTGGAAAAAGGTTTCCATGTTGTTTATTACGATTTGACGCATCTTTATGGTAGCCCCCGTGCGCAACGTTTGGGTACAGACTTTTATGATATTATGCGCAGATACTATCGTTTGTCTTCTAAAGTGACATTGGAAGGCTTCAGTCGTGGCGGTCTGTTTGCTTTCAATTGGGGAGCGAAGAATCCTGATAAAGTGGCTTGTATTTATGTGGATGCCCCAGTGTGTGATGTGTTTAGTTGGCCCGGCAGGCACAGGGAATTATGGAGCGGATTACTTGCCGAGTGGGGACTAACTGATGAGCAGATGAATAACTTCAAAGGTAATCCGATTGATAATCTGAAACCTTTAGCCGATGCAGGTATCCCTGTTATCAGTGTTTGTGGTGATAGTGACCGCACAGTCCCCTATGAAGAGAATATGAAAATTGTAGCTGACCGTTACCGTGCTTTGGGCGGACTTGTAGAAATCATTCTGAAACCCGGTTGCGACCATCACCCCCATAGCCTGGAAAACCCCGAAGCGGTAGTTGACTTCATTGTTCGCAACCAGCCGGATTATCAAAAAAAGCATGTCATTCATCAGCGTGCTAACCTTGCTAACTCTTATCTGAAGTTCACGAAAGAGAAAAAAGGTTGCGTTGCCTTTCTCGGCGGTTCCATTACTGAAATGCGCGGTTGGCGGAATATGATACAGGAAGATTTGAAACAACGTTTCCCCGATACGGAATTTACTTTTATTGATGCCGGAATACCTTCTACCGGAAGTACGCCTCATGCCTTCCGTTTTGAAAACGATGTACTGCAAAAAGGTGTACCTGACTTGCTGTTTGTGGAAGCGGCAGTGAACGATGATACCAATAAGTTCAACTATATTCAGCAAGTACGCGGTATGGAAGGTATTGTCCGCCATGCACGCACTTTCAGTCCCGCGATGGATATAGTCATGCTTCATTTCATTTATGATCCGTTCATTCCTTTACTTGACAAAGGCATGCAACCCCAGGTAATTATGAGCCACGAGAGCGTAGCTAATCATTATAATGTTTCGTCCATCAATCTGGCGGAGGAAGTGGCATACCGTATGCGTGACGGTGAGTTCGACTGGAAGCAGTTTGGCGGTACGCATCCTGCCTGGGACGGGCATAAATATTATGCTGCCACTATCAATCATCTCTTTGACCTTGAATGGGGTGGGGATGTGGCAAAGAAAACAGTCCAACCGCATAAAGTGCCGGAGCAACCAATAGATGCTTATTCCTATGATAAAGGTGTGTTTATCGACATTCGCTCGGCTAAACAACTGAATGGTTGGAAAGTAGTGGAAGATTGGATGCCTACTGTGAAGGGGAATACCCGTAAAGGTTTTGTGCACGTTCCTATGTTGGTGGCCGATCGTGCCGGTGCCAGCCTTTCTTTCTCTTTCGAAGGTCGTGCGGTGGGGATCTTCTGTGCAGCCGGTCCGCAAGCTTGCGTATTGGAATATAGTATAGACGGTGCTCCTTTCAAGAAGCTGGATACGTTTACTGATTGGAGTCGGAACCTGTACATTCCGTGGGTGTACATGCTTGAAACAGAGCTTCCTTCAGCCTGTCATACATTGCGTTTGCGTGTGGCAAAAGGGGATAAAACAGGGTGTCAGATACGTAATTTTGTTGTAAATCAATAGGTCATTATCCCCTTACAGAAAATAACTTAAAAAAACAAAGATATGAAAATGAAAAACATTTCAGTTTGTTTATTCGCAGGATGGATGCTGATGGCATGCTCCGGAAATGGGTATGAGAAGACGGGTAACGGCATTATCAATATCATGAAACAACTGATGTTTCTGCCGTGGAAAAGCGTTTAGCGGTCGATTAATATTTTTCTTAGGCTCTTTTATTGTTTTCATTGCCTGATATTAGTACATTTGCATGCGAATGCTTATTCTTTCCACCACGGGGATTCTTT
>NZ_MSHA01000102.1:4563-44862 GCF_001940965.1 Bacteroides sp. Phil13 | reverse complement strand
AAAGAATCCCCGTGGTGGAAAGAAACTTTCTCCATGATGGAAAGAATAAGTGTTCACTGCGATTTTCTTTAGCCACCGTAGGGAAAAGAGTTAAAAATAGCGGTGTGATAATTTAATTCCGGCACTTCATGTTTTTTATGTGGGGTACCCATAAAAAACATACAGATGAGTGCATATTATGACCTCCTTGAGAAGCCTGACATTCGCCAAACCGGTGAGCAGCAACCCCTTTATGCCCGTTTTATACCTAAAGGAACTATTGAACGGAAAGAATTTCTAAATCGTGTCCACCTTTTTACCGGCATCAGTCGCAGCCTGTTGGAAGGTGCGATGGCGTCCTTTATGGACGAGTTGCGCGACTGCCTTGCTGATGGCTGGACAGTGGAATTTGGCGAACTTGGCTATTTCACCCCTTCGCTGAATTGCCGGCGCGAAGTGATGGAAAAGAAAGAACTGCGTGCTGCTTCGGTGACGCTTCGCGGCTTGAATTTTCGTCTAGGCAAGGAATTCTATAAAGAATTGAATAAAAAGATACGGTTGGAACGCCATCCGCAGTCGTCGTCCAAGTCCGAGTCTTTTACGCCGCTTCTGTCCGTAGAGCAACGTTTCCGGTTACTTGATGAATACTTGCAGCAGGAACAGCCTTGCATCAACCGTGCACAATATGCCCGTCTGACAGGACGCAGTGTGAAACAGGCGGTTACGGATTTGAACTTGTTTATTGAGGATGGATTACTGATAAGATGTGGAGCGGGGAGGAATGTGGTGTATATGAAGGGGATGCAGAAATAAAGTTCCGGTACTCTTTATATTAAAAAGCGGAGTCTTTTTTCCGAGTAGAAACATAGAATGCTCACTTTCTTTTTATTGACTTTGATACTCTGTTGGCGTCATACCGAATTCTTCCTTGAAGCATTTAGTAAAATATTTGGGCGATGAGAAACCGGTGGCATAAGCCACTTCGGAGATGCTTATTGTTTTCTTCTTCAATAAGGCACAGGCGTATTTCAACTTGATATTTCGTATAAATTCCAAAGGAGTGCACCCGCTGATTACCTTGCATTTCCGGCTTAAGGTAGAGCGGGAGATGTGAAGCTCGTTTGCCATTTGTACTGTGTCAAATTCGGATTCCTGAATGTGCCGTTCCACACATTGCATGGCATTGTTCAGAAATTCTTCGTCGCTGGTCTGATAATTTAAATTGGAAATGTTTATTTCCATTTTTGAACGGAAACTTTGCCGGGATTGTTCACGCGATTGCAGCAGGTTGTCTATTCGTGCCTGTAATATTTTCATTTCAAAAGGTTTGGCAATATAGCTTTCTGCTCCGGCTTTGTAGCATTCTATTTGGTCGTCTGTTGCATTTTTGGCTGTGAGCATGATGATGGGGATATGGTTTGTTTGTATGTCTCCTTTTATTTGCCGACAAAATTCCAATCCGTTCATCTGAGGCATCATGATATCGCAGATGATGATGTCCACTGGAGTGTTCTTGAGCAGTTCGAGTCCTTGCAAGGCGTTCTCTGCAATGAAGATCTGATATTTTTTGCTGAAGATGTGCTGTATGAGTTCCCGCAAGTCTTTGTTATCGTCTATGAATAAGATACAAGGCTTTTCATCCGGAATGAATGTATCTGTTTCTTCTTCCTGAACCTTAAGGGGAGAAGACTCTGCTATTTCCCGTTCGCTATATACTTCTCTGTCTATCGGTATTTCTACGGTAAAAACCGAACCTTTGCCCGGTTCACTGTTGACTTCGATAATTCCGTGGTGCAGGGTTACCAGTTCTTTGGTCAACGACAGGCCGATTCCGTTTGACTGGCATCCCGGATGATTCTTATTGTTATAAAACTTGGTGAAGATATGTTTTATATCCTTTTCAGCTATTCCTATGCCCTCATCTTCTACGTTAAGTACCAGGAATCTGCATCCCTCCTTATATATAGCAGACAGGCTTACGTTTATTTTTTTATGCTCCGGCGTATATTTGATGGCGTTGGAAAGCAGATTGAACAATATCTTGTCAAACTTGTCGATATCCATATATCCCCAAATGCCATCGTCTATCCGGGTGGACAGGGAGATGCTTTTCTGGTGGGCTAACGACTGAAAATTAGACGCCACGATGCCCGAAACAAAAGAAGACAGATTGCTTTTGCTTACACTTATTTCCATTTTTCTGCTTTCCACTTTCCGGAAGTCTAGGATCTGTTGCAGTAGCCGTTTCAGTCGGTTGGCATTGGAACGCAGTATTTCCACTTGTCTTTCCGAGCTTTCTTTATTTTCTTCCAGATCATCGGCAACACAAGAAATGATGGTAAGCGGGGTGAGGAGTTCATGGGAGATGTTGGTGAAATAATTCAGTTTGATTTGGGTGAGTTCTTCCTGGAGCTTCAACTTGTTTTTCTTCTCCATGCGCTTGGTGTAGGCATAAAATAGCAGGCAGATGATACACACGATGAAAAGAGTGTAGAATGAATAGGCATACCATGTTTCATACCAGGCGGGAAGGCGCCGGATAAGCAACTGTTGTTCTTCCTCCATCCAGTTGCCGTACGGGTCGGTGGCTTTCAGGCGGAAAGTATATTCTCCTTTGCCGAGGTAGTTGTAGAATGCGGAGTGTTTCCCGTTGTCTATGTAGGTCCATTTTTTATCTGCGCCTTCCAGTTGATAGGCATACTTGATTCTTCGTCCGGAGGTATATGAAAGGGCTGAAAATAGGATTTCAATATTCCGTGCTTCAGGTGAAAGTGTTATTTTGTGCACGGAATTGCCTGTTTCCGAACCGGCAGGTGAAAATAAGACAGAGCGGTTATCGGACTTTACGTCAGTGATAAGTACCTGTCCGGTACGTTTATTGTTTGTATTTTGCCTGTCCGGTAATATTTTGATGAAGCCGTTATGTCCTCCGGCGTACAGGCAACCTTCCTCATCGACGAAAGCTGCGCTATGTCGGAAGGAGGAGACGAAGATATTGGGGTCATTGACGAAATAAGCAGTATTTTCTTTGGTTGCCGGATGGTGGCGGATTATGTATTTGTCACATACTATCCATATCTTATCTTTGTATAGTAGAATTTTTAGAATGTTGTCGCCTGTCAGTCCGCAGGCTTCGGTTTCGTCCGTCATTTTTTCTTCGCTTGAATCAAACCGGAGTAGCCGTCCTAATGAAGTGGAAAACCAGACGTCACGAGCATTGGCACAGATATTCACTATCGGGGCGTCGGATAACGGCATTGATTCTTTGGGGTAATGTTTCAGTAGTATAGGCTTGTTCTCATAAGCCATTTGGTAAATGGCATCCCGGGAGGCGATCCACACATTTCCTTTACTGTCTTTGGACATATCGGATATGTGAGAGATATCAAAAGACAGTTCCGCAATCTTTTTTGAACCGGCTTGTTTGAAGAACAACCGCGAGGTGGTTCCAATCCAGATGTTGCCATGATCATCTTCTACCAGTTGGGTTATACTGCCCGGATCGGCAACGACTTCCTTTAGGTCATATTCTTCTAAAATAGAAATGTGCATTTGCTCTTTTGTCGCTTTCCATATATGGGAAGAAAAATCATTGCGTCCGCCCAGCCATACAGCATCTTCTTTCTGTGACGGTACGATAGAGGTCACGACTAATGAATATAAAGCATCCGCATTGTTTCCATAAGTAATCTTTCCTGTCTGTTCATCGAAAAGGCAGAGACCGTAACGTGACTGGTCGAACCAAATGGTACCTTTTGAGTCTTTGTTGAAGTATAAGACATTGGCATCTACGCCTAGCCTCTTTTTGATATTTTCCATCGTATGGTTGATTATTTCAGCTTTCTCAAAGGTTATTGTGTAGCCTTGATCGTAAGCTCCTAACCATAAATTGCCGGATTGGTCTTTGATGATCCGGCTGTATGTTTTGTATTGGTCTATGGGGTTATTGATGTCCTTTATAGCATTGATATTCACTTCTTCCAGTTCATTCTGTTCGTTTATGCGGAAAACATAGAGCCTGAAATGGGATAATGCCCATAGATAGCCGTACATGTCGTCTTGTACAATGTCGAAGAACACCTGTTCTGGTGAATGACGGATGGGGTTGACGATAGACTGACGTTGCAATATCTTCTTTCTGTCAGGGGAGGACGGGTCGAAACGCCAGATTCCTTGTCCCCAGGTTGCAATCCAATATCGTCCCTGATGGTCTTGTATCATCCGGTAGGGATTGCTGTTGTCCATGTGGGCATATTGCATAAAGGAATCGTCCCGGTCATTGTATTTCAATATATCCCCATTCCAGGTCAGAAACCATAGGTCGCCGTTTCTATCTTCGAAGAACGTATTCGGAGCGTTTGCTAATGTATATTCTTTTAATACACCGAGGCGGGCGTTGCATTTGAACAATTTTTTGCCGGCTGCTACCCAAATGTTACCTTTTTGGTCGCAGATGAGATCTCTTATTTCTCTTGTCTGTAGGGTAGAGTCGGGAAATGAGGTGATTTGATAAGTACTTTTGTCCACTAAGTTGATGCCTTGTACTGTTCCTACCCATAAGTAATTATCGTCTTCGGCGAAACACCGGATATCGTTGTGGGTAAGTTTATGAGGATTTTTATAGTTGTTTATGAAAGGCTGGATATCATAGCCGTCATAACGTTCCAGCCCGTATGCAGTTCCCAGCCAGAAGAAGCCTTGTCGGTCTTGATACAGATTGAAAATGGAGTTGACAGGCAGTTTGTCTAAAAAAGGCATGGGATTGACAATCATTTGCTGTGCATGGAGAGGGATGCCGGACAGCAAACAGAACAGGCAGCAGATGAGAAATTTAGGAATATGAGTTTTCATCGTAGTCAAGATTAACATTTCATTTAAAGGGGTTGTGCAAATATAGGGAGATTTGAGTAAACGGGTAAATAATATAGGGAAGCTTTTTTGCTCAATCTAGGTATAAAAATTACTCAGAGCAAATTTTATTCCTTCTCTGGGCATATTTGGGACGTGATTCCATTTCATTCTCCACATCTTTGCCACATCTTTTTGGGAAAAGGCTGATTGTGGAAGAGACGGGAAAAAAAGTATGGGGATGGTCATTTATAAGATTATTTAGGGGAATGGGATTTGTTTTCGGAATGACAGAATAACTATTTTTTTATTAATAATTTAATGATATGGAAAAACACAGATTTTTGATGTGGTTTGCTCTCCTGTTTATAGGAGTTGTAAGCGGGTATGCCCAACAGCTTGCCATTACGGGCAGAGTGTTGGATAGTAAAAAGGAACCGTTGATTGGAGTTACAATCTTGCTGAAGGGAAGTGCTAATGGAACGGTGACGGATATTGACGGTAACTTCTCGATTAAAGCGTCGAAAGGAGAGACATTGGTTGTCTCTTATATAGGTTATAAGACGCAGGAGATTCTTCTATCCTCGGACAAAACAACTATGACTGTTGAATTACTGGAAGATTCTGAGATGCTGGATGAGGTTGTAGTGATAGGATATGGCACGATGCGTAAGAAAGACCTTACGGGTTCAGTAACTCAAGTTCGTCCGGATGCATTGGCAAATGAGGCTCCTAAGACTGTGCAAGACGTACTGCGTGGAACTGCCGGTTTGAATGTAGGCTTCGATAAATCAGCCAAAGGAGGTGGATCCATGAGTATACGCGGCCAACGTTCCGTATATTCTGACGGAGGTCATAATGATCCGCTCATCATTCTGGATGGTATGATGTTTTATGGAGAACTTTCTGAAATCAACCCCAATGATATAGCGCAGATAGATGTGCTGAAAGATGCTTCATCGGCTGCCGTGTATGGTGCGAAGGCGGCCAATGGTGTTGTTATTGTGACGACCAAGAAAGGGAAGTCAGAGAAGCCTGTGATCAGTTTCAGTGCTAACGTAGGGTGGGCTACCCGCGCGGATGGCCGGAAGGTATACGATGCGGATGGGTATCTGAACTATCGCAGGGATTTTTATACGACAGATACGTATGGGGTAAATCCATCTACCGGAAAATATGAGGCTTATCAGACAGGAGGCCGGCCTGCGGGATATTTTGACCGTCCGACAGATGCTAACTTGGGAAAGTATGGACTTACTATGGATGCATGGAGAAACCAGACAACTCAGGATGCCGGTATGTGCAGTGATGAAATCTGGGCAAGACGTATTGGACTTAATGCGAGTGAAGTGACGCTTGCCAACTTCCTCTCCGGAAAAACCTTTGACTGGTATGACCATTCTTTCCAAACGGGATTGAACCAGGACTATAATGTCAGCATCAGCGGAATGACTGAAAGAATGAACTATTACCTCTCATTGGGATACCTCTCCAACGAAGGCATAGTACGTGGAAACGAGTATAACGCTATTCGTGCCAACATGAAGTTGGATGCCAAAGTGACGGACTGGTTCAGTGTGGGAGCTAACGTCAATTTCCAGAACCGTTCGGACGGTGACATTGCCGTAGACTGGTACAGGCAGATAACAAGTAACAGCCCTTTTACCTCTCCTTATAACGAAGCTGGGGAGCTTGTGGCGCATCCTCAAGGAGAGAATGCCTATTGGAAAGGATATAATTTTGATTTTGACCGTCAGTATCTTGATTTGGAAAAGGGATTTACCGTACTGAACACCATTCTGACAGCCAAGTTGACGTTACCTTTCGGCATCACTTATTCATTTAATGCGGCACCGCGTCTGCAATATTTCTATGACCGTTACTACAGGTCATCGGAACATCCTGACTGGCAGGCCGAAACAGAAGACCGCGTGAACCGTGAACAAAGCAAGCGCTTTGACTGGTCACTGAATAACACTATCACATGGGATTATACTTTTGCTAAGAAGCATCATACCATTCTGACTTTGGTGCAGGAAGCCGAAGAGCGTCGGTCGTGGGCGGATCGTATTCAAGCACGCAATATCCTGCCCTCTGAAGCATTGGGTTTTCACGGTACAGCCAATGGGGACAAGAATTTGAGTGAATTCCGTTCTACCGATAATCGTGAGACGGCTTGCGGCTATCTGGCACGCCTGTTCTATTCGTATGATGATAAGTATATGGGTACATTCTCTTTCCGTCGTGACGGATATTCCGCTTTTGGTACGACCAATCCGTATGCCAATTTCCTTTCCGGAGCACTAGCGTGGACGTTCACCAATGAGGACTTCTGGAAGTGGGGAGATATTCTGGAGTCCGGTAAATTACGTGTCTCTTTCGGACAGAACGGTAACCGGAGCTTGGCGAACTCTTATATTGCATTGGCCAACCTGGCACTGGGAATGTATTCGCAAGGATACATAAATTCTACTACAGGCACACTGCTGGATATGAAATATCTTTTTGTAGACCGTCTGCCAAATACCGGTTTGCAGTGGGAGAAGACTACTTCCTGGAATGTCGGTTTAGATCTCAGTTTCCTGAGAGGACGTATCAATGCTAGCTTGGAATACTACATAATGCCCACTACGGACATGATTATGAACCAGTCGTTACCTGATTTTACAGGATTCGCTTCCATTACCACCAATTTGGGACGAGTGGAAAACCGGGGCTTTGAAATTTCACTCAATACGCGCAACATTGAAACAAAAAACTTTGAATGGAATACTTCTTTCTCTTTCTCCCGTAACAAAAATGAAATCAAGAAACTGTATGGCGAATATGAAACCATCGTGGATGCAGCCGACAACACTATTACTAAGGAAAAGGATGATGTGGACAACAAATGGTTCATAGGCCATCCCATCAGTGCCATCTGGGATTATGAAGTGACCGGCATCTGGCAGGTGAATGAAGTGGAAGAAGCCGCTAAGTATGGACAAAAACCCGGTGATCCGAAAGTTGCCAATCATTACACTGCGGATGACCGTAAGAATGCAGATGGAACTACTACTGCTGTATACAACAATAACGATAAGCGTTTTTTGGGTGAGACTACGCCTCCTATCCATTGGTCCATGCGAAACAGCTTCATACTTTATAAGAACTGGAGTTTTTCTTTCAATCTCTACTCTTACATGGGACACAAGAGTCTGGACAGTAATTATCTGAACAATGACAATAATTATTCGCAGATTACCAACTGCCAGAATATTTATACCAAGAAATATTGGACGGTGGATAATCCTTCCAATACATACGCCCGCCTTTCAGCCCAGGGACCTACGGGACTTGCAGCGCCAAGCAGAGTCGTTGACCGTTCGTTTATTCGCCTGGAGAATGTCTCTGTAGCCTATAATGTTCCGGCAGAACTCTTGTCTCGGTTTAAGATTCAGAATGCCAAAATATTTGCTACCGTACGCAATGTGGCTACTTGGAGCAAGGAATGGGAATATGGAGATCCTGAAACCGGAGATATTGCACCGCGAACTTACTCTTTGGGTATAAACTTAACATTTTAAAAAGAAAGAAATATGAAAAACTATATAAATCAATTCAAATTGTTGCTGGGGATTACATGCGTATCTGCGCTTTTTACAGGATGTTCCGATGATTTCCTGAAACCGGATCCCCTCTCTCTTTACGAACCGACTGTAACATTCAATACGGTGGATGGTCTGAATGCTGCTTTAGCTTCGGCAGACAAGGCACTTCGTGCTTATTGGACAAATACGGAAGCTTGTGACTTGATGTTGCCTTTGATGAGTGAGTATCTTTTTTCTGATTTGACGGTAGCCGGCAAAACGGATGACCAACTTGCTTTCTGTGACATAAACGAACGTTTTACACCTACTGACGGTTGGTATAATTTTGACCAGAATCGTCTGGTCATCTTTTGGGGGGAGACTTACAACGGCATTAAGTATGCCAATACTGTTATCAGCTATATTGATAAGGTGGAGGGATTGGATGAAACCACCAGGAATGAATTTCTCGGGCGTGCCTATTTTCATCGTGCTTACCGGTATATGAATCTTTGTTTCCAATTCGGTGACGTACCTTTTGTTTCTAAAATTATAGAGTCTCCTAAGCAAGACTATAAAAGCACCAAGCGCGAGGCCATCATCAAGCGTATGGTGCAAGATATGGAGTTTGCTGTACAGAATGTTCCCGACCAAAAGGATATGACTTACATCGGTATGATCAACAAAGGGGCATGCCGCCAATTGCTTATCAAATGTTACCTTGCTAACGGTGATTTTCAGAAAGCTAAGGAACAAGCCGATATCCTCATCGATCAGTCCGGCTACTCATTGATGCAGGATGAGTTCGGGACTTTTTCCAATCCTAATCCTAAAACATGGAATATTACCAACAATGTTATTTGGAATTTACACCAAGGTGGAAACAAAGCTATTGCCGCTAACAAAGAGGCCATCCTTGTTCTGCCCAACCGTTACGGCACTGATTCGGGTATTCGCACCCGTACTATGCGTAACTTGGTTCCCAGATGGAATGCTGATGAGATTAAAACTCCCGATAATGTGAGAGCTGTGGATAACTTTGCTTTGAACAATCCGGATTATAAAGATAATTTGGATTTCAACCGTGCTTTCGGACGCGGGCAGGCAGTTGTACGTCCCACTTACTTTGCCGAGAACTCCCTGTGGTATGTTAATGGGGTGAATGATGAGGGTGACCTGCGCCATAGTCATACTGTAGGCAACTGGGTGCGTATGGAAGATTTGAGATATAACCGTCCGAACACTAAATATCACGGAGAAAATGTCCGTTTCAGTTGGATCGACGAGGATGGTGGCACCCAAGTGCTCTGTTCCGATACAATTCGGTGCTGGTTTGATTGGCCCCATTATAAGGTTTGGTCCGAATCTCCCGAAGATGAAACGCCTTCTGCCAATCAATACAATGGTGGTGGCTATGCTGACTTTTACTGCTATCGGCTCGCGGAAACTTATCTGCTCCGTGCCGAAGCCAAATATTATCTGGGAGATGCTACTGCTGTAGATGATGTCAATGCTGTGCGTAAACGTGCTAAATGTCAGCAACTTTATACTACGGTTGATATTGATGACATCGTGGATGAACGTGCCCGTGAGCTTTACATGGAAGAGTGGCGTTTCACTGAACTGAGTCGTATCTCTTATTGCCTTGCTCTCAGCGGCAAACCCGATAATGAAGGCAAAACTTATGATAAAGAGTACTTGCATGAGGACAGCTTCTGGTTTCACCGTATCACTAACTACAACAACTATTATAATAAGGATACTGGAGCCAATATCAGAGGTCGCAAGTATACCATGGGCAAGCACAATATTAACTGGCCTATTCCTCAAAAGGCCATTGACGCCAATCGCTTGGGAAAACTTAGCCAAAATCCGGGTTACGACGGATATGACCCCAATGTGGAGAAATGGGAAACCTGGGAAGAAGCGGTGGCTGATGAGAACTAGTCTGTTTTTTGATTATTTGAATATCAATTATGAACATGCATATCGCTTTATGTCTTTTGACAAGAAAGGCTTTCCTGATTCTGGTAAGCCTGGCTTTTTTCACTTTCTCTGCCTCGGCGCAAAGGATGATGAAAACCATTAATGATGGTTGGGACTTCCGTAAGGATGGAGAAACACGGTGGCAGCCCATCAATCTGCCCCATACATTTAATCTCGATGCCTATTCTCAAAGAAATTATTATCAAGGTAAGGGTGAATATCGCAAAAAGTTGTCACTCCCAGAGATAGCCCCCACTAAACGTTATTATCTGAAAATAGATGCCGCCAGTAAAGCTGCCGACGTAAAAGTCAACGGACAGGTGGCTGGTAGTCATGCCGGGGGGTATTCGGCTTTCATTCTGGATGTTACCGGGCTTATAAGGGAGCACAATGAGATAGAAATTACTGTTGATAATGCTCGACGAGACATTACGCCGCTTTGGGCGGACTTCACTTTCTGGGGAGGAATCTACCGGGATGTGTGGCTTATAACCACTCCGGAACAGCATTTCAACATGGCGAACTACGGGTCGACCGGTGTATTTGTCAGTACCCCCGTTGCCAACGAACGAGAAGGAGTAGTGCAGGTAAAAGCGGAGGTGACTAATGATGCCGACTCAAGGATACGTCTGAAGATGCAAAACCGCATTTATGACGCCCAGGGAAAACTGCTTCAGACGAATGCACAGCCTTTTTCACTGAAGGCGGGAGAAACAGCAACTGTGGAATATAAATCTGATGTAATAGACAATCCTCAATTGTGGACACCGGAAATGCCGACACTGTATCGCGTTGTTACCGCCATTGTGAATGCCAAAACCGGTGAAGTCTTGGATGAGATTTCTAATAAGATAGGTTTCAGATGGTTTTCGTTTGATGCAGACAAGGGATTCAGTCTGAATGGGAAACCTTATAAGCTGCGTGGGGTGAACCGCCATCAGGACCAGGCACCTGTAGGAGTGGCTATAGACGACGAAGTGAACCGCCGTGACATAAGGCAGATAAAAGAAATAGGATGCAATTTTATCCGTATATCCCATTATCCGCAGGATGACGCTTTGCTGGATGCATGTGATGAACTGGGCTTGCTGGCTTGGGAGGAGATTCCCATTATCGACATCGTCCCCGATACCCCGGGATATGATGACCATTGTGAGATGAACCTGGTGGAGATGATTCGGCAACATTACAACCATCCCTGTATCATGGCGTGGGGATATATGAATGAAATATTACTGATTGCTCCTACACCGGATAAACCGGAGTGGCCTGCAGTAAGAGATCGTACTGTTAAGCTGGCGCAGAGGTTGGAAAAACGTTTGAAAGAAGAGGATTCTTCGCGTGTGAGCGTCATGGCATTCCACGGTTCTGATCTTTACAACACGATTGGACTTGCACTGGGAGACGTGGCCGGATGGAATCTCTATCAGGGATGGTATTTTGGTGAGTTACCTCATTTTGAACAGTGGTTGGAAGATCAGCACGCTCGTTATCCGCATCGTCCCATTATTGTGAGCGAATGGGGGGCGGGGTCAGACAAACGTATTCACTCAGTTAAGGGTCGTCCATTCGATTTCAGTATGGAATATCAGCAGGAATATATCGAGCACTATCTGCCCTATATTGAAAATAATGACTACATTGCCGGATGTGCTTATTGGGGGTACGTCGATTTCAACGTGGCCGCCCGCCAGGAATCTATGCCTCGTGTCAACAATAAGGGGCTTTTCTATAATGACCGGACTCCGAAAGACATAGCTTATTATTTTAAGGCTATGTGGCGTAAGGATGTGCCGGTGTTGCATATAGCAAGCCGCGATTGGGCATTGCGGACAGGAAAAGCCGGAGAAGAACATCCCATCAAGATTTATACCAATCTGGATGAGGTGGAGCTTATTCTGAACGGTGCTTCTTGCGGCAAGCAGTGCACGTCCAATTATAATACTATATTTCGTGTAAAGTTGCCGGAAGGAAATTCTTCGTTGGTGGCCAGAGGTTATAGGAACGGCGTTCTTGTGGAAGATGTGATGATGATGACGCTCGCTCTTTTCCCCGACTTGCATCAAGGGGACGAACTTGCAGTAAACGTTGGCAGCAATTGTTATTTCATTTCAGATGTCAGTCACTTGACATGGTTACCGGATCGTCCTTATACTGCCGGGGAATGGGGGTACGTGAACGGTAAGGGGCGCAGCACTACCTCTGAAATTTATAATACTGTAGATGGACCAGTCTATCAGACATGGATGGAGGATATAACGGAGTATAAGATCGACGCTCCTGCCGGAACCTATGAGGTGGAACTGTTGATGGCGGATGTTAGCCGACCGGCCCGGCAGCAGGCCAATCTGCTTGGCAAGGGAGATGAACGGGCAAGTGCCGTGTCCAAGCGGTTCGACATCACCATTTGCGGTGAGGTTGTGGAACAGAATTTCTCTCCGGCCGATAACAACCGTTATCTCAACGCATGCCGTCGACGCTATATAGTGAACAATAATGATGGATGTATTGATATACGTTTTACGCCGTTGCAAGGCAAGCCGCTTCTTTCGGGGCTTAAAGTCCGAAGGTTATAAACCGAAAGAGATTGTCTGATGGGAAAGGAGTCGATGGGCTCCTTTCTTTTTTTTGCGAAATCTACTTTGTTTGTAGAGATGCTTTAAATCCTTTACTCTCATTTTCAATCCTTTAGGGTTCAGGTTTGTAGAGATTACTATCTAATCTTCTACTTTTCTGTTTTTTATAGTTTCCTTTTCATTTCATCCGTTGTAGAGATTGCCTTTTGATAAAGTGTTGTTTATTAATGCTTTATAAAATTGCTTGGTAGATGCTGTTTTCTTGCTTTCTCATACTTCTCACCCTAACTTTGCAACATCGAATCTGAGAAACAGAACGTCTGTCTGTTGAGGCCTCACAGTAAAAGACTTCGTGTTTCGGGATAAGATAAGAGAAAATGAATATACATATTATTAATCATTAAAACAACAAAGATTATGGCAATTAAGTATGAAGTAAAGAAGGTGGTGTTTGGTTTTGATAAGACTAATACTGAGAAATTTGTAGCTCAAACCAAAGTGTTGGGCCTGGTGAAATTTGATAAGCTCTGTGAAGAAGTGCAGAAGGTGAGTATGGCGCCACGTGGTGTGGTGAAGATGGTAATTGACGGGTTGATAGATACCCTGAATATGGATTTGGATAAAGGATATTCCGTGCAGTTGGGAGACTTCGGCTGTTTCCGTCCCGGACTGAACGCGAAAAGTCAGGCGGGAGCGGGAGATGTGGATGCTAATACGGTATATCGTCGAAAAATCATTTTCTATCCGGGAAGCTATTTTAAGGATATGCTTGGTAAGGCAAGTGTGGAAAGGCTGGAGTTTGGTAAGGGGACTGTGGCTAAAGATACGGTCGTAAAGCCGGGCGGAGGTGATTCTGGTGATGGCGGTATTGAAGATGATCTGTTGGGATAAGTAGGTGGATTGGGGGGAAGAGGGGGAATCCCTTTTCCCCTTCCGTGAAACTTAACTAAATAGTGTTCCGAAGATTTGTCTTGCCTATTTGAATGACTTACTTTTGCGCATAATTAATGTGTAAGTGCATAATGCAATTATAGATATGAAGAACAAACTTACTTTATTTCTCCTCATTTTTTGCTTACTGGTGTCGACAACGGTTGGTGCGCAGATACGTGAGTTCGAACGCTCGACGCCCGAAGCCGAAGGGGTCCCTTCCGGAGCGCTCATTGCTTTGATGGACTCTCTGATGGCCTTGCCGAAGACCGATATACACAGTGTAATGGTGTTGCGTCACGGAAAAGTGATCGCGGAGATGTATCCCGAACCCTTCGCCCCGGAGTATCGGCACACGATGTTTTCCTGCTCCAAGACTTTTGTCGGTGCCGCCATCGGACTCGCCATCTCCGAGAACCGCTTGCGGTTGACAGACCGGATCGCATCCTTTTTCCCCGACCAACTTCCCGATAGCATTTCCCCCAATCTTGCCGCTATGACAGTCCGGAATCTGCTGAACATGACCTCCGGTGTCACCCCGGACTGGAAGATGCGTGAAGGTCGTACAGACTGGGTCAGAGGTTATCTGGGGAAAGAAATAAAGACTCCCGGAGAACACTTTGATTATGATTCCATGAGTTCGTATATTCTTTCCGCCATCGTACAGAAGGTGACGGGTATGAAATTACTGGATTATCTCCGTCTGAAACTGTTCGACCCCATGCACATCACTGATGTGTCCTGGGAAGTGAGTCCCGAGGGAATCAATACCGGTGGCTGGGGAGTGTACTTACAAAGTGAGTCGCTGGCGAAGCTTGGGCAGTTGCTGTTAAACCGTGGAATGTGGGAAGGCAAACAGTTACTTCCGGCAGACTGGGTAGACCTGATGATGGCTAAGCAATCCGATACAGGTAGCTTTGGCTATGGTTATGGTTATCATATGTGGCTTTGTGAATATCCGGGAGCGGTTCGCGTAGACGGTGCTTTAGGGCAATATGCGCTTATTATACCGGATAAAGATATGGTAGTAGTCATCACCGAATGTAGCATCATAGATGGAATCACGCAACGCCGCTTGGTCTGGAATCGTCTGTTGCCTGCCGTAGGCGATGAGCCTTTGACGCCGGGAAAGGATTATAAACGCTTGTTGAAGAAGCAATCTTCTTATCAGTTACCGGTGGCGCAAGGAAAAGCAAACTCACCTCTTGCCCGGCAGTATGCGAACAAACCTATTATGCTTAAGCCGAATAAATTGGGCTGGCAGTCGCTCCGTCTTCAATTCAAACCCAAAGAGGTCATAATGACCGTGACGCAGGCCGATGGGCTTGAATATAACTTGCCATTTGGCTACAAGCAGTGGGAAAAGACTTCAATAGATGCATATCCTCCATATTCTATCGAAGCCAAAGGACGTTTCACCGGGATAGAAGGCCCTTTCTATGTAGCGGGTAGTTATGCTTGGCCATCAACTTCTACGCTGGAGCTGAAAGCGCATTACGTCAATTGGATCAGTGCGCTTAATCTTATTTTCCGGTTTGATGGAGGAGATGTGCATTTAGCGGTTAAGGCGAACTATTCTTCCAATTTTATCTATCTTTGTGGCCAATAAAAGATTTGTGTATTATGAACCGTATCACATTAGCTCTGAAACGTCCTTTTATCTGGTTGCGCCGTTTCCGTCATCGTTGCGGTTACGGAGTGCATTCTCCGTTTGCTTTCAACCTGATTACACAGGTGATTTATGAAAATACTCCTTATTATAAGTATAAAGACCTGGCGGCAGAACAAAAGAAGTTAGCACCTCAAAAAGACGGGCGTTGGAAGTATGAGTCGAAAAAGGTGAAACGCCTTTTGTTCCGGTTGGTGAATTATATCCAGCCCGATACGATAGTAGATGCCGGTACTCTTGCTGCTTCTTCCCTTTATCTGAAAGCCGGTAAGGAGGGGGCCGACTATACATCTGCTTCTGAACTTTCCGAGCTATTTCTGGAAGCCGGAGTACCAGTTGGCTTTCTCTATCTGCACGACTACCGACATCCGGAATTTGTGGAGGAAGTATTCCGTATCTGTGCTGCACGCACTGTACGTAGCTCCGCTTTTGTGGTCGAAGGAATCTGCTACACTCCGCAGATGAAAGCCCTTTGGAAACGCATGCAGCAGGATGAACATGTAGGTATTACATTCGACCTTTATGACCTTGGCATCCTATTCTTTGATAAAACAAAGATAAAACAAGACTATATTGTCAACTTTTGATTATCTTTAGGCGTTTGAATAGGTAATTGGAGTCAATCTCTAATCACTAAACACTAATCGCTTATGAAAATATATACTAAAACCGGTGATAAAGGTACCACTTCGTTGGTAGGCGGTACCCGGGTTCCTAAAACCCACGTTCGTCTGGAAGCATACGGCACAGTAGACGAGTTGAACGCTAACCTAGGAGTGCTTATCACTTATTTGTCCGATGAAGCGGATCGGATGCTTGTACGCCATATCCAGGATCGCCTTTTTGCAGTGGGTTCCAATCTGGCCACCGATCTGGAAAAAACGGACTTGAAATGTGCCAGTGTCATTCATCCGGAAGAGATAGAGCGTATCGAACGGGAAATAGACCGACTTGATAATCTGCTTCCCCCGTTACATGCTTTTATATTGCCGGGCGGCAGTCGCGGAGCATCGGTTTGTCATGTTTGCCGCACAGTTTGCCGCAGGGCTGAACGACGTATCCTGGTCTTGGCTGAACAATGCGAAGTAGCTCCTGAATTACTTGCTTATGTGAACCGTTTGTCCGATTATTTGTTTGTCTTGTCACGGAAAATCAACCAGGATGAGAAAAAAGATGAAATATTTTGGGATAATAGTTGTAAGTGAGAGATTTTATTATACTTTTGCCGAAAAATAGAAAGTAGGACTTAATATTCACAATTTTAATACTTAGAACTTATGTATTGGACATTGGAATTAGCATCTAAACTGGAAGATGCTCCCTGGCCGGCAACCAAGGATGAATTAATCGATTATGCCATACGTTCGGGCGCTCCGCTTGAAGTGATTGAAAATTTGCAGGAAATGGAAGATGAAGGCGATATTTATGAGAGCATCGAAGATATATGGCCCGACTATCCGAGCAAAGAGGATTTCTTCTTTAACGAAGAAGAGTATTAGATACGCTTTTTAAAGCCTTGCCATACCTAAGGGGATACGAGGTAGTTAACACATAGAAAGAGGTAGTCCGTAAAATCTGTTTTCGACAGGTTAATGGATTGCCTCTTTTTTATATTTGTTCCATTATGACTGAAACACAAGAAGAAACGGTACGCCGCTTGCCGGAATTGAAAGAACGGCATTTGCCCGGAGATTGCCGGGAAGCGGTGCATACACTGTTAAAAGGGACTTACGGGTACGAACAATTTCGTGACCTGGAAGTGTATGACGACTTATTCAAGGGGAAAGAGACACTCCACGTTTCGCAGGGGCAATTGATAGAAAGTGTCATTGTTGAAGCGGAAAAGGCACGGAATGGGGAAACGGATGTGGATAATATTCTGCTGACAGCACCTACCGGGGCTGGAAAATCCTTATTGTTCCAATTGCCTGGCATCTATTTGGGCAATGAATACGGGTTGCTTACCATTGTTGTATCTCCTCTGAAGGCGCTGATTGTGGATCAGGTGGAAGGTTTACAAGATTTGGGATACACACGCGTAGCGTATGCTTCTTCCGATTTATCGCCTGAGCAAAAGAATGAGGTATATCGACAGGTGCGTGAAGGTGAGGTCGATTTGTTTTATCTTTCGCCGGAATTATTGCTTTCATATGATATCAAGCACTTCGCAGGTGAGCGTCGTATTGGTTTGGTTGTAGTGGATGAGGCTCATACAGTAACTACCTGGGGTAAAGAGTTCCGGGTGGATTATTGGTTCCTGGGACGTTATCTGCAAGGTTTGAAGAAGAGTCTGGGCTATGCATTTCCGCTTTTTGCACTGACGGCTACTGCTGTCTGGAATCCGAAAGGAGGCAACGATATGGTGTTCGAAACGATTCGTTCATTGCAAATGGAACCGTGTGTGCTCTATGCAGGTACGGTGAAACGTAGGAATATCGGATTCGATATCCGTCAGATGGAAATAGAAGAAGGTGAAACGTACGATAAAGCCAAACAGCGTGTAGTGGCTGGCCGTGTAGATGATTTCCTCGACGGGCATAAAACGATTCTTTATTATCCTTTTGCGGGTGGCATCGATATGCGTCTGAAGACGTGGGTACAACCTGCTGATTGGCGTTTGGTAGCTTCTTACTATGGCAAGAAGGACAAGGAACAGAAAGCAGCAATTGTACAGGAGTTCAAGGAAGGAGAGAAGCGTATGATTGTAGCCACGAAGGCATTCGGTATGGGTGTGGATATCAGCGACATTGACCGGGTATATCATGTGGCACCTTCCAGTACGTTTGTCGATTATATACAGGAGATAGGACGTGCGGCGCGTGATACGGATATTCATGGAGTTTCGGCAACGGATTATCATGAACGTGACTTTTATTATATGAAACGCCTGCATATGGCGGGTAATATAGCACAAGAGCAGTTGGCGTTGATACTGAAAAAGCTGATGGAAGTATATCGGATGAAAGGCGAAAAGCAGGAAATGCTGGTGTCTTTGTCCGACTTCGAATTTGTGGTGAAATTGCCGCGAATGAAAAACAAGCTGGAATACGAGGCAGAATTGGGACAGTTGATTAAGACAGCTTTATTATGGTTGGAAGATGATTTAAGTCATCGTTACGGAAAGAAGTTGTTGGAGGTCAGTCCGCAGAATCTATTGACGGAAGGATATATTCAGGATAAGACAGGCGATGTTTTTATTCGTGAATTCAAGGATTATCTTACTAAAGTGGAAGGTACGGAAGACGTGTACACAGCACGTCTGGAAAAACTGTGGGAAGAGCGCTTTGCTGAGTTAGGTTATCGTGAATTTAAGCAAAAACTGAATAGCGGAACATTGTGGGAAGGCTCTCGTGCAGTATCTGTTGGTAAGCATGAGGTGTTGTTGAAAGAAGATGCTACGGTAATTCGTCAGCGGATGGATGCACTGTTCAATAGCTTGAAGACTCTGCTTGTCGATAAGTTACGGAAGACAAAAGGACGTTTTGATGAAGAAGAATTGCGTGCGGTCTTTGCCGAACATGGTATGGATGTACCATCGGCAAAACGCTTTATTGGCTCATTGCTGGAGTCACGTACGGAAGAGGGGCGCAGTGTGAGTTATATCAGTAGTGTGAAAAAGAAGGATTCCAACGAACTCTCTTTTACAGTGACAAAGGGGTTTGACCTTTTGTTGTCCCGCTATCAGAAACTATTCAGTCAACGTATTGTCGGTAAAAAAGGAGATCGTCTGTTGTTTTACAGTACGCCATTCTCCGATCTGAATATGTTGCTTAACCTGCTTTCCATACTCGATTGTCTTTCATTCAGCGTCGAAGGAGGGGGGACACCTTGTGTACTGGTATATTTCGATGATCCGGAGAGTTTGCAGCAGATTGCATCTTCCGATGAATATCACAATTTGATTCTCGAGAATAATGAACAGGTGTTCCAGGAACAGATCGAACTGTTTTCTTTCTTCTTCGGAACGGACGGAATGGACGATGTGAAGCGCTGGGATTTTATTGAAGACTATTTTACCGGAATGGGGGTAGAGGAGCTGAAAGCGAAGTACGCTGTTCCTCTATAGAACCAGTTCTTTAAATAATCTTTCTAACGTCCTGTCCAGATCGTCGGAGAAACCGGCATGTGGGCGGGACGTTTGAATACAGGAACTTCTCACGGCAGTCAGCCAACGAAAACGTTCCGGTACATCGAGTTGGGCTATAGGACCACCGTCTTTGGCTCCCGAACATATTTTATTGAATACGTCCAAGTGTACAAATACCGATTCCCGGTCTACCTCAGAAACATATAGCTCCAGTTTGTCCTCGTTTACCTGACAAACGGACTTGATGTAGCCTGCCTTTTTTGAGAAAAGGATGACGCCCACATTAAAGAACTCCTCACGTTCTACTTTGGGTACCAAGCGGATAACTGCGTATTCATATAAGTGTTTTCCTTGCATTCTGTGCTTCTTTTACAAATGTTTCGGAATGAGCCAGTCTTTCGGTCAGAAAGCGGGTATAAATATCTCTGATTTCTCCGGGTGTCTCATGTGTATCCTCCCAATGCAACCAGTCGTCAGGGATAAGTGCTACGACCTGTTGTATCTTTTCCTCTGTCAGCATAGAACGTAAAACCGTATCGGCCTCTTCAAGTCGGGATGCTTCGGGCAGCAATACGTGGTTTTTTACATAGGGGAATGGGCTTACAGCATGTTTTTCCCAGTTTTCCCACGAGTGGTGGAAATAAAGTGAAGCGCCATGGTCTATCAGCCAAAGCTCTTTATGCCACATCAGCATATTGGTGTTGCGGAAGGTACGGTCTATATTGGTCAGATAGGCATCCAGCCAGACAATACGGGAGGCCAGTTCAGGGTCTACTTTAGTTGCTACGGGGTCAAAAGTCAGAGCACCTGACAGGAAGTGAAGTCCCAGGTTTAATCCACGGCTGCCTTGCAATAAATCTTGTATTTCTTCATCCCCTTCGGTACGACCGAATGCTTCGTCGAGATTCAGGAATACCAGTTCCGGCACTTTGAATCCCAGTATGTGCGCAACCTCTCCACCGATTAATTCGGATATCAATGCCTTGGTGCCATGTCCGGCGCCACGAAACTTTACGACGTATTTAAATTCGTCGTCAGCTTCTGCCAATGCGGGCAATGAGCCGCCTTCGCGCAAAGGAGTGATATAACGGGTCAGGTTGACTGTTCGCAACTCTATCATGGTTGTCCTTTCTGAAAATATTTATGCCGCTCACTTGACATAGGGCAGCTGCTGCAAAGATAGTGAATATTCACAATTACCCAAGATGTGTTTCCAGAAACTGTTGCAGGATACGGGCATGGTTTCGGACAGGCTCTTTGGAGGCATATAATAAAGTAACCGTTTTATAGGGTCTGATTGTTGTGAGAAAGTTTCGTGCAGCTTCAGAGGTTTCCAACTCTTTCCGGTACATAGCAGAGAAACCTTCCCAATGTTCCACCGGGTCTTCATGAAACCACTTCCTGAGTTCGGGGGAAGGGGTGATGTCTTTTTCCAAAACATCATATTTCAGATGTTCCTTTTTCATGCCACGGGGCCACAGACGGTCTACCAGCACACGGTAGCCGTCCTCTGCCTCGGGATCTTCATATACTCGTTTAATTTTAATCTGCGTCATAACTTTATTTTCTATATACTAATATACAATTAATAGGTTGAATTAGTTCATTTTATTCCTTCCTTTTCTATTCTGCACAATTTTTTTTCGTTTTATCAGTTCTTATATTGATGAAACGTTATTGTATCCTGAAATGCTTAATTCTTATTTGCCTTCTTTTCTGTGTAGCAGAGGGGCGGGCACAGTTTGATGCGCGCTTTAGTCAGTACTGGGTAGTGAAGGGGTATTATCATCCCGGTTGGGCGGGGCAGACGGATAATAAGATGAACATTTATGGTTCGTATGGTATGCAGTTGATGGGCTTCACACATGCTCCCCGCGTGATGTATTTCGGTGCTGACATGCCTTTTTCCTTATTCAATAAACAGCATGGCGTTGGAGTTGGATTCTTCAATGAAGCCATCGGACTGTTCCGCAACCAGCGTTTTTGGGGACAATACGCCTACCAGATGAAAATCAGAAAGGGCAAATTGGGTATTGGACTCCAGGTGGGTATGCTGACTGTAGCTTTCGACCCTTCTGATATTAATCTTGGAGATGAAACGGATGATGATGCTTTCCCCACTACATCGGAAAGTGGTACGTCTGTTGATCTTGGAGTGGGGGCATACTATTCGCATCCTAAATTCTACGCTGCCTTTTCTGCCCACCACCTGACAGCTCCCCGTGTCTCTTTAGGAGAAAAAAGCCAGATTAAAATACATCCTATCTTTTATTTGACAGGCGGATACAATATTCAGACACGTAATCCGTTAATTTCCATACAGCCTTCGATGCAATTGCAAAGTGATTTTACTTCTACACGGTTGGATGTAACAGGGCAGTTGTTTTATAGCTATCGTTCCAAAGTACTCAGCGGGGGATTGACTTACTCGCCTGATACTTCGGTGACATTCAATATAGGATTGACTGTGCAAGGTGTAACACTGGGATATGCCTATGAATGTTTTACTTCCAAAATAGGTGCAGCGAGCGGTAGTCACGATCTGGTGGTGAGGTATACATTGGATTTGAATGTGTTTAAGAAAAATCGGAACTTGCATAAAAGCGTACGAATTTTGTAAGAGAATATACGAACAATGGGAAAGAATAAAGGAATGAAAACAGTTCATACGTGGTACGGGGCGGCTTTATTGCTGTTCGGTTCGCTGGTTTCGTGCATGGGAACAGTAGGTAACAGTTCCATGAGAGGTGGCGAGGTAATAGGAGCCAGTGCTGTAGCATGGAACGAGCCTGCACCTTATGGCATGGTGTTGGTGAAACGCGGTTCGGTAAAAATGGGTCCCGATAAGCAAGACAGTTTGTGGGGAACAATCGTTCCTTCACGGGAAATTTCGGTAGAATCTTTCTGGATGGACGATACGGAAGTGACGATTGCTGAATATAAGCAGTTTGTCAACTGGGTACGCGACTCCATTATCCGCGAGCGCCTGGCAGATCCTGCATATGGCGGCAACGAATTGTATAAGATAGAAGAAGACCGGGAAGGAAACCCAATCAAACCTTATTTGAATTGGTCGAAGCCTATTCCGTGGAAGCGGGCGACAGAGGATGAGCAGATGGCCATTGAAAGTGTATATAAGCATCATCCCATTGATGGTACGCTGATGCTGGATGGAGCACAACTGAACTATTATTATGAAATTTATGACTATACCGAGGCAGCTAAGCGCCGTAATCGTTTGAATCCTGCCGAACGTGTCAAGAACACAGATGTCCAGGTGAAT
Source organism: Bacteroides sp. Phil13 (assembly GCF_001940965.1). Taxonomy (NCBI): domain Bacteria; kingdom Pseudomonadati; phylum Bacteroidota; class Bacteroidia; order Bacteroidales; family Bacteroidaceae; genus Bacteroides; species Bacteroides sp. Phil13. The sequence continues at coordinate 21,935 of NZ_MSHA01000102.1, read as the reverse complement.
CCGGAAGAAGTAATCATGATAACAAAAGATACAGCATATATTGATGATGAAGGACGAATTGTAAATCGTACTATAACCCGTCCGTTATCCAGTGAATGGGACTTTCTGAACAGCTATATCGTGAACATTTATCCCGATACGACCTGCTGGGTGAATGATTTTCCCAATGCCAATAATGAACAATACATGCGTTTGTATTTCAATCATCCCAGTTATAACGAACATCCGGTAGTAGGTGTCAGTTGGGAACAGGCCAATGCATTCTGTGCATGGCGTACCAACTATTTACTTGTAGGACTGCGTGGACAGGCGAAGTATATTCAACGTTATCGTTTGCCGACTGAAGCGGAGTGGGAATTTGCCGCACGCGGACGGGAAGACAATAAATACCCTTGGAAAGACAGCGAAGAGACCAAAGATGACCGTGGGTGCTACAATGCGAACTATAAACCCGGCAAGGGTAACTATACCAAGGACGGTAACCTGATTTCAACCCGGGTGGGGGCTTATTCTCCTAACTCGAACGGGCTCTACGATATGGCAGGCAATGTTGCAGAATGGACATCAACGGCATATACTGAGTCGGGAGTTCTGCAGGCAAACGATATCAATCCGGATATCCAGTATAATGCCGCACCGGAAGATCCGTATGCGTTGAAGAAAAAAGTGGTTCGTGGTGGTTCGTGGAAGGACGTGAATGCATTCATCCGTTCGGATGCCCGGACGTCCGAATATCAGAATGAGCAACGTTCGTATATCGGTTTCCGTTGTGTGCGTACGCAGGTGGGATATAATAAGAAGGGGAAATGATAAGATGCTAAAATGGTAAAATGATGGAAAAAGATATTGTAAACAAGAAAAGGGACTTCGGGCAAAAGCTGCAGGACTTTATGGCGAGTTATCGTGGCAAGGTCATTATGAACTATGCCTATAGCTGGGGAGCTGCTATCGTTATTGCAGGTACCTTGTTTAAACTGACGCATTTACCAGGTGCTAATCTGATGCTTTGGATCGGTATGGGAACAGAAGTGCTGGTGTTCTTTATTTCTGCATTCGACTTGCCAAGCAGGCAGACTGGTACAGCTGCAGGCGGAGTGATAGTTGTTGGTGACGGAGGGACGGGCAGTGCAGATGTTAATCAGACTGTATCGCAAGAAAAAAGACAGGTTCCTGTTTCAGAGCAGCCTGTAGCGGTGACTGTAGGAGCTGCTAATAATTTATCCGGAACTCCTGCTCCGGCTTTTACTCCTGAAATGGAAGAAACCACACAGGCTTATATCGCTCAACTGAAAGAAATGACCGAAATGCTTTCGCACTTCACCGCACAAGCAGAGTCGTTGTCGCATGATGCCGAGCAAATGAGTGCACTGAACCGTAATCTTGCAGGTATCAATGCCATTTATGAAATGCAGCTTCGCAGCGCTAGCACTCAGATCAACACTATCGATCAGGTACATGAGCAGACCCGTAAAATGGCTCGTCAGATTGAAGAACTGAATGCGGTCTATGCGCGTATGTTGCAGGCTGTACAGGTTAAGTGATAACTTTTAAAGAGTAACTTTAATCGTAAATCGTAAATTGCTAAATCGTAAATAAACACCATGTCTCTGAATACTAATCCGGATTCTCCGCGTCAGAAGATGATAAACCTGATGTATATCGTCTTGATGGCGTTGTTGGCACTCAATGTTTCATCGGATGTGCTGAATGGCTTTTCATTGGTAGATGAAAGCCTTTCCCGTACAACGGCGAACTCGACCGTGCAAAACCAATCATTATATGATGGGCTTGCCGGTGCTAATAAACGTAATCCGGAGAAAGTGGGACCTTGGTTCGAGAGAGCGGTACATGTGAAGAATATGTCTGATTCGCTCTATGCTTACGTCGATGAATTGAAATTGAGTATCGTGAAGGAAGCGGATGGAAAAAGCGGTGATATTACCAATATATCCAATAGAGAAGATTTGGAAGCAGCTTCTTTCGTAATGCTTGCTCCCGGTAGAGGGCAAGGAAAAGAGCTGTTCAATCGGATTAATCAATATAGGAGTGAAATACTGGCTTTTGTTACTGATCCGGTGCAGCAGAAGATTATCCGTGATAACCTGAGTACTGAAGTTCCACGTAAAGCATCGGCAGCTGGAAAGAACTGGCAGGAGTATATTTTTGAAAATACTCCGGTAGCTGCTGCTGTCACGCTATTAACTAAATTGCAAAGTGATGTACGTTATGCCGAAGGTGAAGTATTGCACTTGCTAACACAGAATACCGATGTACAGGATGTGCGCGTAAACCAACTTCAGGCTTATGTGATTCCTACCTCTCAGAATGTGGTGCGTGGGGGGACATATAGTGCACGGGTTATTCTGGCCGCTGTAGATTCTACACAACGCCCGTCCATCTATATAGCCGGAAAGAAACAGCCGGATAATGCCGAAGGTTGGTTCGAAACTGTTTGTAATCGTACAGGGGAATTTTCTTTAGATGGTTATCTGGAATTGGCACAGGGTAATGGAGAAGTGCTTCGCAGAGAGTTTTCCAAAAAATATACGGTGGTGGAGCCTACTGCTACGGTATCTGCTACTATGATGAATGTGCTTTATGCCGGATATGATAATCCTATCAGCATCTCCGTTCCCGAGGTACCGGCAGGACAGGTGCAGGCAAGTATTGTAAGTGGGAATGGTACATTGACCCGCACCGGTAGCGGATATATTGCTCGTCCTACAGCTATAGGCAAGGATGTGGTGATTCGTGTAACGGCATCTGTGGGTGGACGTACGCAATCAATGGGAGATTACACTTACCGTGTACGCCAATTGCCTGATCCGTCACCCTTTATTGAGTATACGGAAGATGGGACGCCGAAGCGTTATCGTGGTGGCCGTGGACTATCCAAGGCTATCCTGATGAATACCCCCGGTATTGTTGCTGCCATTGATGATGGATTGCTGAATATTAATTTCCGGGTATTGGGCTTTGAAACTGTTTTCTTTGATAATATGGGGAATGCCGTGCCGGAAGTGTCTTCAGGAGCTTCGTTCTCTACACGTCAAAAAGATATGTTCCGTCGCTTGTCACGGGGTAAACGTTTCTATATTTCCCGGGTACGTGCGGTGGGGCCGGATGGGGTAGAACGTCTACTGCCTACTACGTTGGAAGTAATTGTGAATTGAAATTAGAAATCGACTATAAAAGGTATAAGACTATGAAACTTTCCTTGAAACTCATAATAGCTGTCACTCTGTGTGTATCGAACCTCTCAGTAGGGTGGGCACAAAGGCAATATCCCGGTTCGCCGGGATTACCGGATGATGTGGTGTGGATGCGTGAAATCTACCGTACGCTGGATTTGACAAAGGATACCAATGGCGCGTTGTACTATCCGGTGGAACCGCAGGGGAATAAAATGAATCTTTTCACAACGATGTTCCGTTTGCTGGCACAGAAGAAAATACCGGCTTACGCGTATCAACTGGATGGCACGGAACGTTTTCAGAAAGATGCTGAGATGACTTTTCGTGATGTGTTGGATCGTTTCCAGATCTATTATGAATTGAAGAAGGTGGCAAATCGTCGTGATAGCGTTGTGTCTATCAGTAATGGTGACATACCTTCGGCAGATGTATTAAGCTATTTCATAAAAGAAGTCTGGTATTTTGATCAGCGCACTTCTACCTATGGTTCGGTGATAACGGCCATTTGTCCGGTATTGCATCGGTCGGAAGATTTTAGTTCGGAAAAGACCAAATTCCCTATGTTCTGGGTAAACTATCAAGATCTGGTTCCCTATTTAATGCAGTCTAAGATATCCGTTAGCAATTATAACAATGCGGCAAACAGTACTTGGGATGATTTCTTTGCAGCGCGTTTATATAAAGGTGATATTTATAAAACTACGAATTTGCAAAATCGTACCTTATCGCAATACTGTCCCACGGATAGTGCTATGGTGAAAGAGCAGAAAAGGATTGAAAAGGAACTGGCAGATTTTGAGAATTCATTGTACGGTAAGGATCTCGTAGAGGAGACAGATTCGGTTTCTGCAGCTTCGGGGACAAAAATTGTAAAGGCGAATTCCAAAAAGAAAGGACGTGACAATACTGTTACGGTTAGAAGTAAATCTTCTTCCTCTTCTAAGGCTAAATCTTCTTCTGGTAAGTCTCAGTCGGTATCTAAGCGTGAGGCAGCTGCCCCGAAGGCGTCAGTGCGACGACAACGGCGTTGAACAAAAATGAATCTATTTTGTTCTTTTTAAGAATTAATCCATATATTTGTCCCGATAATTTAAACAAAAAGAATTATGAAGAAGATTTTTAGTGCTTTCATTATAGCTGTATGCTGTATGTTTATGGCTATGCCTGCCCAGGCACAGCTCCTTAAATGGGGTGTAAAAGGTGGTGTGAACTTGACAAAGATAGACTGGGATGGAGGATTCAAAGGAAATAAGGATAACTCGACTGGTTTCTTTATTGGTCCGATGGCTGAAATCACAATTCCTATTGTAGGTCTGGGTGTTGATGGTGCTTTGTTATTCTCGCAGAGAGGTAAAGGTGACGTAAAACAAACCGGAGTGGAAGTTCCCGTTAATCTGAAATATACGATTGGATTGGGTAGCTTACTGGGTATTTATTTTGCTGCCGGTCCTGATTTCTTTTTTGATTTCGACAAGAAAGATAACGTTGACCGGAAGAAAACTCAGGTAGGACTTAACTTGGGAGCCGGTGTGAAGCTGATTAAGCATTTACAGGTGGGTGTGAACTATCAGTTCCCGATGGGCGATAGTTTTACCTGGAAAGAAGCGAGTAAGGCTGTCGGTGCAAAGAATAAGACTTGGCAAGTATCTGTCGCTTATCTTTTCTAAAAAGGGAAATATTTATCATATAAATAGCGTTGCTGATTTTGATTGGCAACGCTATTTTTTTGTCGTATCTTTGCCGCCGCGATGAAGAAATTTGTAGATGTCATATTGCCTTTGCCTTTGCCCCGTTGCTTCACCTATTCGCTACCTGAAGAATGGGCGGATGAGGTGCAGATGGGCTGCCGGGTGGTAGTTCCGTTCGGACGAAAGAAATACTATACAGCAATAGTGCGTAATGTGCATTATTGTGAACCGACGGATTATGAGGTAAAAGAAGTCTCTACATTGTTGGATGCCCGCCCGATTCTATTGCCGGAACAATTCAAGTTCTGGGAGTGGCTGGCTGATTACTATCTCTGTACACAAGGGGATGTTTATAAAGCTGCTTTGCCTTCCGGCTTGAAACTGGAAAGTGAGACGATGGTAGAATACAATCCGGATTTCGAATCGGAGGTCCGTCTGCCGGAACGGGAACAGAAGATATTGGATTTACTTTCAGCAGAACCCGAACAGTGTGTCACCAAGTTGGAAAAAGACAGTGGATTCAAGAATATACTTCCTGTTATCAAATCTTTGCTGGATAAGGAGGCTATCTTTGTGAAAGAAGAACTGCGCCGGACTTATAAACCCAAGACTGAAACGCGCGTAAGACTGACAGACGAGATGCGGAATGAAAAACGTCTGCAGGAACTCTTTGATGAACTGGCACGTGCTCCAAAGCAACTGGATTTATTGATGAAATACATTGAACTCTCCAGCATTCTGGGAGGAGATGGTCTGAAGAGTTTCCCTAAAGAAGTCACGAAGAAAGAGCTTTTGTTGCGGGCATCTGCTTCACCGGCAGTGTTTAATGGTTTGGTAGATAAGCATATCTTTGAAGTCTATCAGCAGGAAATAGGACGGCTGTACGCTGTTGTGCGCGATACTCTTCCCATCAATCCGTTGAATGAACATCAACAGGCGGCACACGATGAGATTGTGCAATGCTTTCAATCCAAAAATGTATGCTTGCTGCATGGTGTGACTGCCAGTGGAAAAACAGAAATCTATATACATTTGATTGAAGAAGCCATCCGGCAAGGAAAACAGGTATTGTATCTTTTGCCGGAAATAGCTCTTACCACTCAGATTACAGAGCGTCTGCAACGGGTGTTTGGAGATCGTTTGGGTATTTACCATTCTAAGTTTCCCGATGCAGAACGCGTAGAGATTTGGCAAAAGCAACTGACGGAAAAAGGATATGATATTATTCTGGGAGTCCGCTCTTCTGTATTTTTACCTTTCCGCAATCTGGGGTTGGTGATTGTAGATGAGGAACATGAGAATACCTATAAACAACAAGACCCTGCTCCTCGCTATCATGCCCGGAATGCAGCGATTATACTGGCATCCATGTATGGCGCCAAGACTTTGCTGGGTACGGCAACCCCCTCTATTGAGACGTGGCATAATGCCTCTTCCGGGAAGTATGGACTGGTGGAGCTGAAAGAGCGGTATAAAGAAATACAGTTGCCGGAGATTATCCCGGTGGACATATACGAATTGCATCGTAAAAAACGTATGAACGGGCCGTTTTCTCCATTGCTACTTCAATATATTCATGAAACTCTGGCGCAGAAAGAACAGGTTATCTTGTTCCAGAACCGGCGTGGCTTTGCCCCGATGATTGAATGTAATACATGTGGATGGGTGCCGAAGTGCAAGAACTGCGATGTGAGCCTGACGTTTCATAAAGGATTGAATCAGTTGACTTGCCATTATTGCGGTTATACATATCAGTTGCCCCGTGTATGCCCTGCTTGTGAAGGGACCGACTTGCGCAATCGAGGGTTTGGAACAGAGAAGATAGAAGATGATATCAAAGCTTTGTTTCCGGAAGCTACTGTTGCACGCATGGATCTGGATACTACCCGTACCCGTTCAGCTTACGAACGTATCATTGCAGATTTCGAACAAGGGAAAACTGATATATTGATAGGTACGCAAATGGTTTCCAAAGGATTGGACTTTGACCATGTCAGCGTGGTAGGTATCCTGAATGCAGATACCATGTTGAATTATCCGGATTTCCGTTCGTACGAACGTGCTTTTCAACTGATGGCGCAGGTTTCCGGACGTGCCGGACGAAAGAATAAGCGGGGACGTGTTATTTTGCAGACGAAGAGTATCGATCACCCTATTATAGAGCAGGTCATTCACAATGACTTTGAACAAATGGTAGCCGGACAACTTGCTGAGCGGCAGATATTTCACTATCCACCATATTACCGCCTGGTGTATGTTTATCTGAAAAACCGCAACGAGCAACTGCTTGACTTGATGGCACAGACCATGTCAGGCAAGTTGCGTGCAGTCTTTGGTAACCGTGTGCTGGGACCGGATAAACCGCCTGTTGCCCGGATACAAACCTTATTTATCCGGAAGATTATTGTCAAGATAGAGTATAATGCTCCGATGGCTCGTGCCCGTGAACTGCTGGTGCAGGTTCAGAAAGAGATGGTGTCTGAGGATCGTTTTAAATCTTTGATTGTCTATTACGATGTAGATCCGATGTAGGGGCTACTTTTTGGTTCCCTGCAAAATACCGGAATCTGTATCCATATTCTGAATTCTCTTATTGGTACTTTTGTATTGTCGTCCGAAGTTCAGGTTGAAGTTAAGCTTGACAACGATGGTATTTGACATGTTCGTACTGTGTATATCCGATTTTACAGGATTCAGTGCAGACCAGTTCTCATTCTCTGAGCGGTAAGTTTTCATAAATGGATTGTGTATTCCTGCCATAATAGACCATGCCGGCTGCTTATAACCTATCATGAGTGTATGCATCAGATCGCCTTTCAACAATTGTTCACCGTATACATACCGGTTGGGTGGAGTGATAGTCATAAAGCTCAGAAGCCAGTTTTTATAGGAAGCATCTAGGTTAATACGTAATTCTTTCAAGGTATAGGTGTGCAGGTAATTGTTTCCTGTACTTATATACCGGTTAATTCCCGGTGTAACAGAAAGGTTGATATGATCTTTCCAGGGCTTTATCTTGAATGTGATTTCCGCTGCCAGATGTTGGAAGGACTTCTGGTTTTCATAAGTGCGGATGAACATACCTTCTTCATAAATTACAGATTCCATGATAGGATTCTTCTCGTATGCATAGCTCACCAGTGCATCAATGTTGCAAATCCCTGTACTGAATACTGCATTAAAATCCTGAATCGTACTGCGGAATAATTTTAAGTCCGGGTTGCCCCTACGCGTTTGTAGGATGTCGATTCTTTGTTCCACATCATTTAGATAGGCTATGGAAGGAGCATTGTTTTTCAGATTGATATGATAGCGGAAATGCAGATTGTCCACAGGATTATAAGATACTAAGAGAGAAGGTTGGAGGCCATATCTTTCACTATGGTTATCTCTCTGGCTATAGTAGAAACGGTTGAATGATAGATTTGCCATGTATCCCCAATTCTGAATTTTGCCTTTATACTCGGCATAAGCATAACTTTCCGCTTGTTTAAGAAGGACGTCCATCACATCTTCTCCTTCATATCGGTTGTCTGTATAAGATTGCATATGTCTGAGGCCTGCCGTCAGTGTTCCTTGCTCTAATTTTTTCTCATAAATACCTTCGGCTATCAGCGAATACTTCTTTCCGGCAATATCGGAATATAACTCTGTATTGGCGATGCCTTCCTGCTTCTCCTGATAAATGCGTGTATTGCTACTCTTGATATATGTGCCGACAAGATTGAATATGAGTCGCTGGTCATTCTTTAGATTTTGCTGATAGTATAGATCGAGGGATGGCAAGTGGTTCCGTTCTTTGGTGTGGTCGTAGATGGATACCGGAATGTCAGAATCAGACGTATAGAGCTTGCTCTTCCGGTCTTCATATCCGGCAGGATTATCTTGCAGGGTATATCTGAATTGTGCATTAAAGAGATATTTTCCTTTCTCCTGCAGGCTGTAGTTCAAGTTAGAAGTTAATAACTTCTTATTGAACAGCGTTGGTTCTCCGGTTTCCAGGCGATGAAGTTCTTTGTCGGGGAAGATGAAGTGCTCGTCATACTCACGTGTCCAGTCTCCTTTGCGTTGTATATACCGCACGTTGGCTGAGATTTCAGACTTTCCGTAGTTATATCTTCCGGAAATCATATCATCGATAGAGGTACGGTTGCTGCTGAGGCTGTGGATGGCACCGCCGCTGATGCTACCCCCCCATCTTTTTGTTTTTGGTTATATAATCTATCACGGCAGCAGTGTTTCCATAGCGTGCTCCCGGAGTATCGTGATATTCTATGCGGAGAATATCTTCGGGACTAAGGGAGGATATCTCCGTATAAGTAACCTGGACACCGTTAATCCGTAATTGTACTTCTCCGTTGCCGGAAGTGGTTATTTCGCCCGACATGATATCAACTGTGATTCGGGGAAGTTGTAATTTGCCTAATAAGTCTATGCCACTGGACGACATTTTCAGTTGATTCTGGGTCGGAAGAATTACTTTCCGGTCACCTTTTTCGATGACAGACCGTGCCTGGATGGTTACTTCATCCAGAGCGATAGCCATGATTCCGGTAGAATCTTTAGCAATGAGTTGGGCATAGGAGGGGCTGGCCATACACAGTAGTATGGTCAAAATTGACACTATTGTTTTCATAAATATTTGTGGGAATAGCTGTTACCCGGTAGGTAAACAGAGAGTTAAAAACTGAGGTTAGTAATTTAGAAGATCGTTATACAGTCCTTTCAGCCGTTTGCGAAGGTGAATGACGGCATAATGTTTTCGTGATAATAAAGTGTTGACTGATATTCCGGTGGTACTGGCAACTTCTTTGGCTGACAATCCTTCCATTTCCAATAGTTCGAATGCTTCCCGTTGTTCGGGTGGTAGCTCGGCAAGAGCTGTTTCAAGCTCTTGCCAAACGAGTGACCGCATATATTCTATTTCCGGAGTAGGCGGGGCATCGCTGAACAGCACTTCTGAGAACTCACTCAGTACATTGTCTTCTTTATCATAGCTCGAAACCGGCAGTTCTTCCTCCTGTATTTTCTTGCCTTTATTGATAATGGTATTTCGTGCTACGCGATATAGCCATGCTGTAACCTGTTCGATAGGATTGAAAGTGCTTTCAATGGTTTTCACCAACTGATACAACACGTCTTGCAGAATGTCTTCGGCATCTTCTTTAGTGGAAACCCGCTTGCGGATAAATGCTTTCAAACGGGGTTGATTTTCTGCAATCAGTTCTTCCAAACTGTTGTCTTTGCCAGTCAGGTTATTCATTCTCTTTGGGAGTTTCGCTACCGTTGTTTCTATCAAAGTTTCTTTCATTGAAGAATCCGTCTCTTCCGAAAGGACCGCCAAATCCGAATTTCTTTCTTTTATTAATAAAATCCTTGCGTTCTTCCGGAGACATCTTCTCCCATTTAGCACGGAACGGGTTACCCTCTTTACCACCGGGCATTCCTCTACGGCCGGGAAAACCTCCTCTGCCCGGGAATCCTCCAAAGAGAATGTGTGCAAGTACAAACAATGCCAAAGCTTGCCAGAAGTTGATGGCTGCCAGTCCTAAGACTCCGGGTACTACGAAATTCCATAATAGCATGACTATTGCTCCAAATGCCGCAATGGCTAATACCCAAAACAAAGATATAATAAAAAATCTTTTTTTCATGATGTTCTAATTTTTATGATTTGCATATTGCTTTGAAAACGTTCTCTGTATATGCTGACAACTGAGAAGAAGAAATATTTTAAGAGAATGCAAAAAAACTTCTATATTTGCATTTTTAAATAAAAAATGTGCTTATGAAGCCTTGTAGAATACTTTTTGTCTGTTTAGGTAATATTTGCCGTTCTTCCTCTGCGGAAGGTGTGATGAAGCATTTGGTTTCAGAAGCCGGGCTGGAAGATCAGTTTGTGATAGACTCTGCCGGTATCTTGTCCTATCATCAGGGGGAATTGCCTGATAGCCGGATGCGTGCCCATGCTATTCGTCGCGGTTACGAGCTCACACATCGTTCGCGCCCCGTGCGAACGGAAGATTTCTATAATTTCGATTTGATTATCGGGATGGACGACCGGAATATTGATGACTTGAAAGATCGTGCCCCTTCTCCGGAAGAATGGAAGAAGATACACCGTATGACGGAATACTGTACCCGCTTTACGCATGCCGACCACGTGCCCGATCCATATTATGGTGGAGCCGAAGGGTTTGAGTATGTACTCGATCTACTGGAGGATGCTTGCGCAGGATTGTTAGATCGTATTTCGCAAAGCAACTAATACTAATCCTTTTCTTAATAATGCGGATCAGGAATTGAATCCTGTTCATTACCGCCGGGTTATGAACTAAAAAAACAGGGTAATGGTGCATATTATTTACAAATATGTATGTTCCTAAAATAGTCGTATACTGAACCTAATTCAGTCGTATAGTGAATGCCATTCAGTCGTATACTTAATAGGGTTCAGTCGTATACTGAATAGGGCATGGTTTAATAATATTGATAATCAGGAAGTTGCAAAGATTTGTGCTGCTATTGATAAATTCTGACAAATCTCTGCGATATATAGCGCAGCTACTTTATCGCCTATCACTTTACCACCTTACCACTCTTTTATTCCTTCTGCACCGGTTAAATTCAACTCCTGATTCGCATTAATAATGGATAGATGCCGGAGCTGTAGATGCTAATTTGTTCCGAGTATAACTAATGACGCTTGCTTAGTGAAAAACCTGTTTGTCCTGATAGAACCTCTTATCTTCATTCAGGCTACATGTAGCGTCTACACCTGCACTTTGCAGAGTCTCAGCAATGTCATTCAGTGTTCGCCGGGATACCCTGCCTATGTAGTAAAGACGATAGTGATAATCTTTGTCCAATATTTCCATCACATGTGTGAAAGCCTGTTCGCGTGCAAAGTCAAAGTTGACTTTAAGTATCTTTTCGTAGGGATACACTATCTCACGCCCTACACTATATATTCTGAGACTTTTATTGTCTACTTTCAGATAGCAGAAGCGTGTCATCAGCATGTGCATGAAGTAGATACTCAGACCGAACGAAATGATGCCCAGAATATATGCCCACCAACTTCCGAATGCAATAGCCTGATATCCCAATATCATGAACGTGATGAAAAGCACAAAGAAATAAAACATATAGAGTGACGGGCGCTGATAGGTAGTCGCCGGAATTTCCGCCGCTGTCCGTTCCCGCGAGATAGAATTATCAAAAGGTATGTTCTGCGAAACCAGATAGCGGATAATAGAAGATGGCTTCTGAAACGGGCGAACATAAAAAGCCTTTTGGCTACCCTGTTTCAGGTGTAATGTCAAGATGCCCGCACCATATTTATCCTTGACCTTCAGATTGCTTTTGCGTGGAACCTCGCGAAAACGCTTCATGAAACTGAAACTCTGGATGTCATGCAGCCGGACACCTTTGTGTTGCAGAAGGCTTTTGGTACGTTTTTGGTCTTGGGCAGTTGTTTTCATATTTCTTATTTTTTAAGTTCGGGATAACTGATACGGGTATGGTAAATCGTTTTCAATTTTTCTTTGAAAACTGATTTTACGGTGGCGATATCCTTGAAGGTGATAGGGCATTCCTTGAAGTAACCTTCTTCTACTTGCGAATCAATAATCTTGTCCACCAGGTTATTGATACTATCTTCTGTATATTCGGGCAAACTGCGGGAGGCGGCTTCCACAGCATCTGCCATCATTAAGATAGCTGTTTCACGAGTGAATGGATTCGGGCCCGGGTAAGTGAATAATTCTTCGTTCGGTTCTTCGTCCGGGTGTTCATTTTTCCAGGAAATATAGAAATACTTCGTTTTTCCCCTGCCGTGGTGAGTACTGATAAAGTCTTTTATCACTTTAGGCAAGTTGTTCTTCTCAGCCAGTTTCAGTCCGTCCGTCACATGGCTGATGATGACCTGTGCACTTTGTTCATAACTGAGATTTTTGTGCGGATTGACACCTCTCGATTGGTTCTCAGTAAAGAATACCGGATTTTCCATCTTGCCAATGTCATGATACAAAGCGCCGGTACGTACTAACTGGCTCTTTGCCCCAATACGGTTGGCAGCTTCTGCTGCAAGGTTGGCCACTTGCATAGAGTGCTGGAAAGTACCCGGAACTGTTTCGGACAAGCGACGCAGCAACGGACTGTTGATATTGGAAAGTTCTACCAGGGTAACGTTGGAAGTAAATCCGAAAGTCTTCTCCAATAAGAATAAAAGCGGATAAGTAAACAATAGAAGTACTCCATTCACTGTGAAGTAGGTATACATGCTTCCATTCAGTTTCGACAAGTCGTTTTCAGTAATCAACTCAAATGAGAAATAAAGTGCAGCATAGGTAAGTATCACCAGCAGGGCTGTGCGGAAAAGTTGCGAACGCTGTGATAATTCCCGCAGGCTGAATATCGCAACCAGACCGGCGGCCAGTTGCAGGAGTATGAACTCATGCGGATAGCGTAAACAAATGGAGCATATCAGTATAGTGACTACCTGTGTGAGGAATGCCGTACGTGAGTCGAGGAATACACGGATAATGACTGGCAACATCGCATAGGGAATGATGTAAACATTGTAGAGGTTATTTGCTACCATAAGGGCCGTCACCACACAATAAAACATGATTAGTGTAAAGAGTAGGGACAGGCTACCCTTACGTTCATAATAGTCTTTACGGAACAAATCGAGATAAAGCATGAAGCAAAGAATAAAGATACCGACAAATAGTGTTTGCCCTGTTAGTATCAGGCGTTTCTGTCCCAATGACTCACTGCGCTGAATAGATTCTTTCCGTAGACTTTCAAGAATATTATAAGTTTCCTGATCTATAATTTCTCCCCGGTCTATGATCTTCTGTCCGCTTACAACTATGCCATTTGCCCAAGCATAATTATCGAGGGTCTCTTTCTTGGCTGTTTCTGTACGCTGTTCATCGTATGACAGATTCGGATACAGATATTCGTTGAGAGAACACTGTCGTAAAATGAAAGGTGAATAGTGCGCAGTGTCCGCAGTAAGCAGATAGGTATAGGCATCTTTTACGGAAAACAGTTGTTCGGTGCTTCGTTGGTTGGCAAGTTTATCATCAATTACCATAATGGCAGTGGTGCTGTCTTTCTGTAGTTGGTCGAGTCCCTCCGTAGAAAGTATGCCCGCCTTATAAATTTCCGACAATCTTTTTTCCAGATACCGCATGTAGTCGGAAGAGGGGACAATGTCACGCAGATGGCTTTGATAATCTGCTTTCAACTTACTGATAGCAATCTTTTCTATACTTTTATCTAATTGATAATAAGGCTGGAAAGCAGCAAGAATACTGTCCTGCTCCCGTTTCACGACTGCATCGTCCTTATAGATGGGGAAATCGAATGTAGCCATAAGTTGTCCATATTTCCACGGCTTATCAATATCGAACTGATAATTAAATTTGCCGTCACGCGGCAGGAAGTATACAATAATAGCTACCGTGCCGATAAATATGAGTACTTTATACAGCAAATCTCTATAAGAAAAGCTTTTTTTAGTCTTGGTTTTATTCATATCGGTTGAATTTTTTGCGAAAAGTACAAAAAAAAACATTAGTGTGGAAAAAAAGGTTTAATTTTGCCGTCTAATTATCTCATAAGTAATGCAAAATATGACAGAAAGAAGAGTCAGAGTTCGATTTGCCCCAAGTCCTACAGGGGCGTTGCACATTGGTGGTGTGCGTACAGCATTATACAATTATCTTTTTGCACGCCAACATGGAGGTGATATGATTTTCCGTATCGAAGATACTGATAGTAACCGTTTTGTGCCGGGTGCAGAAGAATATATATTGGAATCTTTCAAATGGTTGGGTATCCCGTTCGATGAGGGAGTCAGCTTTGGTGGAGAGCATGGACCGTACCGCCAGTCCGAACGCCGTGAAATATACAAGAAGTATGTGAAAGTATTATTGGATGCAGGTAAGGCTTATATTGCTTTTGATACTCCCGAGGAGTTGGAAGCAAAGCGCACTGAAATAGCCAATTTCCAATATGATGCTTCTACCCGTATGCAAATGCGTAATTCACTGACACTTTCTAAAGAAGAAGTAGATGCATTGATTGCCGAGGGTAAGCAGTACGTGGTTCGTTTTAAGATAGAACCCAATGAAGACGTGCATGTAAACGACCTGATCCGGGGTGAGGTGATAATTAATTCTTCTATTCTGGATGATAAGGTACTTTATAAATCAGCAGATGAGCTTCCGACCTATCATTTGGCAAATATTGTAGACGACCATTTGATGGAGGTTTCCCATGTGATTCGTGGTGAAGAATGGTTGCCTTCTGCACCGTTGCACGTGTTGTTGTACCGTGCTTTTGGTTGGGAAGATACGATGCCGTCTTTTGCCCACCTGCCTTTGCTGCTGAAGCCGGAAGGTAACGGTAAGTTGAGCAAGCGTGACGGTGACCGTCTTGGTTTTCCCGTATTCCCATTGGAATGGAATGATCCCAAAACCGGTGAAGTGTCTTCCGGATATCGTGAATCGGGTTATCTGCCTGAGGCAGTGATTAATTTCCTGGCTTTGCTGGGCTGGAATCCGGGTAACGATCAGGAACTCATGTCTATGGATGAATTGATAAAATTGTTCGACCTGAGTCATTGCAGTAAATCTGGTGCTAAGTTCGATTACAAGAAAGGAATCTGGTTCAACCATGAATATATATTGTTGAAGCCGGATACGGAAATAGCAGAACTTTTTGTTCCGGTTCTGAAAGAACAGGGCGTGGAAGCTCCGTTTGAGAAAGTGGTAACTGTAGTAGGTATGATGAAGAATCGCGTAAGCTTTGTGCGCGAACTTTGGGAAGCTTCCAGTTTCTTCTTTGTAGCTCCCACCGAATATGACGAAAAGACTGTGAAGAAACGCTGGAAAGAAGATTCTGCCCAGTGCATGACTGAATTAATGGAAGTACTGGCAGGTATCGAGGACTTCGGCATCGAAAATCAGGAAAAGATTGTAATGGACTGGATTGCAGAAAAAGGATACCATACCGGAAATATAATGAATGCTTTTCGCCTGACGCTGGTAGGCGAGGGGAAAGGTCCGCATATGTTCGACATCTCCTGGGTGCTGGGAAAAGAAGAGACACTGGCGCGTATGAAACGAGCAATTGAGGTACTTTCTTAATTGAAAGTTAAAAATTGAGAATTGAGAAATACTGCTTGGCATAGTTTACTCCTTTTTAATTTTTTAATTCAACAAGTATGTTTTACGACCTTGCGATAGGTATCTATGACCTTCTGGTGCATCTGGCGGCTCCTTTTAGCCGTAAACCCCGTAAAATGATGAAAGGGCATTGGGTGGTGTATGAACTTCTCAGACAGCAATTGGAAAAGGATGTGCGCTACATCTGGTTTCATGCGGCTTCCTTGGGCGAGTTTGAACAAGGGCGTCCTCTGATAGAGAAAATTCGTGCCAAATATCCTGATTATGGTATATTGCTGACATTCTTCTCTCCTTCCGGATATGAAGTACGTAAGAATTATCGTGGGGCGGATGTGGTATGTTACCTGCCGTTTGATAAACCTCGGAATGTGAAGAAATTCCTGGATATAGCGAATCCCTGCATGGCTTTCTTCATCAAATATGAGTTCTGGAAGAATTATCTGGATGAATTGCATAAACGTCGTATTCCGGTATATAGTGTTTCGTCTATATTCCGTCGCGGACAGGTTTTCTTTAAGTGGTACGGAGGGACTTATCGCCACGTATTACGTAATTTCGATCATTTGTTTGTGCAGAATGAACGTTCTAAACGCTATTTGGGTAAGATCGGTATCAATCGCGTGACGGTAGTTGGTGATACACGCTTCGACAGGGTTTTGCAGATACGTGAGGAGGCCAAAGAATTGCCTTTGGTAAAGCTTTTTAAGAATGATACGATGACTTTTATCGCCGGTAGTTCCTGGCAACCGGATGAAGATCTGTTTATCGAATATTTCAATAATCATCCGGAGGTAAAACTTATAATAGCTCCGCATGTGATAGATGAAAATCATTTGGTAGAGATAATCCGGAAATTGAAACGCCCGTATGTGCGTTATACCCGTGCGGACGAAAAGCATGTGCTGAAAGCTGATTGCCTGATTATCGATTGCTTCGGTTTACTGTCCTCTATCTATCGATATGGTGAGATAGCCTATGTAGGTGGCGGTTTCGGAGTGGGTATTCATAACACATTAGAGGCGGCTGTCTACGGAATTCCGGTTATATTCGGACCTAAATATCAGAAATTTATGGAAGCCACACAACTGATAGAAGCTAAGGGTGCTTTCTCTATCAAGAATTACGAGGAACTGAAAGAACTGCTCGACCGGATGCTGACGGATGAGAAATTCTTGCGTGAGACGGGAACGAATGCCGGATATTATGTCACCAGTAATGCCGGAGCTACGGATAAAATATTGAGTATGATTAATTTCTAAGAAATAGATATAAATAGAAAGCGGGCA
>NZ_MSHA01000102.1:179-4558 GCF_001940965.1 Bacteroides sp. Phil13 | reverse complement strand
TGCCCGCTTTCTATTTATATCTATCTGTCGCTTTTTTACTCTTTATACCAATTAGAATACATCAGATAGTTATGTGCAATCTTCTGATTCAACTCTTTAGCCTGCGCCGGATCTACTTTCTTTATGAATTTTGCAGGAACACCACCCCAGATGCTTCCCGGTTCGATGACCGTGTTGCTCAAGACCAGTGAGCCGGCAGCAACAATAGCTCCTTCACCCACAATGGCGTGGTCGAGAATGGTAGAGCCCATGCCTACCAATGCATAATCTTTAATGGTAGCTCCATGAATGGTGACGTTGTGCCCTACAGAAACGTGATCGCCTATTTCAATGGTTGATTTTTCATATAAGGTGTGCAGTACGCTTCCGTCTTGTATGTTGACCCCGTTTCCGATACGGATGGAGTTTACGTCTCCGCGCAGTACGGTGCTGAACCAAATGCTGCAATCACGTCCCATTTTTACATCTCCGATGATGGCTGCATTGTCCGCTAAAAAACAGTTCTCTCCAAATTCAGGAGTGAAACCTCTGACTGATTTGATTAATGCCATTTTGTATACTGGTTACTATTTAGTGGTTATAATTTACTTGTTGCTTCCTTCAACCATGCCTGTTCTTCTTTGTTCAGGCTTGGCGATAATTTCTCATATACAGTTTGATGATAGCTGTTGAGCCATTCGATTTCTTCTGTAGTGAGCAGTTCTTTAATAATTCCTTTTTTGCAGATAGGGCAGAGGGTTACAGTCTCGAATTGCAGATAGTTGCCGAACATTCCTTCTCCAGCAGGAACTACCAGAACCAGATTTTCCGTCCGGATTCCATGACTTCCTGCTTTGTATACGCCCGGTTCGTTGGATGTCAGCATACCCAGTTGCAGGAGTATCGGGTTCTCGTTCATCCGGATACTCTGTGGCCCTTCGTGTACATTCAGGAAATGGCCCACACCATGCCCTGTACCATGAAGGAAGTTCATTCCTCGTTGCCATATCGGCATACGTGCCAGTACATCCAGTTGTGCTCCGCGTGTACCAACAGGAAATTTAGCCATTGCCAGTGCGATGTGTCCTTTTAATATCAATGTATAGTCTGTTTTCTCTTCTTCGGTTAGTTTGCCTAAGGCAATCGTACGTGTAATATCTGTGGTTCCGTCCAGATATTGTGCGCCGGAATCTAATAGCAGAAAACCTTCAGGCTTTAGAGGAACATCTGTTTCGGGAGTCGCTTCGTAATGTACGATTGCCCCATGTTCTTTGTATCCTGCAATGGTGTCAAAGCTTTCTCCCTTGTATAAATCCTGTTCGGCACGGAAGTTATGCAGCTTTTTGTCTACACTTATCTCGGTTTCTTTGCCGGTGGGGACTACCTCTTCCAGCCACTTTAGGAATTTGACCAGAGCTACTCCGTCCCGTTGCATTGCTGCGTGTATTCCGGCTATTTCCTGTTCGTTACGAATTGCTTTCAGCAGAGTAACCGGGGAAGCTCCATGAATGATTCTGCAATTGGGGTTGACGGCCGAATACATGGCGTAATTTGTTTTAGCCGGGTTAATGAGCAGGCTATCCACATTTATCCGGTTGAGGTATGTTTCCACTTCCTCATAAGGGTGCAGGCTTGCTCCTATTTCTTTTAGATAGTTGGCAACCACAGGGGTAATCTTTTGTGGTTGGATGAAAAAGTGTGTATGTTGTTCTTCAATCAATAGGTAGCTGACAACTACAGGATTGCAATGTACATCACTGCCGCGCAGGTTGAGTGTCCATGCAATTTCGTCCAGAGCCGACAGGAATAATGCTTTGGCATTGCACTTTTTCAACTCTTCCCGGATAATGGAAATTTTTTCTGTGCTGCTTTTTCCTGCATATTTCGTTTCATGGATAAAAGCTGGACCTTCCGGCATTGGTGGTCGATCAGTCCATAATTGATCTAACGGATCTGAAATACTTTTCAGCCGTATCCGCTGTTTCTGTAATTTAACTCTCATGTTTTCCACAGCTTCTGCAGAAAACATTTTCCCATCAATACCTACGGTGTCACCGGGAGCTAATTGCATACTTAAAAACGTGGAGATACTGGGTGTTTCAGGAAGCATTTCTTTGTATAACTCTATTTCAGTACCTTCCAACTGTTGGGCAGCTTGGAGGAAATAGCGGGAATCAGTCCATAATCCTGCCTTAGTGGTAGTTACGACAACGGTTCCTGCGGAACCTGTAAAACCGGAAATCCATTCCCGGGATTTCCAGTGAGGAGCAACATATTCACTCAGATGCGGGTCTGTACTCGGAATAATAAAGGCCTGTATGCCATCTTGACTGAACAAAGCCCGTAAGGCTTGTATCCGATTGTTTATTGTCTGGCTCATATACTATTTATATATAGGTATAACATTCATCCCTCAAAGATACTCACTTTCTTTGAATATCTTTTGCCGATTACTGTACTTTGTCCGTTGGCAGCAGGTAATCAATGCTTTTATCAATGTATGAACAATACCAACTCCATGGCTGAACCCGACCTGTCCCCGACTTGCTCCGTACATTCTGCGGTCAGAGGTACCTCTGAATGGAGAGAATGCGGAGTTGGTACGGAGCAGGTATTATGTTAGTTGGCTTCTTTTTTCGGCAAATGTCCTATTTGCCTGCTTATTCTATTGGGGCTGAGAATTTTTTGTTGTGGCATTCTTTCTTCTTTTTGCAGATTTTTTGGCGGAAAGTTTTGTGGATAAAGAAACTATGTGTAATTTTGCCGCTCAATTTAATCGTGAGATTTTTAAACCATTAACATTTTAATAAAAAGAAAATGATTGTAGTACCTGTAAAAGAAGGCGAAAACATTGAGAAAGCGCTGAAGAAATTTAAAAGAAAATTCGAAAAAACTGGTATCGTTAAGGAATTAAGAAGCAGACAGCAGTTTGACAAACCGTCTGTGGTAAACAGACTTAAGAAAGAACGTGCAGTTTACGTACAAAAACTTCAGCAAGTAGAAGATTAATAATTCGTAATTTCCTTTGAATTATTGAATTCTTTTCATACATTCGTTGCATGATTTTTGATGTAGCGATATATGTGGTTGACAGACTCTTTTCTTGACTATCTTCAGTACGAACGGAATTACTCCGAAGAGACTATAAAGTCTTATCGGGAAGATTTGCGTCAGTTTGAAGAGTTTGCGAGAGAAGAAATTGGAGATTCGGCTCCATCGGAAGTAAAGGCTGAACTTGTTCGCGAATGGATTGTTTCCTTAATGGACAGGGGATATACTTCTACTTCAATAAACCGGAAGCTAAGTTCGCTTAGGTCATTTTATAAGTTCCTTTTAAGGAAGGGTGAGGTGGCTGTGAATCCATTGCAAAAGATAACGGGGCCTAAAAATAAGAAACCGTTACCTGCTTTTCTTCGGGAGAGTGATATGGACAGGTTGTTGGATGAGGTGGATTTTGGTGAAGGCTTTAAGGGGTGTCGTGATCATATGATTATTGAGATGTTTTATGCCACGGGCGTGAGGCTTTCAGAATTGATAGGATTGGACAATAAAGATGTAGATTTCTCTTCTTCACTTATTAAAGTGACGGGGAAACGAAATAAACAGCGTTTGATACCTTTTGGCGAAGAGCTGAAAATTGCAATGACGGAGTATGTCGATGTTAGAAATGAAGCAGTTCCGGTTCGGACGGATGCATTTTTTGTCCGGGAGAATGGGGAACGTCTTTCTCGCAGTATTGTTGAAAATCTAGTGAAACGAAACCTGTCAAAGGTAGTAACGTTGAAGAAACGTAGTCCTCATGTGTTGAGGCATACTTTTGCTACGACTATGCTGAATCATGATGCAGAACTCGGAGCTATAAAAGAACTTCTCGGCCACGAGAGTTTGGCGACTACGGAGGTTTATACGCATACTACTTTTGAAGAACTTAAAAAAGTGTATAACCTGGCTCATCCTCGGGCCTAAAAGTAAGGAGGTAAGTATGGAAGTAAGAATTCAATCAATTCACTTTGACGCGTCAGAGCAATTGCAAGTCTTTATTCAGAAGAAAGTTGCAAAGTTGGAGAAGTATTACGATGATATAAAGAAAGTAGAGGTGTCATTAAAGGTAGTTAAACCAGAAACCGCAGAAAATAAAGAAGCTGGCGTAAAAGTGATTGTGCCTAGCGGCGATTTTTACGCAAGCAAGATCTGCGATACGTTTGAAGAGGCAATCGATTTAAGTGTTG
This sequence comes from Bacteroides sp. Phil13, assembly GCF_001940965.1. Classification (NCBI taxonomy): domain Bacteria; kingdom Pseudomonadati; phylum Bacteroidota; class Bacteroidia; order Bacteroidales; family Bacteroidaceae; genus Bacteroides; species Bacteroides sp. Phil13. Next base: position 350 of record NZ_MSHA01000102.1, on the reverse strand, counting down.
AAGCCATAGAGAAACAGCTGGTTAAGTACAAGGAAAAACAACGGAGCAAATAAAATTTCGCTAAAATTTTGCGGAAAAGAAATAAATGCCTAAATTTGCAGCCGTTTCGCTCGCACTAGAACGTAACGGTTGCATTTTTTGAGTAATTGCCTCTTTAGCTCAGCTGGCCAG
>NZ_MSHA01000102.1:0-143 GCF_001940965.1 Bacteroides sp. Phil13 | reverse complement strand
AATCCGACAAGAGGCTCAAAAAAACAATAAGGAAAAAAGAGTTCTTTATTTAACTGTAAGGGCAAATACCAGAGTGGCCAAATGGGGCAGACTGTAAATCTGCTGGCTTACGCCTTCGGTGGTTCGAATCCATCTTTGCCCAC